>NZ_JBFUFU010000013.1:0-31710 GCF_056403275.1 Mycobacterium sp. P2_H7 | reverse complement strand
GTTGAGGCGCGACCCCCCGCAGGCTCGACGGTCTGGGTGTCCCGCTAGAGCAGCCCGAGCAGCTGCAGGTCGGTGATGTACTTGACGATCACCGGCGCACTGACATGCGGGATGTCCTTGTCCGGACCGATTTTCGCTTCCTGCACCGCGGCGCGGAACACGTCGGTCGGCGCGATCGACCCGTTCACCGGGGTCTCTGGATGCTGGTAGTTGTGCAGCAGCGGTAGCAGCGACGCCTGGCGCTGCCGGTCCGGCAACCCCCGCAATGTGGATTCGAAGCGACTGAGCCAGCCGGTGTAGTCGCCGACCCGCTCGACCTTGTAGCCCGCCTCGATCAACCAGTCGACGAAGGTGTCCATGCTGATGCCGTCGTCGTACGGGTTCATCACGTGATAGGTCTCGAACCCGTTCTGCACGTGTGCGCCCAGGGTCGAGATCGCTTCGGCGATGAACTCCACCGGAAGCCCGTCGTAATGCGATGCCTGCCGCTTGCCGGCGGCGTCCAGGGTGTAGAACGACTCCGGTGCGATCCCGGTCGCGACGAGGCTGAACATCATCCGGGTGAACATGTCGGGCAGGTTCAGCTGACCGGCGTAGGTGGTGTCGGCCAGGATCATGTCGCAGCGGAACACCGACACCGGCAGCCCGGCCAGGTCATGGGCCTCCCGCAGGAGCACCTCGCCGGCCCACTTGCTGGTCCCGTACCCGTTGGCGTAGTTGTCGTTGATCGCGCGCACCGAACTCATCACCCGGACATCGGCATCCTCGACGAACGTGCCCGGCTGGATCTGGTCGCCCACACCAATGGTCGAGACGTAGATGAACGGCTTGATCTTGGTGGTGAGCGCGATCCGGATCAGCTCGGCGGTGCCCAGGGCGTTGGGGCCGAACAGTTCGCTGTAGGGCAGCACATGGTTGACCAGTGCCGCCGGATCGACGATGAGGTCGACGGTGTCGGCGAGGCGCTGCCAGGTGGCCTTGTCCAAGCCGAGATCGGCTTCACCCTTGTCGCCGGCGATGACCTCCAGGTGATCGGCGGCCAATTCGCGGTAGTGCGCCAACAACTTCGCGTCGCCGGTCTCGAAGATCTTGTCGAGACGACTCCGCGCTTCGTCGTCGGAACGCGCACGCACCAGGCAGATCAGCTTGCCGTCGACCAGGTCCATCCGCTCCAGCCACTCCAGGGCCAGATAGCGACCAAGAAAGCCGGTGGCGCCGGTCAGCAGCACCGTGCGGACCTCGCTGCTGGCGGCCGGAAGGTCCGGCGCTGCAGCAAGAGTCGCGGCGTCGAGGAACTTCTCCAGGGTCAGCTCGCTCGCGGTGACCTCGCCGGCGTGGCGGCCGTGCACCGAGGCGAACGTCGGCCTGCCCGTTCCGCCCGCCCGCTGCGTCTCGATGTGGTCGGCGATGGTCGACAGATCCGAGGCCGGGCTGACGATCACCGAGACGGGCACCTCGACACCGAAGATCTCCTGCAACAGATTGCCGAATGTCAACGCCGACAGCGAATCCCCGCCCAGGTCGGTGAAATGCGCGTCCTCGGTCACGTCCGAGGCCGCGACACCGAGCAGTGCCGCCGCCGCCCGCACCACGGTGCCGGCAACCGGACCGTCGGCACCCGCAGCGCGGAGCTCCTGCAGTTCGCGGGCCTGACCGTCGGCGAGGACGGTGTACAGCTCTTCCAACGAGGGTCCGTACTGGGCCTTGAGCTTGGGCCACGCCAGCTTCCGGATGCCGGTCAGCAATCCGTTCTCCACGGTGAACGGGGTGGTCTCGATGATGAAATCCCGTGGCACCTCGTAGGACTGCAATTCCAGCGCCTTGGCGACGTCCTGGAACGACGCCGCGATGTTGCGCTTGAGTTCCTCGGGCTCGAACCGTGCCAGTGCATCCTCGGTGGGCACGACGACGGCCAGCAGGTACGGCTGGGCGCTGTTGCCGTAGACGTAGAGCTGGCGGACCAGCGGGCTGTTGTTGCTGAACGCGGCTTCCAGTTTGGCCAAGGTGACGAACTCACCCTGGGCCAACTTGAGCACGTTGTTGCGCCGGTCGACGTAGCGGATCTGGTCGGGTCCCGTCTCGGCGACGATGTCGCCGGTGCGGTAGAAACCGTCCTCGTCGAACACGCCGGCGGTCACCTCGGGGCGCTTGTAGTAACCAGGGAACAGGTTGACGGTCTTGACCAGAAGCTCGCCGCGGGGGTGCGGCTGGTCGGTGCGGTAGTAGCCGAGGTCGGGGACGTCCACCAGCTTGTAGTCGAGCGTCGGGGGGCGCTGCACCTGACCGTCGAAGAACACCATGCCGGCCTCGGTGGAGCCGTAGCCCTCACGCAGATGGATACCGAGGAAGGTCTCCACCCACGCCTTGAGCGCATCGGTGATCGGGGCCGAGCCCGTCATGGCGTCCACGTAGCGACCGCCGAGCAGGTTGTCTCGCATGTCGGCCAGTACCGCGTCATCGTCGGCGCCGTGCGCGGTGCGGCTCTGGAACTCTTGGTAGAGCATCTCCCAGACGCGCGGGACGAAGTTCAGCTCGGTCGGGCGGGCCAGCGCCAGATCCTCCAGGAGCGTGGACAGATCGGCGCGCGCGGCGAAGTAGCACGTGCCGCCCGCGGCCAGGCTGCTGTACAGGATGCCGCGGCCCATCACGTGGCTCATCGGCATGAAGTTGAGGTTGATCGACGCGACGCTCGGTCCGAACCAGGACTCGCTGGAGCGCTGCCAGAAGGAGGAGACCTGACTCTCCAGGTACATCGCGCCCTTGGGGGCACCGGTGCTTCCGGAGGTGTAGATCAACAGTGCCAACGGATTCGCATCCTCCGAGCTCGGCGCCGGTGCCTGGGGCAGGTCGGCACCACGGGTCAGCAGTTCGGTGAACGTCTCCACCACGACCGTGGCCGGGCGCAACGCCTCGGCAGCGGCGGCCAGCGCCTCGCGGTCGTCATCGACCTCGGGGTGGAAGTCGAACACGATGACGCGGTCCGGTGCGTGGCCGGTGAGTGCAAGCTCGACGGCCTCGTCGAGGTAGGAGACGCTGGCGGCGATGACACGCGGCTCGGTTTCGGCCAGGATGGGCGCCAGTGCCGATGCGGACGAACTCGACTGCAGCGGAACGGAAACGGCCCCGATCTGGCCGAGCGCGGTGTCGATCACGGTGTAGTCGGCACTGGTGAAGCCGAGGATGGCCACCCGGTCGCCTTCTTCGACGCCGGAGGCGTGTAGGGCGCTGGCGGCAGCGCGGACCCGGCTCCACAGCTCGGCATAGCTGACCGTGTCGAAGTGCGGCAACAACGCGGCGCTGGTGCGGCCGGTGGCCGGATCGGTGACGAACTCCACGGCGCGCTGGCCGAGGGCGGGCCGGTCGGCGTAGCCCGTCAGGACGGTCTGCACGATCTGCGGGAGTCTGATGCCGTCGGCCTCTGCGGCCTTTCCGACCGCGGTATCGGGCCGGGCGGCGGCGAACTGGGAATCATTGGCGATCAAGTCGGCGATGCGGCGTTCGAGCCGTTCGTCTTGGGTATCGGTCGACATCACGGAACCTCTAAAACGTTTGGTATTTCAAGACAAATGTGGAAGTGAGCGCATCGTTGGGCTCCATAAAGAATGACGAGCGAACGCGACCGTGAATTCCCGTTCGCGGCTGTCAATGCACTGGGAGAACCCTGGCCGCCGTCGGCACTGGCGGCGACCAGGAGTTCTGTTCTCAGAGCAGGCCGAGCAACTGCAGATCGGTGATGTACTTCACGATCACCGGGGCGCTGACATGCGGAATGTCTTTGTCCGGGCCAATTTTCGCGTCCTGCACGGCGGTGCGAAACACCTCGGTGGGGGCCATGGCGCCGTTCACCGGGACGCCGGGCTGCTGGTAGTTGTGCAGCAGCGGCAGCAGCGACGCCTGCCGTTGCTTGTCCGGCAACCCCCGCAGCGTGGTCTCGAAGCGATCGAGCCAATCGCTGTAGTCATCGACACGTTCGATCTTGTAACCGGCCTCGATCAACCAGTCGACGAAGGTGTCCATGCTGATGCCGTCGTCGTACGGGTTCATCACGTGGTAGGTCTCGAACCCGTCCTCGACATGCGCACCGAGGGTGGAGATCGCTTCGGCGATGAACTCGACCGGCAGCCCGTCGTAGTGCGCTCGCTGCCGATTTCCTTGTGCGTCAAGCTGATTGAACGACTTGGGCGCCACACCCGTGGCCATCAGGCTGAACATCATCCGGGTGAACATGTCGGGCAGGTTCAGCTGTCCGGCGTAGGTGGTGTCGGCCAGGATCATGTCGCAGCGGAACACCGACACCGGCAGCCCGGCCAGGTCATGGGCCTCCCGCAGGAGCACCTCGCCGGCCCACTTGCTGGTCCCGTAGCCGTTGGCATAACCGTCGTCGACAACCCTTGTGGCACTGATGGTCCGGACGTCGGCGTCCTCGACGAACTTTCCGGGCTCGATGCCGCCGGCCACCCCGATCGTGGAGACATAGGCGAACTGCTTGATCTTGGTGGTCAGCGCGATCCGGATCAGCTCGGCGGTACCCAGGGCGTTGGGGCCGAACAGTTCGCTGTAGGGCAACACGTGGTTGACCAGTGCCGCCGGATCGACGATGAAGTCGACGGTGTCGGCGAGGCGCTGCCAGGTGGCCTTGTCCAACCCGAGGTCGGCTTCACCCTTGTCGCCGGCGATGACCTCCAGGTGATCGGCGGCCAATTCACGGTAGTGCGCCAACAACTTCGGGTCACCGGAGTCGAACGTCTTGTCCAGCCGGGCCCGCGCTTCCGCATCGGAACGCGCACGCACCAGGCAGATCAGCTTGCCGTCGACCAGGTCCATCCGCTCCAGCCACTCCAGGGCCAGATAGCGACCAAGAAATCCGGTGGCACCGGTCAACAGGACCGTACGAACTTCGGCGGCGGGGCGCGGAAGGCTCGGCGCGGCAGCCAGTGTCGCGGCGTCGAGGAACTTGTCCAGGGTCAGATCGGCGGCGTGCACTTCCGTGGCGCCGGCACCGTGCACGGACGCGAAGGTCGGCCGGCCGGTTCCCCCGGCCCGTTCGGTTTCGATGTGCGCCGCGATGGTCGCCAGATCCGAGGTCGGGCTCACGATCACCGACACCGGCACCTCGACACCGAAGATCTCCTGCAACAGGTTCCCGAATGTCAACGCCGACAGCGAATCCCCACCCAGGTCGGTGAAATGCGCATCCGCGGCGACGTCGCTGCTCGCGGCGCCCAGCAGCGCGATGGCCGCACGGCTGACCGTCTCCAGCACCGGTGCGTCTCCGCCGTGCTGGCGCAGGGCCTGCAGCTCGTTGGCCTGGCCGTCGGCCAGCGCGCGATAGAGGTCTTCGAGTTCGGCGCCGTAACGTTCCTTGAGCTTGGGCCAGGCCAGCTTGCGGATGCCGGTCAGCAGACCGTTCTCGACGGTGAAAGGTGCCGTCTCGATGAGGAAGTCCCGCGGAACCTCGTAGCTCTGCAGATCGGCGGCGCGGGCGGTGTCCGTCAGCGATGCGGCGATGGCCGCCTTTGTTGCCGTCGGATCGCTGGGCACCACAACAGCCAGCAGGTAGGGCCGGGAGCTGTTGCCGTAGATGTAGATCTGTTGCACCAGCGGGCTGCTGTTGAACGCGGCCTCCAGCTTGGAGACGGTGACGAACTCACCCTGCGCCAGTTTGAGCACGTTGTTGCGCCGGTCGACGTAGCGGACCTCGTCGGGTCCGAGCTCGGCGACGATGTCGCCGGTGCGGTAGAAACCGTTCTCGTCGAACATCTGCGCGGTGATCTCGGGCCGCTTGTAGTAACCGGGGAACAGCTGAGTGGACTTGACCAGGAGTTCACCGCGCGGGTGCGGCACGTCGGACAGCCGGTAGCCGAGCTCGGGAACGTCGACGAGCTTGTATTCGAGCACCGGCGGGCGGGTGATCCGGCCGTCGACGAACACCGAGCCGGCCTCCGTCGAGCCGTAGCCCTCCAGCAGATGCTGATCGAGCAGCCGCTCGACCCAGCCCTTTAGTTCGGGTGAGATGGGCGCGGAACCGGTCAGCGCGCTGACGTAGCGCCCGCCGAGCACGTTCTCGCGCATGTCGGCGAGCACCACGTCCTCGTCGGCTCCGTGACTGGTGCGGCTCTGGAATTCCTGGAACAGCATGTCCCAGATGCGCGGCACGAAGTTCAGCTGCGTGGGCCGGGTCAGCGCGAGGTCTTCGAGGAAGGTGGACAGGTCGGCTTTGGCGGCGAAGTTGACGGTGCCGCCGGCGGCGAGGGCACCGTAGAGGATGCCGCGGCCCATGACGTGACTCATCGGCATGAAGCTCAGCACGATCGAGGGCACGGTGCCCTGGCTGTCGTCCCAGTGCGCATTGGCGGCCGGTCGCCAGATGTTGGCGACCTTGCTCTCCAGGTACATCGCGCCCTTCGGGGCACCGGTGCTGCCGGAGGTGTAGATGAGCAGGGCCAGCGGATCGTCTTCGGGGGCTGTCACCCCTGCGGTGTCGGGCAGACCCGCGCCGCGCTCGAGCACGTCGCCGAGTACCTCGACGGCGACCGTGTCACCCAAGCGCACGCGCGCCGCGTCGACAGCCTCACGCTGGTCGTCCACTTCCGGGGAAAAGTCGAAGACCACCAGATGCTTGGTGTTCGCGCCCTCGACCAAGGCGATGGCGTCGTCGAGGTAGTCGATGCTCGTCGCGATCAACACCGGTTCGGTCTCGGCGACGATCGGCTCCAGTTGCGCCACCGGCGCGCTGGTCTGCAGCGGCACCGAGACGGCGCCCAGTTGGGTCAGCGCGGTGTCCAAGGTCGTGTAGTCGACGCTGGTGAAGCCGAGGATGGCGACACGATCGCCGACGGCGACCGGCTGGTCGCGCCAGGCGTTGGCAATGGCGTGGACGCGGTCCCAGAGCTGCCGGTGGCTGATGGTGTCGAAACGAGGCAGCAGTGCGGCGGAGGTGCGTCCGGTCGCCGGGTCGGTGACGAACTCGACCGCGCGCTGTCCCAGCGCGGGCCGGTCCCCGTAGCCCTGCAGCACCGTCTTGACGACGTCGGGCAGTCGCAGCCCCGGGGCGTCGACGGCGGCGATCACCTCGGCGCTGGGTGCCGCGGCGGCGAACTGCGCATCGGTGTCGTACAGGTGGTTGAGGCGGCGCTCGAAGCGCTCGGCGCTCACGTCGTTGGTCATGTGGAACCCCCGATAACTCTTCAGATCAGTGGAAATTTTGGTGTTATCCGACGGCCTCTGCGGCCGCGTACTCGAAACAACGTTAGCAAAACTAAAGATATGCCCGAATGCGGCGGCTACCAGGGTGATGTGAGCAAGACCACCGAACGACGGTGCCACTACCTGGCTTTCAGCCACTTCACAGGTGGCGGATGCTCGCCCGCCAGCTAACTGGACGTGGGGGCTTTGGTTGCTTCCAGGCGCGTTTCGTACGCCCCTTCGTCGCGACCGAGCGCAATGGTAGCGACCGTCATGACCACCACCGCGGCGGTCAGGGCAATGGCTTCCCAGCCGTTGGCGTCGAGTTGCTCGCCGAGGATGAACGCGCCGAGCAGCACGGCGGCCAGCGGTTCGATGACGACCATGGTGGGCACCGAGGTCTGCAGCGAACCGGCGTGGAACGCCGACTGCTGCAGCAGCGTGGCCACCACCCCGAGCACCACCAGTACATAGGGCACCGGGGTGGCCAGCACCTGCGCCACGGTGTCGCGGGCGAGCAGGTGCATCAGGACCTTGGTCATCACGGCCACCATGCCGAACAGCACGCCGACTCCGACGGCCAGCAGCACGGCCCGCTGCCAGCCCGGCCTGCGCAGCGCGATGGCCACGCACGCGATGACGACCAGGAAGCTGATCACCACGACGACGGTGATCTGGCGGGCCGGCGCGATGTGCTCATTGACCCGGGGATGCGCCAGCAGGATGAACACCGCGAGCGACAGGGTCAGCAGGATGGCCCACAGCCATTCGGAGCGGGTGACCTTGCGGTGCGCCAGCCGAGCGCTCAGCGGCAGTGCGAACAGCAGCGCCGAGACGAGCAGCGGCGCCACCACCAACAACGAACCGTGCGCCAGGGCGAGCGCCTGGAAGACGAACCCGGCCACCGCCGCCGCTGTCCCTGCCCACCACAGCGGGCGGCGCAACAGGGTGGCGACCATGACGGTGCTCACCCCGTGCTCCGGGGGGACGTCGAGGGTGGCGCGCTGGCGCACCACGATGCCGACTGCGGCAAAGATCGCGGCGCACAAGGCGAACAACACCACCAGGGCGGGGCCTAGCACGCCACAACCCTAGGGGGTCTGCGGTCCCCGCGCCTAAGAGCACGGTCAGGGGGCCGGTCAGGCCCCGAGTTCTGACAGCGCATCGGCCGTCTCAAGGTCGTCATAGGCCGCCGAATAGCGCTGGGCGAGGGCCAGCGCGATATCGGGCCGCTGCCACAGTTCACCGGCGCTCGCGGTGGCCAGCCATGTCGTCAGCCCATGTGCGACCGATGCCCGGTAGCGCAGCCAGATCTCGTCGGCCGACGGTAGCTCATCGGCCGGCAGTTCGACTGCGTCGCGATATTCGGCCAGCAGTTCACGTTCGTGAGCCCTGCGGTCCTCGGTGACCAGCGCGCCCTGCAGGAAGTAACCGAGGTCCCCGGAGAAGTTCCCGCGCCGGGCCACCTGCCAGTCCAGGAAGCCGACCTCACCCGTCGGAAGGAGATAGGTGTTGCCGACATGCGCGTCACCGTGCAGCAGCGTCGGCGCCGTGGTCGTCAGCGTCCGGATGAAGGGCTTCCAGATGCCTTCCACCAGTTCATCGATGCTCAGCGCGTGCACCGATGCCGGCGCGTCGGTGCCGAGCCGTTCCAGCGCCGCCGGCAACGGCGCGTACTGCATGCCGTCCCACGGCACGAACGGCTCCAGCCAGTCCAGCCCGGGACGCTGCAGCCGCTCACCCCAGAACGCGGAGTGCATCCGCGCCAGCCCGCGCACCCCACTGGCCGCCTGCTCGACGGTCAGCGGCCGGGTGGCGTCGCGCGGATCGGCGCCGCGCGCCGTGAGGTCCTCCATGACGAGCATGAAGTCCTCGGCAGCCTCGTCCATCGGAGCGGCGTACACCTGCGGATGCTCGAGCGGCAGAGCCACGTCGGAGCTGAACAACCTGGGCTCGTGCAGCAGCCCGCTGGTGTACTTGATCATCTCGCGGTGCTCGGGGTCGACCGCCTTGACGAACACCGTGCCGGGGCCCGCCGGACCGGGCTCGTAGGTCAGCGCCAACCGGGCGCGCCGGTTGGTGCCGTCATCACGCATCGCGACGGTCACCGCGCTGACCACCGCGCCCGGGAAGTCGCGGGCCAGTGCCGCGGTCATCCAGTCGGCACTGACCTCATCCCAGGAGCTCGGGACGGTCAGGCTCGCCGTCACGAAATGAACGCCGGCATCGAATCCCAGCCGCGCACCGTCGACGTCGGCGACAACGCGGCGTTCGGTAGGTCGACCTCCCACTCGGGGAAGCGTTTGAGCATCTCCTCCAGCGCGATCCGGCCCTCCAGGCGGGCCAGCGCCGAGCCGAGGCAGAAGTGCGTGCCGACGCTGAACGCCAGGTGCTGGCGCTGCTCGCGGTGGATGTCGAACACCTCACCGTCGGGCGGGAACTGACGGCTGTCGCGGACCGCGGAGCCGATGAGCATCATCATCGAGGAGCCCGCGGGCACGGTCTGGCCGTAGTACTCGATATCGCGAGTCACGTAACGCGCGACGTGCGGGGCCGGCGGTTCGAAACGCAGCAGTTCTTCGATCGCCTGCGGGATCAGGGCGGGGTTCTCGACGAGCTGACGACGCTGGTCCGGGTGTTCGGCGAGTACCTTGGCCGCCCAGCCGATGAGGCGGGTGGTGGTCTCGTTGCCCGCGCCGGCCACCACGTTGATGTAGATGAGCAGCTCTTCGCGGGTGAGGTGGCGGGTCACGCCCTGCTCGTCGGTGAACTCGACGTTGAGCAGGTCGGTCATGATGTCGTCGGACGGGTTGTCCTTGCGCCAGTCGATGTAGGTCTCAAAGATCGAGCCGTCGACCAGGCCCTTCTCGGCGGCCTCCATCGGCTTGCCCGCCTCGGTGCGCATCTGGGCATTGCCGTGGTCGCGGATCATCTCCTGGTCGTCCTCGGGGATGCCCAGCAGCGCACTGATCACCTGCATCGGCATGATGGCGCCGAAATCGGTGATGAAGTCGATCTTGCCGGTGCCGACCAGCGGGTCCAGCGCCTGGGCGCAGTACTCCCGGATCTTGGGTTCCAGCGCGGCGATCTTGCGCGGGGTGAACATCCGGGCCAGCAGCTTGCGGTGCGTGGTGTGGATCGGCGGGTCCTCGAAGATCAGTGCGCCCGAAGGAATTTCGATGTTGGCCTTGATGAGCTCGATGATGGCGCCGCGGGCGGAGCTGAACGTCTCGTGGTCGATGAGCGCCTTGTTCACGTCGGCGAACCGGCTCAACGCGTAGAAGTCGAACTGCTCGTTGTAGTAGAGCGGCGCCTCTTCCCGCAGCCGCGCGAACGTCGGGTACGGGTTGGCGTTGATCTCGACGTTGTAGGGATCGAAATACACGTCTGTGTTTGCGTCGACCGTCGTCACTGAATTTCTCACCTTCTCCGGAGGCTGCCGGATTACTTACTCGCGTAAGTTACGCGGACGGGCACCCCGAGAGCAAGCACCGATGTTTACAACTGCGGCACGGTTTGTTGCGGCAGGTCAGGTGGACGCGCGCTGGATCAGGTGCGCGACGTTCTCGCTGCTCGGTTCCTGGATGCTGGGGTAGCCGAGTTCGGACATCATCGCGGCCACCGACACCTCGACGATCGTCTTCGCGTCCAGTCCCACCGAGGTCAGGGGGGGTCCGCTGACCGCACCCAGCGGGATCGCGTCCACCCCCATGACCGCCAGGTCCTGCGGGCAGCGCAGGCCGGCCTCGCGGATTCCGTGCAGCACCACCAGCGCCGTCTCGTCGCTCTGCGCACACACGGCGGTCACCCCGGCGGCCACCCAGGTGCGCACCGCGTCGGCCGCGTCGCTGCCGTCGGCGGCGACGGCACCGGTGAGAATCTCGGGCAGGTCGCTCGCGGCCACCCGCAGCCCGGCCAGCCAGTAGTCGCCCAGCGGGCGCAGCGCTTCGGCCTCGGCGTAGGCGAATGCCAGCTGGCGGTGCCCCCGCTCCAGCAGATGCGCCACCCGCATCTCGCCGATGCTCAGGTGCAGGGCGCCCATCGCGTGCAGTTGCGCGCTTCCGAGGTGTATCTGCGGAATACCTGCTCCCGCAACGGCTTCCAATGCTGCGCCGCTGAGCGGGAACACGCTGGTGACGGCGATCGGGTTCAGGTCGGCGACGGCGTCGACGACGTTGCGGCCGTCGTCGGTCTCGAACTGCAGCGACAGCACGATGCCGTGCCTGCCCAACTCGGTGGTCAGCCTGCTGCCGACTTCGAGCAACAACTCGCCGAGGGAGAACGGCGGCACCACGTAGAGCACCACTCCACTGCCCCCGCGAGCGAGGTTTCGGGCCGCGAGGTTGGGCCGGTAGCCGAGTTGGCGGGCGGCGTCGTGCACCGCGGCGCGGGTCTGCGCCGAGATGGTCTGGCCCTTCACGTCATTGAGGACGTAGCTGACGGTCGCCGGGGACACCTTGGCCAGGCGCGCAACATCCGCCTTCGTCGGCCGGGCCGACTTCGGCTGAGCTGTCATCGGCCCATCATGGCAGGTCACCCGCCGCGGGGTTCGCTCACCTGCGCAGCGTCAGGACGGTGCCCAGCGACAGCACCGCGGCGACGATCAGATAGCCGGCCGGCGCGATGACACTGCCGACGTTGGCGGTCAGCCAGGTCACGGCGTAGGGGGTGGTGCCACCGAACAGCGCGACACACACGTTGTAACCGACCGAGAACCCGCTGTAACGGACCCGGGTGGCGAACAGTTCCACTCCGGCGGTGACGGCCGTCGACACGTACACCGACTCGATGGCCGCCAGCGCACAGTGCGCCCCGATCGCCGCCACCAGCGACCCCGAGTTCAGCAACAGGAACAACGGATAGGCCAGCACGATGAAAGCCCCGGACCCCGCGATCAACAGCGGCCGTCGCCCCACCCGGTCCGACAACGCGGCCAGCGGCAGGATCAGGATCAGCGCCACCAGGCTGGCCATCGTGATCGACACGAACGACGCCGTCTTGCTGTAGTGCAACGTCTTGATCAGATAGCTCGGCAGGAAGGTGAACACCACGTAGTAGCCGACGTTGAAGATCAGGAACAAGCCGATGACTTGCAGGATCGGCCGCCACGACGTGGTCAGCGCTTCGCGCAGCGGCCGCCCGGCGACCTCGTCGCGGGTGCTGAGTTCGGTGAATTCCGGGGTGTCGTCGAGGCGCAGCCGGATGTAGAGACCGACCAGCCCCAGCGGTGCCGCCAGCAGGAACGGGATACGCCAGCCGTAGCTGTCCATCGCGGCGGCGGGCAGCGTCGCCTGCAGCACGGTGACGGTCACCGAGCCCAGCAGGAAGCCCAGCACCCCGGACCATGCCATGAACGTGACGGTGAAACCCCGGCGCGCCGGGTCGGCGTACTCGGCGAGATAGACGGCGCCGCCGCCGTATTCGCCGCCGGCCGAGAAGCCCTGCAGGCAGCGCAGGCCGAGCAGCAGCAGCGGGGCGGCCACGCCGATCGAGGTGTAGGTCGGCAGCAGACCGATGAGCAGCGTCGCACCCGACATCAGCAGGATGACGACGGCAAGTACTTTCTGCCTGCCGATGCGGTCTCCGAGCGGGCCGAAGACCAAGCCGCCCAGCGGGCGCATGAAGAAGGCCGCGGCGAAGATCGCGAACGTGTTGAGCAGTGCGGCGGTGTCGTCACCGGCCGGGAAGAAGTGCGCTGCGATGAAGGTGGCGAGGAATCCGTAGATCGCGAAATCGAACCATTCGACGGCATTGCCGATCGACGCGCCGACGATGGCTTTGCGCACTGCGGGGGACATGCCGACACAGGGTAATCAGACACCGTTGGCGGTGCGCGCTTTACCGATTAGGCGACACGCTTAACGGCGGTCGCTCAATCAGGCTGTCGCGCTGGTCAGTTCACGCGGCGTCCGACTTCGGCTCGTCCTTCTTGGGTTCGTCCTTCTTGGGTTCTGGTTTCGAACCCGGTTGCGACGCATCCACATCCGTGGTCTTGGGGTCGGATTTCCGGCCGGTCAAGGAGCGCAGCTTCGAGGAGATGGCCGCGCCGGACTGACGGAGCTTCGTCGACAACGAAGTTCGCGGCGGCTTCGGCGGGTCGTTGTCTGTCGTGTCGCTCTGCTTCACATCCGGGGTCACGGGCGGGGTCGCCGACTTCTTGGAGGTCGGGATCTTCGCCGTGACGGCCGCCACCGGAGTCGGCTGCACCTCTTCGGCCGTCACCGCAGCGCCCGCTGCGACATCGGGAACCGCGGCCCGCGCACCGATCGGCCCCACGATCTGAGCCGGCGTGTTCTTGCTGTAATCACTTCTGTCGTAACCGAGTTCGACCAGGGTACGCAGCGGCCGGTCCAACTTGTCGAGCACCGATTTCGGCAGCAGTCCGCTCAGCGGCATGAGCAGTGGCAGGCGCTTGGTCGGGATCAGGTAGTAGGTGGTGTCGCCGTGCTGCTGGTAGTACCGCGGGTCGGTCTTGTCGATGTCAATGACGGCGTCGTCGTCGAGATCCTGGGTGTCGCCGTGTAGATAGATGATCCCCAGCACGGCGTTCGCGGTGGCCAGCAGGTTCAGTGGATATTTGGGGAAGTCCGCCCACCCGTCGTACTGCCGGGCGATATCGACGGTGGTCCCGCCACTTTGATCCGGACCCACCGGAGTGGCCCCGCTGAATCTGATGTTGAGCAGCGGCACGTACAGCCCGTGGAAACGCTCGAAGATGCCGCCGTTGGGCCGCCCCGGATTCTCCACCAGGACGTAGTCGACGCCGTTACCCAGATGGTCGCGCTTGTAGGCGGTGGCCACCACCGCACCCTGCGAGTAACCGAACACGGTGTCACCTGCCACCGGTTGCTCACCGAGCGCGGCGATACCCCGGCCCACGGAGACACCCCAGTTCGGATCCCGGAATCCACCGGTGGAGAACGGTCCAATGGTGGCTGGGTAGTTCACGAACTGGAAGCCGGCCGGGTCCGGCGCCGCCTCCCCCGCGCCCGTCATCATCTCGGTGGTGAAGATCAGCGGCGCCGGGTGACCTGTGGTGTCCCCGATCTTGGTGCCCTGCAAGAAGTACACGGATGAGTTTGCCAGTAGCGCCGGGGCTGCCGAGACGGCCGGCGTCATCCCGACCAGGACCGCACCGGCCAGAGCCACCCCCGCGGTGCCGACAACTCCGCTGAACAGACCTGCCGACCGGGCGCGATGCCGCCCCTGTGGGTTCGCCACGTAAGACCTCATTTCGGCCCGGCCACCGGACCCTGCGAAATGGTAGCGCACCGAGTTTGCTGGCGGAAGGCTATCGGGGCGGCGGTCACCGCTTTTCGTGGCGCGCGCGGGCGACGTCGGCCGCGCCGTTGCCGGTGATGAGCCAGAGGGTGGTCAGGCCGTCGACGAGTTCCTCCGGCGTCATCACCGACCGCCCGTCGATGAAGGCGAGGATCGCGTCGGCGGTACCGCCGACGATGAAAGCCGGCGCGACCCGAGCCAACGGGTCGCTCTCCAGCTCGACCCCGTGGACGGTCCGCGCGTGCGCCATCAGCACCTCGGTCAGGCCACGCATGACGGCGTCGCGATGTCGTTGCAGCGAAGCCGAACTCGCGACACCCCCGAGGAGCACCCGGGCCCGGCTGGGGTCGTCGACCAGGACGCGGACCAGGGCGTCAACGGCAGCGCGGGCCTGCGCAGCGACCGGTTCGGCGGCGGTGCCGGCCACCGCGGTGAGGGTGGCGATGCTGACACCGGCGGCGATGTCGTCGACGGCCGCGGCGGCGACGGCATCCAGATCGGTGAAGGCCTCGTAGAAGTAGCGCTTGTTCAATCCGGCTGCCGCGCACAGTTTGTCCACCGTGACGGTGCGCCACTCGTTGTCGCACATCGCGTCGATGGCGGCGTCCAGCAGTCGGGCCCGGCGCACTTCGCGCCGCTGCTCGGCGGATTGGCCACCGTAACTGCGTTGCGATCCGGACACTCCCTGATCGTCGCATCCCGCCGGTTCGGTGTGCGCATTCACTCTTGACAGTCACCAACCCTTCTGGCACGGTTCGGTACCAGATTATCTGGCACGAACACGTACCACAATATTGGAGGCATCATGCAGTCGTCATCGACCGATCACCCCATCATCACCGGGTCAGCCCTGAGCGACCTCCGTGAGTTGGCCGCGGACGCTCCCGTTCTCGCCCGCCGGCTGGCCTGGGACTACCTCCGCGAACTCGGCGACACGGGGCGCCACGACCAGCTGGCCGAACTCTTCGCGCGGGGCGGTGCGCCAGACGGACCGCACGGGGCGATGGAAGGCCTGATCATCGGCAAGCTGTTCGGCATCCCGGAAGCCCACCTCGCCAACCCGGCGATGAAGATCGATCCCACCTGGCGCGGCAAGACCTTCGACATTGCCGCCGGTACCGGTTTCAACAGACTCAGCCCGTTGGCCAAATACTCACTGCGGGCCGTCGCCCCGCTGTACGGCGGTCTGCGCCGCGAGGGAGCCGAGGTGACGGGGTTCCACTTCCGTCATGCCATCGAGACGGCGGCGATCGCGCCTTACTTCAAAGTCCGGGCGCTGGACTATTCGCCCGCCCCGTACCGCAACCCGAGTGTGCGCACCTTCCCGATCAAACGCACCCGCGACGAGGTCGTCGAACTGATTCCGGGCCTCTACCTCGGGCGCGCACTGCTCACCATGCCCGACGGCGACATCCGGCTGATCGCGTACTTCGGCCTGCGGGAGTTCAGCGACGAGCGCGGCGCGACGGCATGATCCGTCTCGATGGCGCGGTCGCGTGTGTCACCGGTGGCGCACGCGGAATCGGGAAGGCCACCGCCCAGGAGCTGGTGCGCCGGGGCGCACGGGTGTGGATCGGCGACCTGGACGAGGCCGAGGCCGAACACACGGCGGCCGAGATCGGCGCCCGCGCAGCCGTTCTCGACGTCACCGACGCTGCCAGTGTGCAACGCTTCCATGCCACGGTCAGCGCCGACGGCCCCCCGGACATGCTGGTCAACAACGCCGGGATCCAGTACATGGGCCCCTTCGCCGAGCAGAAACTGGAGCTCTACCACCGCGAGGTGGCCGTCAACCTGATCGGCGTGATCAACGGGATGCACACATTTCTTCCTGGAATGCTGGAGCGAAACCGCGGCCACATCGTCAACGTCGCCTCCATGGCGGCCAAGGTGACAACACCGGGAATCTCGGTGTACTGCGCGACCAAGTACGCCGTGGCGGCGTTGTCGAAATCGGTGCGCGCGGAGATCTCCCACACTGGGGTCACCCTCAGCACCGTGCTGCCGACCGCGGTGCACACCGAGTTGACGGCCGGGGTGTCGCTCGACCTGTTGCCGACCCGCCAGCCCGCACAGATCGCCGCAGCCATCGCCGACAGCGCGCGCCGCCCGCACCGCGAGATCACCGTGCCCCGCTGGCTGGCCCCGATCGGGACCCTAGAGGAGGCCACGCCTGAGCCACTGCTGCAGCGGCTCAAACACCTTGCCACCCTGAGAAAGCCGCCCGGCCACTATGACCGGTCCGCCCGGCAGGACTACCTCGACCGGATCGGCCAGTGACCCTCATCTCGCCCGACGTCGCGGCAGACGTCAAGCTCCGGCTGCAGGCTGCGGCGGCGGGTGTCACCTCGCGCTATCCCAGCCGGGTGCACGCGTTGGCCCCCGCACCCGGGGGTTCGAACCTCAAACCGGTCGTCGGCAACTACGGCTTCCCCGTGATCGGCCACATCCTGAGTTCGATCGTCGAGCCGCTGGAGTTCGCCCGGCGGCGCTATGACCGATACGGACCGGTGTCGTGGGCGGGCGGCGTGGGTTTCAAGATCGTGCAATTGATGGGACCCGAGGCGCTCGAGGCGGTCTGGATCAACAGGGACAAGGCGTTCTCCAGCACCAGAGGCTGGGCGCCGGTCATCGGCCCGTTCTTCCACCGCGGCATCATGTTGCTCGACTTCGAGGAGCATCGCGACCACCGGCGCATCATGCAGCAGGCGTTCACCCGTAGCGCGTTGGACGGGTACCTGGACCTGATGCGCCCCGGTATCGGACGTACCATCGCCGGCTGGCCTGCCGTACAACAGTTTCCGTTCTACACCTCGGTGAAGCACCTGCTACTCGACCAGGCGGCCGAGGTGTTCGTCGGCGCCGAGCTCGGACCCGAATCCGAGCGGCTGTCGGCGGACTTCCACGACACCGTGTGCGGTGGGCAGGCCATGATCCGCGCCGACGTCCCGGGTGGCATGTGGGCCCGCGGTCTGCGCGCCCGGGAGCGCCTGGAGCGCTACTTCGCCGCACAGTTGCCCGCGCGGCGCGCCGGCACCGGCACCGACCTGTTCTCCATGCTGTGCCGCAGCCGCAGCGAGGACGGTGACCGCTTCACCGACGCCGACATCGTCAACCACATGATCTTCCTGCTGATGGCCGCCCACGACACCAGCGCCATCGCGATCTCTATGCTGGTCTATGAGCTCGGCCGAAACATTCGGTGGCAGAACGCCCTTCGCGACGAAGCCCTGAGCGATCCGCACGACGAGCTGACCATGGCCGAGCTGGACACCGCGTTCCCACTGCTCGACGCGGCCTTCAAGGAGATCCTCCGGATGTACGCGCCGGCAGGCACGCTGTTCCGGCAGACCGTCAAGGACACCGAGGTGGCCGGGCATTTCATTCCCCGCAAGTCTCAGGTCGCGATCAACGTGTACGCCTCCATGCGGCTCGCCGATTGGTGGCCCGAACCCGACCAGTTCGATCCCGCCCGGTTCACCACCGGGACCGACGCCACCGCCGTCCACCGCTACGCGTTCGCGCCTTTCGGCGGCGGCGTCCACAAATGCCTGGGCCAGCAGTTCGCCGATATGAACGTCAGGGCGGTCATGCATCAACTCCTGCGGCGGTTCCACTGGGATGTACCGCCCGGATACACGCCGCGCATGACATGGGGTACCGGTCCCACCCCGGCCGACGGACTACCGGTGAACCTGCACCGCCTGCCCGGGTGACGACGGCGCTCACCTCCGGTGCACTGTATGAGGCATGGACATGCATCTGGGCAACAAGGTCGCCGTCGTCACGGGAGCCAGCAAGGGTATCGGCCTGGCCATCAGTCAGGCCTTCGCCGAGGCCGGCGCCTTCGTCGTCGCCGGGGCGCGGCACAACTCACCGGAACTGAAGGCGCTGGAGGCCGCGGGGTCGGCGACCTTCGTCGCCGCGGACCTGGCCACCGCCGACGGGGCCAAGGCGCTCATCGGTGCCGCCGCCGAGAGGGGCGGGATCGACATCCTGGTCAACAACACCGGCGCGGTCGTCCCGCACCTGGGTGGCTTCCTGACCGTCACCGACGAGGCGTGGCAGGCCTCGATCGACGTCAACCTGCTCTCGGCGGTCCGCGTCACCCGCGAGGCCTTGCCGCATCTGCTCAAGGATGGCGGATCCATCGTGATGATCGGTTCGGTCAATGCGGTGCTTCCCGACTCTCCCATCCTGGACTACAGCGCCACCAAGGCCGCGATGGCCAATCTCGCCAAGGGCCTGTCCGGCGAATTCGGGCCCCAGGGTGTCCGGGTGAACGTCATCAGCCCGGGGCCGGTGTCCACCCCACTGTGGCTCGCCGAGGGCGGCGTCGGCGAACAGTTCGGCGGTGACAGCGGCGCGTCCGCCCAGGAGGTGCTGCAGTCCGTCACCGCCGGCGCCGCGACCGGCCGGGCCACCACCGCACAGGAGGTTGCCGACCTGGCGCTGTTCCTGGCGAGCGACCGTTCGGCCAACATCACCGGCGCCGATGTCCGCATCGACGGCGGCTACGTCAGCACCGTCGTGTGACCGTGTACGACCTCGAGGATGCCATCACGGATCGCCGGTCCAGTCGGTTGTTCTTGCGGGACAAGCCCGTTCCGCAGGAGTTGATCGAGGAAGCCCTCGCGCTGGCCGTCCGTGCCCCGTCGAATTCCAACATCCAGCCCTGGCAGGTGGTGTTCGCCTCGGGGCCTGCGCGCGACAGGTTGGTCGAGGCACTGCTCCAGGAAGCGCAGGCGTCGGCGCCCAACGTGCCGAAACTGCCGCAACACTTCGAGCACCACCGCCGCGACCTCGGCGGCCTCGTGTACGGGTCGATGGGCATCGCCCGCGACGACGCCGAGGCGCGCCGACGTGCCGTGCTGCGCAACTGGGAGTTCTTCCGGGCCCCGCTGGCCGGCATCGTCTGCATGCACCACGAACTCGGCTACGTGGACAGCATGGGGGTCGGGATGTTCCTGCAGACGCTGCTGCTGGCACTGACAGCGCGCGGGCTGGGGACGTGCGTGCAGGTCTCCATCGCCGGCTATCCCGACATCGTGCGCGAGCAGCTCGGCATCGGTGACGACATGCGGGTGCTGTGTGGGCTGGCGATCGGCTATCCCGACCCGGAGTTCCCGGCCAACGGATTGCGGGTGGGCCGCAACCCGCTGGCCGAGAACGTGCGCTTCGTGCGGGACTGAGCTACTCGGCCGGGGCGGGCTCGGCCTTCTTCGCGTCCGAGCGTGTCTTGTAGAGGCTGGCCGCGGTGGTGATCACCAGGGTCACGATGATCACGCCGAGGCTGGCCAGCGTCGGGATCTCCGGCACGGGCACCGACTCGCCGCCGTTGATGAACGGCAGTTCGTTCTCGTGCAATGCGTGCAGCAGCAGCTTCACACCGATGAAGCCGAGGATGAAGGCCAGGCCCTGGGACAGGTACACCAGTCGTTTGAGCAGATCACCGAGCAGGAAGTACAGCTGGCGCAGACCCATCAGCGCGAAGACGTTGGCGGTGAACACCAGGTAGGGCTCGCGGGTCAGGCCGTAGATGGCCGGGATGGAATCCAGCGCGAACAGCAGGTCGGTGGTGCCCAGCGCGACGATCACCAGGAACATCGGCGTCATCAGACGCTTGCCGTTCTCCTTCACCCACAGGCTCAGGCCGTCCCACTTGTCGGTGAACTTCAGGTGCTTCTGCGCGAACCGGACCACGCCGTTGTCGGCGTCGTCGTCGTGCTCGGTGTCACGGACCAGCTTGAGCGCGGTGTACACCAGGAATGCGCCGAACAGGTAGAACACCCAGGAGAACCGCTCGATGGCCACCGCGCCGAGCGCGATGAAGATGCCGCGGAAGATCAGCGCCAAGATGATGCCGACCAGCAGCGCCTGCTGCTGGTAGATCCGGGGCACCTTGAAGCTGGCCATGATGATCAAGAAGATGAACAGGTTGTCCACCGACAGGCTGTACTCGGTGAGCCAGCCTGCAAAGAACTCCACGCCGAACTGGCTGCCGTGGTAGAACCACGTCCACAGCCCGAACGCCACGGCCAGGCCGACGTAGACCGTCAGGTAGGTCGCGGTTTCGCGTTTGGATGGTTCGTGGGGACGCCGCCCGATCACGATCACATCGAAGAGCAGGATCGCGATGGTGACGGTGAGGGTGATACCCCACTCGAGAGCAGAAACATTCATGTAAAAAGAGCCTCCGGTCGTCGTTCAACGGCCGAGGTCTCTTCCGCCGGGCCTCATGGGCACAGCCTGCGGCACCGGCAATCCGACTTTGGACTACGTGATGACGACACCACAGCGATAGGAGTACTCCCCTCGCCCACAATTGTGTCAGACGGGCACAGATCGGTCTAATCGCAGACACAGCCCGTCCGAGTACGTTCGCCGGCATGACAACACTGACCTCAGACCCGGTGGCCACCGCCCTGGACCGGATGTACGCCGAATCCCAGCAACAGATGACCCGGCTGCGCGAACGCGGCCCCGACGATTACGCCCGTCTGCAGAGGGCCAGCGCCCAGGAACGCGCGGATGCGCTCAGCGATATCTACATGCCCGTCACTCCCGCTGCCGGCCGGCTGCTCTACACCTTGGTGCGGGCCGCCCGGCCCGCGACGATCGTCGAGTTCGGCATGTCGTTCGGCCTCTCGGCGGTCCATCTGGCGGCGGCGGTGCGCGACAACGGGTCCGGCCGGGTGATCACCACCGAGCTGAGCGCGGCCAAGATCGCCGCCGCGAAACAGACCTTCGCCGAGACCGGATTGTCGGATCTCATCACCATCCTGGAAGGCGATGCCGTCAGCACCCTGGCGGCGGGCACCGGCCCCGTCGATCTGGTGCTGCTCGACGGGTGGAAAGAGCTCTATCTGCCGGTGCTGCGGGTGCTCGAACCGAGGCTGTCCACCGGCGCCCTGGTGATCGCCGACAACACCGAAATGGCCGACACCAAGCCATATCTCGACTACGTACGGGAACCGGCCAACGGTTACACGAGCGTGAATTTCGCGGCCCGCGACACGGACAGCATGGAGATCAGCGGTCGGGTGTGATCGGGGCCCGGCGCCCTCTACTATGGGAGCTTCTGTCCGGCCGGTGCAGTGACGCACCCCGGCCCAGTCCATCCTCTGACCCGGAGTGCCCGTGCGTCTTGATCGTTACCGCGTGCGCGTCGCCTGCCTGGCGGCGTTGCTTCTCGTCACCACCGGCCTGGGCGTGACGCAGAGCTCGCCAATCGTGGCGTGCCAGGACAGCTGCCGCACCCTGGCCGCCGGTGCCGATCTCGCGGCGCCCGATGCCGCTCCGCCGGCCCCGGTACCCGCGACCGTTCGGGTGCAGCCCGCGGCCGGCGCCCAGAACGTGCTCCCGGTAGGACCGGTTCAGGTCACCGCGTCGAACGGAACGCTGACCGACGTGACGATGGTCAACGAGAACGGCACCGCCGTGGCCGGGATCATGACGCCCGACCGCACGGCGTGGAAGCCGGCCGTTCAGCTCGGCTACGGCCGCACGTACACGATGACCGTCCGGTCGCAGGGCCCCGGCGGCATGCCGGCCGCCGAGACGTCCAGCTTCACCACGGTGTCCCCGAGCTATCAGACATCGGTCTACCTGAACACCACCGGCTACGCGTCCCTCAAGGACGGCGGTACCTACGGCGTCGGCACCGTCGTCGTCGCTCATTTCGACGAGCCGGTCACCGACAAGGCCCGCGCGGAACGCCAACTGGTGGTGACGACGTCGCCGGCCGTGAAGGGCTCCTGGAACTGGGTGGACGAGCAGAACGCGCACTGGCGACCGGAGCGTTACTACGCGCCCGGCACCACCGTCACCGTCGACGCGAACATCTATGGGGTGCCGCTCGGCGACGGCTACTACGGCCAGGACGACGAGAAGGTGTCGTTCAAGATCGGCGACTCCCACGTGTCGATCGCGGACGACAACACCAAGCAGGTCAGTGTCTTCGACAACGGGAAACTGGTGCGAACCATGCCGACCTCGATGGGTCGCGGCGGCACCGAGACCATCGGCGGCACGACGCTGAACTTCTGGACCCCACCCGGGGTGTACACCGTGCTGGACAAGGCCAATCCGGTGATCATGGACTCGTCGTCCTACGGTCTGCCGACCAACTCCCGGCTGGGCTACCGCGAAACCATCCCGTGGGCCACCCGGATCAGTGGCGATGGCATCTACCTGCATCAGCTCAACGCCACGGTGTGGGCCCAGGGCAACACCAACACCTCGCACGGGTGCCTGAACCTGAGCTCCGAGAACGCCAAGTGGTTCTTCGATTTCGCGGTCCCCGGCGACGTCGTGGAGATCCGCCACACCGGCGGCCCGCCCCAGGAGTTGCTGTCGCAGAACGGCGATTGGGCGGTGCCGTGGGATCAGTGGCGCACGGGCAGCGCTCTGCTGAGTTAGATCGCCCCGGCCCGGGGGGCGGAGGTGCTCGTCGCGTACGGGTCGGTCCACGTGGTGGTCGTCGTCCCGGTCAGCTCCGGGAAATCCGGCACCCAGTCATCGGTGGTCGTGGTCGGCCCTGGGCTGGTGTCCGACGGATTGATGTCGGACGTGGACGGCTGCGTCGACCGCGTGCGCGTGGTCGTCGTCGTGGTGGTCCGCGAGGTCGTCGGCGCGTCCTCGGTCGCGGGGGCGGGCGGATGGCCCGGATCCATCGAGCCGCGCGAGGTCTGCACCACGGCGAAGACGAGGACGATGATCACGGCGAGCGCACCGGCACCGGCCGCGTACACCGCCCACGATTCCTCGTACCACTGCGGGTTTGGTTTCGGTGTCGAGTCCTGCGCGTCGCCCACAGCCGGTGATCGTAGCTGTGCCCATTTCCCGGGTCGCTTCGCTCCTGCCCTCCGTGCCCATTTCCCGGGTCGCTTCGCTCCTGCCCTCCGTGCGGCTTACCCCTTGACGATGTCCTGGCCTTGCACTGTCACGGCGACGGTGGCCAGGGGCTTGGTCGCCGGTCCCTTGAGCACCGCGCCGTCCAGGCCGAAGGCGCTGCCGTGGCACGGGCAGGTGATCTTGCCGTCGGCGACGGCGGACACCGCACAACCCGCGTGGGTGCACTCCGAGGACAGCCCTTTGAAGACCCCGGCGGTGGGTTGGGTCAGTACGACGTCGCCGACGATCACCCCCGAGCCGACCGGTACCTGCGACGTCGTCGCCAGTGCGCCGCCGGGCTTGTCACCCGCCGCCGCCGAGGTACTCGCCGACGATTCCGACGTCGGCGCTGCATCCTTCTTGTCGGATCCCGAGCAGGCCGCGATTGCGGTGACTCCCACGGCGATTCCGGCGCCCGCCAACACCTGGCGGCGTCCCAGGGCGGTGTCGTGAACGGTCATGAAATGTCTCCTCGCGTCAAGGGCCGGTCCGGGATCCGGCAGGACGCATGGGCTGTGGTCCGCCAGATGGTGACGAGCGTAAAGAACTCGGGCGGTCCTATCGCGGGAATGGCCGTCAGCGGCGGAAGATCACCCAGCGCATCGCGCTGTACATGAACACGGCCTCGCCGCCGCCGGCGATGATCCGTGCCACGTGGTACTCCAGCCCGAACGACGCCAGCGCGGTGGGCAGCGCGACGATGAAGGCCGCGTAGTTGATGGCGACCACCACCACGTAGATGGCCAGCTGCGGGCCGACCACCGCATGCGAGCGGAAGTTCAGCGTCCGGTTCAGCACGTAACTCAGCGCGAACGCGCAGACGTAGCCGACGGTCAGGGCGATCGGCAGCAGCACCCCAAAACCGCTGTGCAGCAAGGTGAGAATCGTCAGGTCCACCCCGAAGGTGAAACCGTTGATCAGCGCGAAACCCAGGAAGGTGGGCGCGACCACCCCGTCGAGCCCGAAGGGCAGGCGGGCCACGACGCGCTCACAGAACCGGTGAAATCGTTCGACGAGTCGCGCCGGTGCCGATGTCGGCGCCGGGTCGACGGTCACCGCCCCACCATGGCACCCCGATATGACGGCCCCGTTATGCCCTGGCAAACATTAGGACGCGCTCGTGCGCACCGCCAAAAGCTCTGTCCCCGTTTCCTGTTCGGCGAACTGGACGATCCGCCCCGCCACCGCGTAGTCACAGGCCAGGACGCTGCGGCCGATCAGTACCGGAACTCCGCGCAGCCTGAGTCGGCCGTCCACACCCACATAGCTGCCCGGAGGGATCGGCTCGCTGATGCAGTACAGGGTGGTGGCGGCGCCGGCGTCCTTGTCGTTGGCCACCGCGCCGGCGACGAGTTTGACCCCGCGCTGAACGATTCCCATCAGCGGCCCGCCCGCCATCTGCGGAAGGTTCGAGTCGACCCACCCGGGATGGGTGAGCTGGGTGACGACCGGCGACCCGGCGGCCCGCAGCCGCCGATCCAGCTCCAGCCCCCACAGCATCACGGTGAGTTTCGAGGCCGCGTAGGCACCCATCACAGTCCATTTATGGGTGCGCAGATGCAGGTCGTCGAGGTGCAGGGTGGCCGACTTGTGCGCCTCGGAACCGACGTTGATGATCTGGTCGCGCACTCGATCCATCAGGAGATTAGTCAGCGCGAACGGTCCGAGCAGGTTGGTCGCGATGGTCGCCTCGAACCCGTCGACTGTGTCGGTGCGCTCCCGGGTGAGCGTGCCCGCGTTGTTGATCAGGATGTCGACCTCGCCGACGCCGAGTTCGTCGAGTCGTCCGGGGAAGGCCCGCACCGATGACAGATCGGCCAGATCGAGTTCGGCGACGGCGGTGTCACCGGCCATCTCGGACGCCCGCTGCGCACCCAGTTCGGCGTTGCGCACCGCCAGGATCACGCGCGCTCCCGCACGGGCCAACGCGGTCGCGGTCGCCAATCCCACCCCATTGGTCGCACCCGTCACGATGATGCGCTTACCGGTCAGATCCCGGAGTCGTCCTGGTGTCCACTGCGATGTCATATTCCGAGGCTAACCGTGCATTTTCGGGCCGCAACGACGGTACTGCCGACAGCCCTGTGCTGGTACCGTTCGCTGATGCCATGGTGTTGTAGTCCGATGCGATCACGCGTCTGATGCGCACCCCCGGGCGCTGGCGACATCGCGGCGATCACTACCAGTGGCTCACCGCATTCCTGGCCGCCCGCGACCTGCAGACCCTGACGTGTCGGGTGGTGGCATGGAGCATCATCGGCCTCGGCGCCATCGCCTTGCCTGCCACGATCGCCACCCCGAAGCATTCCGTCGCCTACGGCCCGTTCGCCGTGGCGCTCGTCATCGTGTGCAGCGGCAGCATGGCTGCCGTCTGGCTCCGCTCGGAGTGGCCGTCGTGGCGTCAGTCGATGTTCTGCGTGACGCTGGGGACGGTGCTGATCGCGGCCGCGTGCCTCCTGCTTCCGAATCCGGTACTCGCACTGGTGGGTTCGACCGCATTTGTGATGACGACCGCGTACACGGTGTTCTTCCATTCCCGGCGACTGCTGCTCATCATCTGGACCATCCAGGGCGCGACGCTGGCCACCCTCGCGTGGCGGTTGTTGGCCGAGGACCCGGTCATGGCAATCTCATCGGTGGCCCTGGTGGTGACCATCAACGTCTCCGTCGCCTTCGCGTGCGAGCTGGCCCTCAAGATCGCCGGCTCCGAGATGAACACCGGCGGTATCGAGCCGCTGACCGGCCTGCTGAACCGGCAGACCTTCTACGACGAGGTCGCCACGCTGATCGGCTCACGGAGCCGGCGCGACGACCGGTATTTCGTTCTCATCGTGGCGAACCTGGACAGCTTTTCGCTGCTGACCGCTATGTCCGGCAAGGCCGGCGGCAATCGTGCGCGGGTGGCCATCGGTCAACGGCTGCGCGAGACCGTCCGCGGCGACGCCGTCATCGGCCATCTCGGGGATTGTGAGTATCTGGTCGCCGACGTGTTCACCCACGCGGATCCCTCGCCATTGGCCGAGCGCATCCTGAGCACCATCAAATCCGCGCCCTTCCAGCTGACCGCGAGCCTGGGTGTCGTCAGCACCCCGCTGCAACGGTTGGCGCCGCAGACCTCGCACGACGTCCTCGACGAACTGGTGACCATCGCGACAAACGCGATGTACGAGGCGCGTAAGGCCGGCGGCAATCAGAGCTGCCTGCTCGAATCGCCGAGGCTCGCCACGGTGCGCGACGACCCGGACGAAGACGGCCGGGACATCAGCCGATCGGCCTGACTAGCGCGTAACGGGTTCGTTGATGACGATCTGGATCGGCAGGTGCGGTCCATCCTGGAGCAGCATCACGGTCGGGATGGCGATCGCCGCCAACGCGACGACGGACAGCAGCGCCGCTTCCACGTATCGCTTTATCATTAGCATGGCTAGATAGTCCTCCTAAGCAACGCGGCTGACAAGGCGTTTGTGAGTGAGCGCACTCCACAACCGGAAGCCCGGCCCCTCGTCACACCAGCGCGTTGATTCATACCTCTGCCAACAGCGCGCACCGCCCCGCGCATTCCTCGCGGGTGGGCTACACCGCCAGGAGCCGCGTTCGAAAGAGGTCGAGCACCTGATCCAGCGCCGCCCTGGTGGGCTGGCCGGGCTCGTCGATGAGGTGTTCGGTGACCACCGAATGCGGCGTGAGCAGCGCTTCGGGGTTGGCGTCCACGTCGTTGAGTTCCACCGCGATGAACGCCTCGCCGAGCTGTTCGCGCAGAAAGTCGAACCGTTCCGCCGGCACCAGCCGGTCCGATTTGAACCGCAGGCCCAACACCGTCAGCCCGGCCGCACAACGCTGTTTCACCGTGGCGAGATCCTCCGGTGAGATGTCGATGGAGCGCTTCTGCCGGGCCGTGAGCGGCACCGGCATCGACGGTTGCGACAGCACCGGCGCGAGCAACACGTCGTCGGCCGCCATGGCGAGCGCGTAGCCGCCGGTGAAGCACATGCCGATCGCGCCGACGCCGGGTCCGCCGCACCGCGCGTGCTCGGCGCGGGCCAGGGCGCGTAACCACCCGATGACCGGCGACGTACGCCCGGTGGCCAGCGTGACGAATTCCTTGCTGACACAGGTCGGGATGATCGACGAGGCGAAGGTTTCGACGGTCGCCCGGGTGCTGCTGTACGGGTCGCGGCCCGACTGGCCGAACAGGTGCGGCAGCACGGCCGTGCAGCCGATGTCGGCGACCTTCCTGGCGAAGTCGAGGACCTTGGGCGTGATGCCCGGAATCTCCGCGATCACGATGACGGCGGGTCCGCTGCCCTTCCGGTAGATCGCCCGCGTGGTGCCCTCATAGGTGAAATCGGTGTGCTCGAAATCGGCGAGATCATCATTGGGCACCGCAGTGGTCCTCTCCCGTACCAGACACGAGCAACAGCGGCCACCATACCGTCGTCTCGCCGAAGGCGACCACATCGGCGCCCGCCGGAAACCACCTCTGCAGTTGCGATTCCCGCTGCTGCACATGGTCGGGGTGCAGCACGGTGAAGGCCAGCCCGATGATCACGTACGGCAGGGCCAACCACATCAGCGTCTCGAGCATCGCCCCGACACTGACGGGACGGGCCAGCAGTTCACGCACGCGTTGCATCGTCGAAACTCCCTTAGATCAACGGCCGGCCGGCGCGGCTCCGCCTGCGCACATCCATCAGCAACAGGTAACTGCCGCCCTGGCGCAGGAACGGCGGGATGAACCGGTTGACGAACGCCACCAGCAGGAAGAGCGCCTCGAACATCACCTGACGGCCCCGTCCCCAGCGCAACCCGAGTTGGTCCCGGAACACCGGCGCCAGGAACCCGGCCGTCAGGAACTTCAGCAACGGCCGAAAGGGCAGGCGCAGAATCGGATTGATCATCCGCAGGTTCACCATGTCGAGTAGGTAGGCGCGCACCCCGGGATCGATGACGACGCGCTCGCAGGATCGCGCCCAGTACTCGTCGAAAGCAGCCCTGGTGGCCGGCCATTGATCCTCGTTGACCTGCAGGGTGGTGCCCAGCGTCCACGCCGAGCGGTAGAACTGGTCCGCCTGGGCCGGGGTCATCGCACCGCGCAGCAGTTGATAGACGTCCTCGAGCCCCACGAACAGGCATGCGGCGACCCACATCTGAAGGTCACGATCGAACGCGTGGTAGCGGACCGGGCTGGCCGGACCGGACCGGACCTGCCGGTGCGCGCCGTCGACGGCGGTCCGGAACGCCTCCCGGTCCGCGGTGGTGCCGAAGACCGCGACGGCCAGGTAGCTCGCTGTGGTGCGGGCCCGCTTCCACGGATGCTTGAGCAGATTGCCCGAATCGACGGTGCTCTCCAGCACGCCGTGGCCGACTTCCGGCCAGGACAGCTGCATGACGACGTTGGCCGCCCCGGCCGCGAAACCCCAGAAGTCCATGGCGTCGCCGACGGACACCTCGCCGGCCCGGTCCCAGCGGGCGGTGCGCCTGGTGATCCCGATGCGATGGGTCATGGGGCGCAGCCGTTTCCGAACAACAGAATCGGCCACGTGACCGCCGACCTGACGAACGTCAGCGCCGTCAGTTGGTCGAGATGCCAGAGCGACCACAGCACCCCGATCACCACGTATGGTGCGGCGAGCAGCGACGCGAGACCGATCCATTCGGCGACGGTCATCCGGAAGTCCATGATCCGGTTGAGCACATTCACGCGTCGAACGTATCGGGACGGCGCGCGTCACGTATACGGATCGATGATCTCGGCGCGCATCGGTTCGGAGCTGGAACCCACCGCGGGACTGAGCTTCTGCGCGTCGAGCACCATCAACGCGACATGCAGGGAGGTGCGCGATTCACCGTCGTCGAGTTCCACGCCGAGGGCATCACCGATGGCAGCCAGGCGCTTGTAGAGCGCGGGACGGCTGATGTGCAACCGCTGGGCCACCGCCGCCTTGTTGCCTGCCGACCGCAAGTACTCCCGCAGTAACGCGACGTTCGACGGGTCACCGGACAGCAGTGCCCGCAGCTCGGTCTCGGCGAAGGCCTGCACCCTATGATCGCTGCGCAGCAACGAGATCAGGCCGCGCAGCCGGACGTCGGATGCCCGGTAGAACGGGCGCGGCTTCTCCCCCATCGACAACGCCACCTCGGCGATGTGCGACGCCTCGGCCAGCCCGTGGATGGCGTCGATGACCCGTTCCACCGGTTCGCCGACTGCCAGCGCAGAGTCGGAAATGCTTTCTACACGGCGTATCTCGCGACGCAGGTCGTTGCCCAGCGCCGTCAAGGCCGCGTCCGTCGAACGGGTGACACCGAGCGAGAGCACCAGTCCGACCTCGCCGTCGCGCCGGACCGAGAACAGCCCGGTGTGCCCGGACGCGTTGACCGCGTGCGTGACCGTATCCAGCAACGACACGTTGCGCCGTTGCCCGGCAACGGGATCGGCGCTGGGGGTGCGCTCCACCCGGATTGTGGCGGGCACATAGCGTGCCGCCGACCGCAGCCCGAGCGCGTGTGCGCGCACCGCGGCTTCCCGCTCGTCGGTGATGCGGCTGCGCAGCACGTCATCGATCAACCCGGTCTGGGCTTGGTGCGCCAGCCCCGAGCGGTCCCGTTCGATCATCCGGTGCAGCGCCAGCGCCACCCCCGCGCGTTCGAGCACCATCTGGGTACGCGCCGTGTCGGCGGGACGGCGGGGCACGATGAGCCGGCCCCACTCCTCGGTGCGCGGCCCCACCGCGGTCACCGCCCAGTGTTCGGAGTTTCGCCGGGACCGGCGCTCCCAATCCTGCAACAGCTCGGCGGCGTTACCTCGCGCCGACACCGCCAGCACCCGGTGCGCCAGATCTTCCAACACCACCGGCTCGTCCAGGATGGCCGCGGCGGCGTCGACGATCCCGCTCACCGACGCACGTTTCATGCTGAGGTCGGTGAAGGTCTCGTGCACCCGCCGGTCGAAGTCCACGCGGTCGAACTGGTCGGTGACGATCATCCGGTGCACCGCCTCGGTCACCTCGACGAAGCGCACCTGGCGGTGCAGCGCCACCAGCGCCAGCCCGAACTCCTCGGCGATGGCGCCCACTCCCGCGGGCAGGTTGACCCCGCCCAGTTCGACGACCACGCCGAGCACGCCCGCGGCGGCCATGCCCTGCAGGTAGCGACGAGGGTCTGCCCGCAGTGCGGCGCCGGTGGTGAGCACCAACTCCCCGCCCTGCACCAGGCTGGACAGGTCGGCCATATCGCTGACGTGCACCCAGCGGATCGGTTCGTCGAACCGCCGCGCGCTGAGCACCTCGGGGTCGCCGCGTTGCAGCACCGGCAGCCCCATGACGTCGGCCAGCGTGATGATCATTTACAGAGTGTATCGACGGAGCCCATTTTGCAGACGTTCTGTCAATGAGCGCGGGGGTTCCGCGGCCACACACTGGGTGCAACCTCAAACGAAAGTGAGCACATCGCGATGCAAGCCACCGTTCAGCACTGGCGTGACGGCAAGTTCTTCGAAGGCACCTCCGGTGCGACCGCCCCGGTGACGAACCCGGCGACCGGCCAAGTCACCGGTCAGGTGGCGCTGGCGTCGGTGGCCGATGCGCAGGCCGTCATCGACGCCGCCGCGGCCGCGTTCCCGGCGTGGCGGGACGCCTCGCTGGCCAAGCGCACGCAGGTGCTGTTCAACTTCCGCGAGCTGCTCAACGCCCGCAAGGGTGAGCTGGCCGAGATCATCACGAGCGAGCACGGCAAGGTCGTCTCCGATGCCCTCGGTGAGGTCAGCCGCGGCCAGGAGGTCGTCGAATTCGCTTGTGGCATCCCGCACCTGCTCAAGGGTGGTTTCACCGAGAACGCCTCCACGAAGGTCGATGTCTACTCGATCCGCCAGGCGCTCGGGCCGGTGGCCATCATCTCGCCCTTCAACTTCCCGGCCATGGTGCCGATGTGGTTCTTCCCCATCGCGATCGCCACCGGCAACACCGTGGTGCTCAAGCCGTCGGAGAAGGATCCGTCAGCCTCCCTGTGGCTGGCTCAGCTGTGGGCCGAGGCCGGACTGCCGGACGGCGTGTTCAACGTGCTCCAGGGTGACAAGACCGCGGTCGACGAACTGCTCACGAACCCCAAGATCAAGTCGGTGTCCTTCGTGGGTTCCACCCCGATCGCGCAGTACGTCTACGCCACCGGCACTGCCTCCGGTAAGCGCGTCCAGGCCCTCGGCGGCGCCAAAAACCACGCCGTCATCCTCCCCGACGCCGACCTCGACCTCGCCGCCGACGCCATGGTCAACGCCGGATTCGGCTCCGCAGGCGAACGCTGCATGGCCATCTCCGCCGCCGTCGCCGTCGGCCCCATCGCCGACGACCTCGTCGC
>NZ_JBFUFU010000012.1:0-279867 GCF_056403275.1 Mycobacterium sp. P2_H7 | reverse complement strand
ATGGCCCAGCACGACGGGATGTCGTAGCAGTGCGGTTCCCAGTACAGGTAGTTACGGATGGGCCGGAAGAAATCATCGAAATCGGCGATGTGGTCCCGCAATTCGGCCACATCGACGGTCATGTTCTTCATCTTGCCGACCATCGAATGCGTGGTGGCCGCCATCTGGACGGTGATGTTGGACATCTTCGTCATGCTGTCGATGGTCGACTGCATGTCGTCGGCCTGCTTGAGCATGTTGGCCATCATGTCCTGCTGGTACTTCTCATTCATCTTCTGAGACGTGCCCTGCATGCTGATCTGGAACGGGATCGAGGTGTGCTCGATCGGCGTGCCCTGCGGCCGGGTGATGGCCTGCACGCGCCCGATCCCGGGCACCTTGAAGATGGCTTTGGCGATCTTGTCGATCACCAGGAAGTCCGCCGAGTTGCGCAGATCGTGGTCGCTCTCGATGAGCAGCAACTCCGGGTTCATCCGGGCCTGATTGAAATGGCGGTCCGCGGCGGCGTAACCGACATTGGCCGGGATGTCGCCGGGCAGGTAATCGCGGTCGTTGTAGCTCGTCCGATATCCGGGCAGCGTCAGCAGACCCACCATCGACAGCGCGAGCGTGCCCACCAGCACCGGGCCGGGCCACCGCACGATGATCGCGCCGATCTTGCGCCAGCCCCGCGTGCGCATCGCGCGCTTGGGCTCCAGCGTCTTGCCGAACTTCGATGCCACCGTGACGACGGCCGGCCCCAGCGTGAGCGCGGCGAACACCGCGACCACCATGCCGATTGCCAGCGGGATACCGAGGGACACGAAATAGGGGAGTTTGGTGAAGTGCAGACAGAAGGTGGCACCGGCGATGGTCAGACCCGAGCCCAGAATCACGTGCGCAGTGCCGTGATACATCGTGTAGTACGCGGTCTCCCGGTCCTCACCGACGCTGCGGGCCTCCTGATAGCGGCCGATCAGGAAGATCGCATAGTCGGTCGACGCGGCGATCGCCAGCGTCACCAACAGGTTCGTCGCGAACGTCGAGAGCCCGATGATGTTGTGGTAGCCCAGGAATGCGATGAATCCGCGGGTGATGCCCAGTTCGACGGCGACCATGGCCAGCACCAGGAACACGGTCACCAGTGACCGGTAGATGATCAGCAGCATCACGATGATGACGCCGAACGTCAGCGCGGTGATGATCTTCATGCTGCGGTCACCGGCGATGTGCTGGTCGGCTGCCAGCGCTGACGGGCCGGTGACGAACACCTTCAACCCCGGCGGCGGGGTCATGCCGTCGATGATCTTCTGGGTGGCCTCGACCGACTCGTTGGCCAGCGACTCACCCTGGTTACCGGCCAGATACACCTGGACGTAGGTGGCCTTGCCGTCCGAGCTCTGCGCACCGGCCGCCGTCAGCGGATCGCCCCAGAAATCCTGGATGTGCTCGACATGTTTGGTGTCGGCTTCCAGCTTCTGGATCATCTCGTCGTAGAACTTGTGCTCGGCGTCGCCGAGCTGGTGGTCGCTCTCCAACACCACCATGGCCGAGCTGTTCGACTTGAACTCGTCGAACACCTTGCCGACCCGCTTCATCGCGATCATCGACGGGGCGCTGTCGGGACTCATCGACACCGACCGCAGCTTTCCCACCTCTTCGAGCTGGGGGACGATCGCGTTCAGCACCACCATGATCGCGATCCAGCCGAGGATGATCGGCACCGCCAGCACCCGGATGGTCCGCGGGATGACGGACTTGTTCGGCACCTTCTGCGCCGGGATCGCGTCGGTGGGCGGTTCGTTGAGGGAGGCGCTCATGCCGATTTCACCAGGCAATAGGTGTGGGCGCCGACGCCGTCGACGGTCCGCTCGTCCTTGACCTCGTCGTCGACGGTGATCCGGCACGACAGGCTGGAGCCGTCACCTTGGGCAGAGATGGTGGGGAACACCGACGGCGCCGTGGTGCTCAGCGTCAGCGTCCAGGGCAGCGACGCGTTGTCGGCGCGCTGCGGTTTGGCGTCGAGGTCCATGTAGTTGATGTTGGCCGTGGAACCCGTGCCCCAGATCTCGTACTTGACGACCTTGGGATCGAACGGCTCGGTGTCGTCACCGGCACTGTTCTCGGTGGAGACATAACCGGGGCCGGTGCCGAAAAAAGTGCGCACCCGCATCACGGTGAACGTGGCAACCGCGACCACGACCACGATGACGAGTGGGATCCAGATGCGCTTGAGCACGTTCATCGAGTACCGATTTCCCCCGTCACAGTGGCTTAGACGCGTTCACCAGGCGTCTTATGATCGCCACAGGTTAGCTTATGTAACCGAGAGCTTAGCTTAGATAACAGAGTGACGTGCCGTACATATTTTGCAACGTCGACGCGCGTGTGAGCGAGCGGCACCGACCCCCGCGCAGACGCCGTCGCGGGCGGTCTCACCTGCACGTTAGGCGCGCAGCCGAGTCGCGCCGCAGCCGCGCAGTGCGCGCCCGCGTGCGGCGCCCGAACCGGCTCAGGTGACCTCAGCGTCTTGTAAGGTGCGTCCGCGCACTGTCGGGCAGCCGTCGCGCGGGCCTACCCTGGCAGGTATGAGGTCGAAACTGCTGGCGTTTCCCGCTGCCTTCGCGGCGCTCTCCGTCGTGGGCTTCGGTGGTGCCTCGGCAGCCTTGGCCGATCCCGCCCCACCGGCGCCCGCTCCGGCGCCCGCCGCCCCGAAGACCGTGATCGATCACGACGGCGCATTTGCGGTGGGCAAAGACATCGCGCCCGGCGTGTACGCCTCGGCCGGTCCGGTGGGCGAGGGCACCTGCTCCTGGCGGCGCGTCGCCGCCGCGCCGGACGGGCAGCAGGGCAGCACCATCGACCGCGCCTTCACCCACGAAGCGCAGGTCGTCCAGATCGACGCCGCCGACGGCACGTTCAAGACGACCGGCTGCCAGACCTGGCAGCTGACCGACCAGCCCCTGCCCGGGCCGGGACTGCCGCCGGTACTGCAGGGCCTGAAACTCAAGGCGTACCTGGACGGCCTCAATCGCAACGCGGCGCAGTACAACGCCACCCATCCCGACGATCCGGCCGCACCCGTCACGCCGCCGCAGGGGACGGGACCGGCTCCGGGCCCGGCGCCCGCACCGGCTCCTTGATTCGTTCACTGCGCGGTTGACAGGAATCGCGCAGCGTTCACCTCGCGGCTGCTGACCCGATGCGCTGATATTCTTCCAACGGAATCGGCCACGGAAAGAGTGTTGTGCGCAGCGGAGAGATCAAGGCCCTCACCGGTCTCCGCATCTTCGCCGCCGTCTGGGTGGTCCTCTTCCACTTCCGGCCGTTGCTGCACGAGGCCGCCCCAGGACTCAGCACGGCGCTGGCGCCGATCCTCAACTGTGGCGCCCAAGGTGTCGACCTGTTCTTCATCCTCAGCGGATTCGTCCTGACCTGGACATACATCGACAAGATGGGCAAGAACTGGTCAGCCCGGGCCACGCTCCATTTCCTGTGGATGCGGCTGGCCCGCGTGTGGCCGGTGTACCTGGTGACCCTGCACCTGGCGGCGCTGTGGATCATCTTCACGCTCTACGTCGGGCACATCCCGTCAGAGAACGTCCACACCCTCACCGCCGTGAGCTATATCCGCCAGCTGTTCCTGGTGCAGCTGTGGTTCCAGCCCTTCTTCGACGCATCCAGCTGGGATGGGCCCGCCTGGTCTATCAGCGCGGAATGGCTGGCCTATCTGATGTTCGGCGGGCTGATCCTGATCATCTTCCGGCTGGCCAGGGCCACCCGGGCGCGCACGCTGCTCTGGCTGGCCTTCGCGGTGACGCTGCCCCCGGTGATGTTCCTGCTCGCCACCGGGCACTTCTACACACCGTGGAGCTGGCTGCCGCGCATCCTGATGCAGTTCACCGCCGGTGCCATCGCGTGCGCGGCGGTGCGCAGACTCAACCCGTCCGACCGCACCCGCACCCTTGCCGGCCTGGCGGGCGTCGCCCTGGTAGCGGCGATCGTCGGCGCCCTCTACTGGTTGGACGCCCACCCGATTCCGGATGTGATCGACAGTGGCGGCGTCCTGGATCTGTTCTTCGTGCCGTTGGTGGTGACTCTTGCGATCGGCACGGGCACGCTGCCGAGCCTGTTGTCCCTGCGGGTGTTGACCTATGGCGGGCAGATCTCGTTCAGCCTGTACATGGTGCATGAGATCGTGCACACCGCGTGGAACTGGGCAGTGCTGCAGTTCGAGCTCACCCTCGCCGGCCCCGGCGGCATCTGGCTCCTGCTCGGTGTGTTTGCCGTCGCCTTCGCGGGCGCGGCGGCGCTTTACCACTTCGTCGAGGAACCCGCCCGGCGGTGGATGCGCCGGATGGTCGACGTCAGGGATGCCACCCCAGCCGTACAGTCGGTGGGCAGGGATGACCGGAAGCTGTCCGCCTGAGGGTTCGCTGTGTATCTTTTCGTGCGAAACACCCTGCGCGGCAAACCAACTGAGAGCAACCAGTAGGCTGTCGGCGGTGTTGAACTCGGACCGTCGGAGGGGAATTCGTTGTACCGCGTTGCCGTGCTCGTGATGTCGCTGGCCGTGTCGGCCGGGCTGGTCAGCACTCGCCCCGTCGAGGTGATGACCGTCAGCCGCGATGCGCCGCTCACGCATATCGCGGTGATCGGCGACTCGTACACCACCGGGACCAAGTTCGGCGGGATCGGCGGCAAGGGGTGGCCGGCGCGCGCCTGGCAGGAGCTGGCCAAGCAGGGCAAGCCGGTGGCCGCGGATGTGGCATCCGAAGGCCGCGCCGGGTACGGGGTCCGGGGCGATCATGGCAGCGTATTCGGCGACCTCACCGCGCGGGCGGTCCGGCCCGACGATGCCCTGGTGGTCTTCTTCGGATCCCGCAATGATCAACCCGTCGACCCGATGGCACTCACCGGGATGGCGTGGGGTGCTTTCGATGCCGCCCGGCGCACGGCACCGGCCGCCAAGCTGCTCGTCATCGGCCCACCGTGGCCGACCGCCGATGTGCCCGACAACGTGCTGCAGATCCGCGACGCCGTGGGCAACGCCGCCCGCGCCGCGGGCGCGGTCTTCATCGACCCGATCGCCGAGCGGTGGTTCGTCGGGCGCCCGGACCTGATCGCTTCCGACGGTGTGCATCCCACCGATGCCGGGCACACCTACCTGGCCGACCGGATCGCGTCACTGGTCGGGGACCAGTTGCCCGCCACACCTTGATCCGGTCCGTTTCCGGATTTGAACCATAGCACTACCGAAAGCCTTACGGTCCATCCGTGAGTGACAAGATCTGCCGGGTCGTCGTGTGGGGTACGGGGTCCATCGGCAAGGAGATGCTGTCGACCATCGTCGACCATCGCGAGGACCTCGAACTGGTCGGCGTGCGGGTGTACTCCGAGGCCAAGGACGGCCGGGACGCGGGGGAGCTGATCGGCAGGCCGCCGGTCGGCGTGACCGCCACCACGGATACCGCCGCGATCCTCGCTCTGGATGCCGACTGTGTCATCTACACCCCGCTCGTCGGCGACCTCGATGAGGTCTGCGCCCTGTTGGCCAGTGGGAAGAACGTCGCCACCACGGTGTTCCTGTTCTATCCGCCCCGCCTGCCCGCTGCCGACCGTGACCGGCTGCTCGCCGCGTGCCGCGAAGGTGGGACCACGCTGCACGGCAGTGGCATCAATCCGGGCAACCTCTCCGGAGCGCTGCCGCTGGCACTGTCGGGAATGAGCCGAACCCTGGAGAAGGTGACGTTGCAGGAGCGCGCCGATATGACGCTCTACGACAGCACCGACATCTCCTTCGGCAACATGGGTTTCGGCGCGCCGCCAGAACGGATCCGCCCCGACGACGGCGGATTCCTGGCCGACCAGACGTCGATGTTCACCGAGCAGGTCTGGCTACTCGCCGACACGTTCAAGGCGGGCATCGACGAGGTCACCGTCGACGTGGAAGCCATTGCCGCCCAACAGGATCATCAGATCTTCGATCGGTTCCTCGCGGCGGGCAGCACCGCGGGACAGCGCTGGCGCTGGACCGGTCGGCGCGACGGTGCGGCCCGCGTCGAGATCGAGACGCTGTGGACCGTCGGCAACGAATATCCCGACCACTGGCCCACACCCGAGCACGGCTGGACCCTGACCATGGAGGGCGACCCGTCCATGCGGGTGCACTTCATGGCGCTGGCCAGCTTCTCCAGAAGGGCGAGCATCGCCGAGCACGTGCAGGCCGCCAACATCGCCACCGCGATGCAGGTGCTCAACGCCGTGCCGGCCGTGTGCGCGGCCGAGCCCGGCTTCGCCACGGTCGCGACGCTGCCACTGATCCGGACGCACACCGGTTTCGCCGGTTAGTCACCCGGCCCGGCGGCGCGCTTTCTCCTTGATGTCCTCGGGTAGCGCATCGGCCGCCAGCACCGACGGCAAGAGTCCGGCCTCCAGCGTGAGGGCGCGGAACACCAGTCCGACGGTGATGTCGTGGTCGGGGCGCGCGACGACCTCGACCCGGTCCCCGGCGCGCACCGTGCCCGGCGTCACCACGCGCAGATAGGCGCCCGGCACCGCGGTCGTGGTGAAGGTCTTGACCCACCCGTTGACCTCCAACCACAGCGCGAACGTCCGGCACGGTATCCGGGGCCGCGACACCTCCAATTCCAGACCGCCAGAGCCGACCCGCCACCGTTCGCCCACCACGGCGTTCGTCACGTCCACCCCACTGGTGGTGAGGTTCTCGCCGAACACACCGTTGGCGATGCGGCGGTCCAGCTTGCCCTCCCACGCATCGAGATCCTCCCGCGCGTAGGCGTACACGGCTTGATCGTCCCCGCCGTGGAAGGCGTCGTTGCCGATCAGGTCGCCGACCAGGCCGCTGCCCAATCCGCCCTGCATCGGCCCGGGGGAGCGCACCTCGATGTCGGCGGCGGTCGGTCGTTTGTCGATGCCGGTCTGCAACCGTCCGTCGTCGGGGCTGGTGCGGGGCTCGGCGATGTTGACCGTCAGCACATGGGACATGGCCCCAGATTAGTGCCCGCGAAAGAATCGGACCGATTTGATGCCTCCCGCAACGGAACCCGACCCGTCATCGTGACAAGTCATGAGCATTGTCAGTGCGACCGCAGCGCCGGCCGTTCCGGATCTGCGCTCCGCGGCGGCCGGCCCGGCCCGCCCGCGTGATGTCTTCGTGCCAAGGGACAGTGGGCCCCGGACCACGGTGGGAAGCCTGCGCCGGACACTGCACTGGCCACTGGGCATCTACACCACACCGGTACTCATCCTCGTCGCATGGGAGATCCTCTCCAGGGCAGGTGTTCTGGCGCCTGCCTACGCACCGGCCCCGAGCGATATCGTGCGTGCCACCGCCGAACTGTGGCGCGACGGCGTCCTCGGACCTGACCTGGCGATCTCACTGCAACGGGCGGGGCTCGGTCTGGCCATCGGGCTGGCAGTCGGCATCGTCACGGGGGTGCTCGGAGGGCTGCTGCGCAGCGGTGAATACGTGTTCAACGGCGTGGCACAGATTCTCAACACCATTCCGCTGCTCGCGGTGTTGCCGCTGTTCGTCGTGTGGTTCGGTATCGACGAGCTGACCAAGGTCCTGCTGATCGCGTTCGGTGCCGGTGTGCCCATGTACCTCAACCTGTTCGCGGCCATCCGTGGAGTCGACCAACGGCTGATCGAGATGACCCAGACCACCGGAGCCGGCCTCTGGCGGTTGGTGACCCGCGTCCTGCTCCCCGGATCACTCCCGGGTTTCCTTGTCGGGCTGCGATTCTCGCTTGCCTATAGCATCCTGGGGCTGGTCGCGGCGGAAACGGTCAACGCCGATGCCGGGCTGGGTTTCCTGATCACGCAGGCGCAGACCTATCTGCAGACCAACAAGGTCTTCGTCGGGCTGGTGATCTACTCGTTGCTCGGCCTGGTCGCCGACCAGGTGGTCCGCACGCTGGAACGGGTGCTCCTGCGGTGGCGGCCCAGTTTCGAGGCGGTGTGAGCGGCCCGACCCTGACCGCGCCGCGCCGTCAGACCGGCGTACTCGTGGAGCAGGTGGTCCGCACTTTCGGGGACCGGGTGGTGCTGGATCACCTCGATCTGCACATCGACAGCCAGGAACTGGTCGTGCTGCTCGGACCGTCCGGCTGTGGCAAGAGCACACTGTTGCGGTTGCTCGCCGGGCTGGACCGGCCCGACGGTGGCCGGATCGAGGTGCCCGCCCGGCGTGCGGTCGTGTTCCAGGGCGACCGGCTGTTGCCCTGGCAGCGCGTGCTGCGCAATGTCGCCCTCGGCCTGCACGGGGCGGACGCCGACGAGCGGGCCCGCCGGGCGCTGCGCGAGGTGAACCTCGCTGGTCGCGAAAAGGCCTGGCCCAAAGAGCTTTCCGGCGGCGAAGCCCAGCGTGTCGCGTTGGCGCGGGCGTTGGTCTGCGAACCGGAGCTGGTGTTGCTCGACGAGCCGTTCGCCGCGCTGGATGCCATCACCCGGGTCACGATGCACGACCTGGTGCGCGAGCTGCGGCGGGTGCACCAGGCATCCATGCTGCTGGTCACCCACGACGTCGACGAGGCCATCGCCCTCGCGGACCGCATCGTGGTGATGAGTGGCGGCCGGATCGGCAATGAGCACCGGGTGTCGCTGTCGGCCGGGGACCGCGAAGCCCTGCGGGCGGCGCTGCTGACCGACCTCGGCCTCGCCAGCCAGCACTGACCGTTCCCCTTTCCTACCCATCCCCAGGAGAAGTTCATGTCCACCAAGTCTTTCCGGATCGCGGCCGCCGCGGTGCTACTCGCCGTGGCGAGCACGGGCACCGCGTGCGGATCCTCGTCGAAGGATGTCGACGCTCCGCTGAGCAAGTCGGGCACCACCAGTCACCCGGAGTGGAGCCAGTACACGTTCACGCTCGGGGACAACGGTGGCGACGGCAGCGAGGAATTGGCCAGGGTCACGGGGGCTTTCGACGATGCACCGTACAAGGTCAAGTTCGCGCGGTTCGACTACGGACCGCCGCTGGTCCAGGCCACGGCCACCGGGGACATCGACCTGGGTTACGTCGGTACGGTCCCGCCGATCACCGGTGCCGCCAAGCAGTTCGGCTTCAAGATCGTCGCCACCCAGCACGGCGCCGATCCGACGAAGGCCGCCGAGAACATCATCGTGCCCAAGGATTCCCCGATCCAGACGCTGGACGACCTCAAGGGCAAAAAGATCGCCATCCCACAAGGGAGTTCGGCGCACGGGTTGGCTCTGCTCGCGCTCAAGAGCGTCGGACTGACACCCAAGGATGTCGACCTGGTGTATCTGAGTCCGGCCGCCGGGGCCACCGCGTTCAACACCGGAAAGGTGGATGCGTGGTCCATCTGGAACCCGCCGTCGGCGATCGCGGTCAAGGACGGCGCCCGCATCATCGCCAAGGGCCTCCCGCCGATCGACCAGGTGAACAACTACTACGTGGCCACCGAGAAATCGCTGAACGATCCTGGCCGGCGGGCCGCGCTCGCCGACGTGCTGACCCGTATCGCGAAGATCTTCACCTGGGCCCAACTGCATCCCGATGAGTACGCCAAGGCGATCGCCAAGGAAACCGGCGTGTCCCTCGAGGACGCCCGTACCACCGTGGATGCCTATCCCTTCACCATCAACGCGGTCCAACCCGCCGACATCAAGGCCGAACAGGATCTCAGCGACGCGTTCTTCGAGGCGGGGGAGATCACCAAGAAGGTCGACGTCACCGGACTGACCGACAACCTGCTGCCCGTCGACTTCGACAGCAGCAAGACGTCATGAGCATCCCTGGACATGCCCCCCGAGTCACTTCGCTCCAGCCCCCGAGGAACCGGGAGCTGCGCCTCAATGCCTTCGTCATGGAGGCCGGTCACCATGAGGCCGCGTGGCGTCTGCCGGAGAGCAATCCGCGCGCCGATTTCGATCTGGCGCACTGGATCTCGCTGGCCAAGATAGCCGAGGACGCCAAATTCGACGCGGTTTTCCTGGCCGACGGGCCCGCTCTGACCGGCACCGGCGAGTTCCGGCCGCCCGGCCAACTCGAGCCGCTGACCCTGCTCACCGCGCTCGCCCAGCACACCACCCGGATCGGGTTGATCGCCACGGTCTCGTCCACCTACAACGAGCCCTACAACCTGGCCCGCCGGCTGGCCTCCGTCGACCACGTCAGCGGGGGCCGGGCCGGCTGGAACATCGTCACCTCCGCCGGCGCGGACGAAGCCGCGAACTTCGGGCTCGACGAGCGGCCCAGTCACGCGCAGCGTTACGCCAGGGCCGATGAGTTCCTGCAGGCCGCAAAGGCGCTCTGGGACAGCTGGCAGAGCGACGCCATCCTGGGCGACAAGGCGGCCGGCCGGTATGCCGACCCGAACCGGCTGCACCAGATCGACTACCGCGGAGACCATTTCCGGGTTGCCGGCCCGCTCAACGTCGAACGACCGCCACAAGGGCATCCGGTGCTCGTACAGGCCGGGTCGTCGGAGGACGGCCGGAGCTTCGCCGCCAGGCACGCCGAGGCCATCTTCACCGCGCACCAAACCTATGAGCGCGCCGCCGACTTCTACGCCGACATCAAATCGCGGGCGCGGTCCGTGGGCCGCGAGCCGGAGAGCATTCTCGTGCTGCCGGGCATCGTGCCGTTCCTCGGCTCGACCGAGGCCGAGGCCCGTGCGCTCGCCCAGCAGTTCGACGATCTGCGGGTCCCGGAGTACGGGTTGTCGCAACTGGCCTGGAATTTCGAGACCGACCCGTCGGCGTTCGAGCTGGACCGGCCGCTGCCCGACTTCATCCTGGCCCGACCGAAACTCCAAGGCACGCAGAGTCGTACGGACCTGATCATCGAGATGGCGCAGCGCGAGAACCTGACGGTGCGCCAGATCCTGTCCCGCCTCGGCGGCGGACGCGGGCACTTCACCTTCATCGGGACACCAGAGCAGGCCGCCGACACCATCATCGCCTGGTTCGAGGGCGGTGCGGCGGACGGCTTCAACATCATGGCCCCCGCCCTGCCGTCGGGCCTGGAGACGTTCGTCGCACACGTGCTGCCGATCCTGCGGCGCAAGGGACTCTTCCGTGAGGAGTACCGCGGCACGACGCTGCGCGAACATTACGGACTTGCGGTGCCGGACAATCAGTTCGCCCGTGGGTGAACCGGAGGCAGCCCTGTCCATCAAGGGTTTGCGCAAGGTCTACCGCGGTGGGCACGTCGCGGTGGCCGGCCTCGATCTGGAGTTGCCCGCGGGCGCGTTCTTCGGGCTGTTGGGCCCCAACGGGGCCGGTAAGACGACCCTGATCGGCGCGGTGTGCAACATCGTGCGGCCGTCGGCGGGTGAACTGACGGTGTTCGGGCACGAGCACCGCACCCGCGTCGCGCGGCGGCTCATCGGGTTGGCCGAACAGGAGATCAACTTCGACCGCTTCCTGTCGGTGCGTCAACTGTTGGTGTACCACGGCGGCTACCACGGGATCGGCCGCCGCGACGCGACGCTGCGGGCCGACGAACTGCTCGAACGGTTCGGCTTGGCGGCCAAAGCCGACAACCGCGCCTACGAACTCTCGGGCGGGATGCAGCGCAGGCTGGTGCTGGCGCGCGCGCTGATGCACCGGCCCCGGTTGCTTATCCTCGACGAGCCCACCGCCGGTGTCGATGTCGAACTGCGCACCGAGATCTGGCGGCTGCTCAAGGAACTCAACGTCGCGGGCACCACCATCCTGTTGACCACGCACTACCTGCAGGAGGCGGAGACCCTCTGCGATGAGATCGCCTTGATCGCGCAGGGGCAGATCGTGGATCGCGGGTCCGCGGTCGCGCTGCGCGATCGGTACGCCGCACGCGATATCGCCGAGGTGTACGACCGCGTCATCGTGCGGGCGACACCGTGAGCGCCGCCACCGGAGCGACGGGGAAAGTGACCGCGCAGAAATTCGAGACCGACCGCTCGCCACTGCTGTGGCTGATCGAGCGGGAAGTGTTGCGGTTCCTCAACATCTGGCAGTACACGATCGTCGGCCCGGTGTTGTCGACATCGCTTTTCGTCATCGTTTTCGGCACCGTGCTCAACCAGCATGTCAGCGCCATCGGCGGCGTTCCCTACGGGCAGTTCATTGTGCCCGGCCTGTTCGCCCAGGCGATCGTGACCGTCGGATTCATCAACGGGACGACCAGCCTGTTCGAGGCTCGGCGCGACCGCTACATCCACGATGTGTTCGCCAGTCCGCTCCGGTGGTGGGAGATCAACGCGGCGCTGGTCGCCGGTGGGGTGGTGCGCGGCGTCATCGTCGGTGCCGGTGTGCTGGTGATTGCCCTGCCGCTCAGTCACATTCATGGCATCGCTGACCCACTGCTGTTCGCTGCGGGCACCATCGGCGTGCTGTTGGTTGCCGCGCAGGTCGGCGTGATCGCCGGCAGCCTCGCCTCCTCGCTGGACCATCTGTATGCGATGGAGTCGGTGGTCGTGCTGCCCCTCGGCTTCCTGGGCGGGGTGTTCTACTCGGTCGATCAGTTGCCCGCCCCGTGGGATCAGGCGAGTTTGATCAACCCTGTCTTCTGGCTGGTTCAGGTGGAGCGGGCCGGCCTGCTCGGGCATGCCGATGTGGGTGCCGGGGCCGCCCTCGCCGTCGTATGGACCATGGCGATCGGCCTGTCGGCGTGGTCGGCCGTGCTCTTCGGTGCCGAACGCCTCAAGCCGTGAGGCAACGTTCGCTCGCGCTGCGCCGTGAGGCCGGTCCGCGCCCATCCGACCAGTCTTTTTCCGGCTACGGCCCCGTTCACTTAGCATTAGCCGGTGATCGAGCAGACCGCTCGCCGAGATGCGGACTTCGGCTACCCGCCGGGTGAGCCTGACGGCTACGGGCGGCACGCCCGCACACGAGGGTCCGCGCGGGCATTCGGCATCGTCTCGTCCACGGCCGGTCCGCGGCACGCGGCACCCGAGGCCGCCGCTGCCTTCGAGTGGTCCTTCCAGCCCCGGCGCCCGAAACCGCGCCACGGCCGGCGTGCCGCCATCGCGGCGCTGGTCGCGCTCGCCGTCGCGGTGCCGGTGGCGTTCCTGGTGATGCGGGACCCGGCACCCATCCCGGATCCCCGGACGCCGGTACCCACACCCACCACGGCGACGAGCGCACCGGTGGCCGTCAGCACAGCGCCGCCGGCGCCGCCTGCGGTGCCCGACCCGGTCCCGGCTCAGGATGTTCCTGCCCTGACCGGGCAGCCGACCTACGAGCCGAGGCGCCCCGAGCCGTCGCGGCAGCGCAAGCCCGAGATCGGGGTCACGCGCACGCCGGTCACCCGCACACCGATCAGTGCTGTCGCGCCCACCCCGCCGACGACGGGGCGCAACTCGTCCACCCCCGGTGACGAGCCGGGCGGGTGGGGACCGTGGTGAGGTCCTAGAAAACCCGCTGCGCGACGAAGTCCGCCGCCTGGGCCGGTGCCTCCGTGTGGGCGTAGTTGCCGTGCACCAGGCTGATCCCGCCGTCGCCCGCGCAGATCACGTCGCCGGGCAGGCAGATGTCGATCGTCTTGTCCGCGACCAGCGGACCGATCACCACCGGCGGTGCGCCCAGCGTGCTGACCACGCCGTCCGAGGGCGTACCGAAGAGGGCCACCGCGGCGATGTGACCGGCGGTCGGCGCCGACATCGGGCCGTTGAGTGCCTCGGGCACGATGTAGCCGGGCGGGATGGCGGGCCCGGTGACGTACCCGATGACGGCCGCCCCCTGCGAGCTGCCGCCCAGCACCAACTTGGTCTTCGGGCAGTTCGCGGCCATCTCGTTGATGTGGTTCATGGCGTCGACGACGCCGTCGGAGGCGGTGGGGAAGTCATTGCTGGCCGGGTAGTTCACGGCGTAGTCGCTGACGGTCTTGGTACCCGCACGGGCCCGTACCTCGTCGACGAAGGCCTGCCCGACCGCGCCCAGTCCGGGCCGTTCGGTCGTCCCGCGGGCGAAGGTCACATCGACATCGGCACATGGCTCGGCTGTCGCGGCCCCGGCGCCGGGGAACAGCGCCACCGCCGTGGCCAGGACGCCCAGCAGAGTCGCAGACCGGCCGTGGATGGCGCTGATGTTCATACAGTTGCTCCCAAATCCTCGCTCAGCGGCCATGGTAGCGGCGCGCTCAGGTGCTCCCGGGTCGGACACCTGCCGCCTACCCTGACCTCATGTTCATCACCCCGCGCTATGGCGATGGCGCTCTGGCGGACCTCCTGCCCTCCGTCCTCGGTGTGCTCGGCGTCCCCGGGGAGCGTGACCGGGTCGGACTGGGGCTGGACGGCGTCCGGCGCGTGGCGGTACTGCTGGTCGACGGTATGGGCGCCGAATTGGTGGCGGCCCGGCGCGATGCCGCGCCGTTCCTGGACGGTATCGCGAACCGCACCCTGACCGCGGGGTTCCCCAGCACCACCGCCGCGAGCCTGGCGTCACTGGGCACCGGGGTGCCCTCTGGCGAGCACGGCATCGTCGGCTACCTGCTGGCGGTGCCGGGCCATGAGCGGATGATGAACCCGTTGAAATGGCGGCTGATGGGCCAGGGCCCGAAGGTTGATCTCCTGAAAGAGATTGTGCCGGAACAGTTTCAGCGGGTGACGACGGTGTTCGAGCGGGCGGCCGCCGACGGGGTCACGGTCACCCAGGTCGCGCCGATGTATCAGGCCGGTTCGGGGTTGACCCGCGCGGCGCTGCGGGGCGGAGAGTTCCGGCCGACCTTCTCCGCCGGTGACCTGGTGGATGGTGTGCTCACCGCCCTCGGTGGCGGCGACCGCACGCTGGTGTACGCGTATCACGGTGATCTGGACATGACCGGGCACGTCCGTGGGCCGGGATCGGAGGCCTGGGCGCTCGAACTGGCCCACATCGATCTCACGGTCCGGGCGATCGCCGAGCGGCTGCCCGCCGATGCCGCGCTGGTCGTCACCGCAGATCACGGCATGGTGCAGGTCGAGTCGCCGGTCGACTTCGACCGGGAACCGTTGCTGCAGAACGGGGTTCGCGGGCTCGGCGGCGAACCCCGCGCCCGGCACGTCTACACCGAGCAGGGGGCAGGGCCGGACGTCGCCGCGGCCTGGCGGGACCGGTTGGGCGCCGACTTCACGGTGCTCACCCGTCTCGAGGTGACCGGTGAGGGCTGGTTCGGCCCGACCGTCGAGCCCGAGGTGGCGCCGCGTATCGGCGATGTCGTGGTGGTGCCGACGGGAAACCGCGCGATCACCCGGTCGGGTGCCGAGCCTCTCCAGTCGAGTCTGGTCGGGCACCACGGGTCTCTCACACCGGCGGAGATGATCGTGCCGCTGTACGTGATCAGCTAGCGTCGCTTGCTTGTGCAGACTCTGATCGACTTCGACGACGCGCGCGTGTTCGCGCTCCCGGTCCGCGATCCACTGGGTGGGCCGACGACGGTGGAGGGAATGCTCGTCGAGGGGCCGCAAGGCTGGGGCGAATTCAGCCCGCCCCCCGGCGCCGACGGACCGGAGCTGGCTCGTTGGCTGACGGCTGCCACGGAGCCGGGCACCATCGGCTGGCCCGATCCGGTGCGGGGACGGGTCCCGGTCGCCGCGAGCGTGCCGGCCGTGGCCGCCGCCCGCGCTCGGGAGATCGTCCGGGCGGCCGGCTGCGGCACCGCCGACGTGGAGGTCGGCGATCCCGCCGGCTCCCTCGCCGACGATGTCGCGCGGGTGGCCGCGGTGCGCGACGCGTTGGGTTCGACCGGCGTCATCCGTTGCGACGCCGGGGGCAGGTGGGAGCCCGCGTACGCGGTGACCGCGATCGCCGCGCTGGAGGAGGCCGCCGGGGTCCTCGAGTTCGTCGCTCGGCCCTGTCCGGATCTGGCGCAGATCGCCTGGGTACGGGCGAGGGCGGCGGTCCCGATCGCGGCCGACGCCGACGCCGCTGTGCGAACGATGCGGGAGGCCGCCGATATCGCCGTCCTGCGCTGCGGCCGCCTCGGTGGGGCGCGCCGGGCGCTGCGGATCGCCGAGTTGTCCGGGCTGCCGTGTGTGGTGGCCTCCGACGCCCTGACCAGTATCGGGGTCGCGGCGGGCCTGGCGCTGGCCGGAGCGTTGCCGGAGCTGCCGTTCGCCGGCGCGCTGGGCACCCGCTTGTTGCGCACCGGGGACCTGGTCGCCGAGGCCCGGTCGCTGATTCCGGTCGACGGCACCCTCCCGGTCGCGCCCATGCCGCCCGCCCCGGCGGCGGAGTTCCTGGAGCTCTACACGGTGTCCGATCCCGCCCGGATACACAGGTGGCGCGAAGTGATCGGGTCGGCGATTGCACAATAGGGACATGACCACCACGTCGGCCCCGCAACTGCTCGCGCAGGCGTTGGCACCGGCGAACCGGGTGGACCCCTACCCGGTGTACCGGCAGCTACGTGAACACGGGGCGCTGCACCTCCCCGAAGCCAACCTGATGGTGCTGACCACCTACGCGCATTGCGACGCCGTGCTGCGGCATCCCGCGTCGGCCAGCGACCGGAACAAGTCGACCATCGCGCAGCGCCAGATCGCCGAGGGAAAACAGCCGCGGCCGTTCGGGCTGGCTGGGCTGGTCGACAAGAAGCGCACCCCGGCGTTCCTGTTCCTGGATCCGCCCGACCACACCCGGCTGCGCAAACTGGTGGTCAAGGCGTTTGCGCCACGGGTGATCAGTGCGATGCAGGCCGAGATCACCGCGGTGGTCGACGGACTGCTGGACACCGCGCAGCGCGACGGCGAATTCGACGCCGTCACCGGGCTGGCCTATCCGCTGGCGGTGGCGGTGATCTGCCGGCTGCTCGGTGTGCCGGTCGAGGACGAGCCGCAGTTCGGCCACGCCTCGACGCTGCTCGGCCAGACGGTGGATCCGTTCCTGGCCGCCACGGGTAAGCCCGAAGGCTTCCACGAACGCATCGAGGCGGGGAAGTGGCTGCGGTCCTATTTCCGGGATCTGATCCAGCGGCGCCGGAGCAATCCGGGAGATGACCTCATCTCGGCCCTGATCGCCGTCGAGGAATCCGGCGATCAACTCTCCGAGGACGAGATCATCTCCACCTGCAACCTGTTGCTGATCGCCGGCCACGAATCGACGGTCAGCCTCATCACGACCGCGATCCTGCTGATGCTGCGCGACCGCACGCAGTGGACGGCACTGGGCGCCGATCGGCACCGGGCCGGCCGCGTCGTGGAGGAGACGTTGCGGTTCGATCCACCGGCTCAGCTCCTTGGCCGCATCGCCGCCGAGGACATCGTGCTGCCGGACCTCACGGTGCCCAAGGGCGACACCATGATCGTGCTGCTGGCGGCCGCGCACCGTGACCCCGCCGCCAACGACCGGCCCGACGAATTCGACCCGGACCGGAAAGTCATCCGGCACTTGGGTTTCGGTCACGGTACGCACTTCTGCCTGGGGGCCGCCCTGGTCCGTATGGAGGCGTCGATCGCCCTGTCGGCGGTCACCTCGAGATTCCCGGACGCGCGCCTCGGTGGGGAACCCGTCTACAAGCCGAATGTCACGCTGCGCGGCATCTCGTCGCTCCCGGTACTGATCGGTTAGCCCTGGTTAGTCCTGCACCGCCTTGGCGATCGCCACACATGTGGTCAGCCAATGCGGGTCGGGTGTGGCGTGTTCGGTCAGTTCCCACATGGCGTTGTGCATCATCCGCACCGTCACCCAGGCGCGGGCCCGGTCGGCGTCGAGGCCGGCCGCGTCGACCAAGGTGTGGAACCGCCGTCGGATACCCTCGCGGATGTACCCGGCCAGCTCATCCCACCGGTTCCACAGCATGGGTGCGATCTCGTAGTGCGGGTCGCCGTTCATCGGTTTCGGGTCGATCACCAGCCACGGCTCGCGGTCGGCGGCCAGGACGTTCTCGTAGTGCAGGTCGCCGTGGATCAGGGTGCCGGTACTGGCGGGGTCCTCGGCCAGATCGGTGCCCAGGCTGATCGCCTGCTCGACCAGCCGCCGCGGGATCGCCGCGCTGCGGGGCAGTGCGCTCAGCCCTGCCGTCCAGTTCCGGATGAATCCGGTGAGCGGCCGAAGCTGCGGCAGTGCGGCGACATGGATGCGCCCGTACAGGCCGGCCACCACCTCGCATGCCTCGATATCCCACAGCTCGTTGAGGTTTCGCGCGTGCGCCCGCTCCAAGAGCATTGCCCGGTGGTGCGGATCGGCGGCCAACAGCCGGACCGCACCGTCGCCGCCCCAGCGGCGCAGGGCCAGGTGCTCGTGTTCGGACTCGTCATCGGGGAAGGCGACCTTCAGCGCGGCGGTGGCGCCGTCTTCGGTGCGCACCGGCAGCACGATCGAGCAGAACCCGTGCGCCGCGGCGCCGTCGGGGGACAGGCTCCAGGCGGCCAGCTGCGTCGCCACGAGCGAGGGCAGCCCGTCGACCCAGGACTGCCATCGTGGTCCCCGCGATGCCATGGCGGCCACGGCGTCGGGAAGGACGATCACCGCTCCATCCTGCCAGCGGGGGTGGTCCGCACCGGCAATCGCAGCCCTGGCCTGCACACCGCACCGCGTCTTTGACAGACTGGTCGGCATGGCACAGATAACCCTCAAGGGCAATCCCATCCACACCGTCGGCGAGCTTCCTGCTGTGGGCGCTGCTGCCCCGGCTTTTTCCCTGACCGGCACCGATCTGGGGTCCGTCAGCAGCGATCAGTTCAGCGGCAAGGCCGTGGTGCTGAACATCTTCCCGTCGATCGACACGGGGATCTGCGCTGCCAGCGTGCGCACGTTCAACCAGCGGGCCGCCGAGACCGGCGCCACCGTGGTCAACGTGTCCAAGGACCTGCCGTTCGCGCAGTCCCGCTTCTGCGGTGCCGAGGGCATCGAGAACGTCACCAGCGCCTCGGCCTTCCGGGACAGCTTCGGTGAGGATTACGGCATCACTTTGACCGACGGCCCGATGTCCGGTCTGCTCGGCCGCGCCGTCGTCGTGATCGGCGCCGACGGCAACGTCGCCTACACCGAACTCGTCCCCGAGATCGTGCAGGAGCCGAACTACGACGCCGCCCTCGCCGCGGTGAAGTAGTCACCCACCTTTTTCGAAAAGCGCCGGCCCACCCGCAGTGGACCGGCGCTTTTTCATGTGACCGGTCACTTTTCTGTCACGGTATTGCATCTCATCAGCGTTGTGCCGCACTGAGTTTGGGGTGCTGCCTTAAAAGCCGGTAGAAATGTCGGTAGCGGCCGTCAATTTCGCGGTCGTACAGGATCCCGCGTGATGCAGAGAGTTGAGGTTCGGATGAAGCGCATCTGTGCCTTGTTCATCGGCTTGGCAATGTTGCTGGCCACCCCCGGTATAGCCGCGGCGGATCCGTTCGCCCGGCCCGCTCGTAACCAGCAGGCGGTCGATTTCGTCATCGCGCGGGCCCTCGCCCAGCGCGGGGTTCCCTACACCTACGGTGGCGGCAACGCCAACGGGCCGAGTCTCGGTGTGCCGCAAGCGGTCACGCCACTGTCGGCTGATCCGGCGGTCGGCTTCGGCACGCCGCAGGTGGCCGCGGGTGCCCCAGGGCTGGTGCCCGGTCTGAACTTTCCGGGACTGGCCGCGCCGGCCGCGGCCCCGGTCGCCGCTCCGGTGGCCGACCCGACCGCCAACGTCGTCGGGTTCGACGCCTCCGGCCTGATCGTCTACGCGTTCGCCGGTGTCGGCATCAAGCTGCCCCGGTCCTCCGGCGAGCAGTACAAGATGGGCCAGAAGGTGCTGCCCTCGCAAGCGCTGCCCGGCGACCTGATCTTCTCCGGCCCGGACGGCAGCCAGAGTGTGGCGCTGTTCCTGGGCAATGGGCAGATGCTGGAGGCCACCAGCCCGGTGGTGACGGTGTCGCCGGTGCGGACGGCGAGCATGACGCCCTACCTGGTGCGCGTCATCGCCTGAGACGTTTCGAACCCCGCGATTTGTGCACGATCTGTCACGCCTGGCGTGACGGATCGTGCACCAATCGCTGATTCCGTAGGGTGACGCCATGGAGGCGACCGGCCCGCGGCTGTACTTTCCCGGACCGGCGCTGTCGGATTTCGTCGACTACTACGGCTACTGGGAGCGTGCAGCAGGCGAGCCGCACCGCAGCAGGGCGCTGCCGCGCGGTGCGGCCACCGTCGTCATCGACGTGAGTGGTCGCGCGCACGTCGACTTCTTCTCCGGTGACGGGCGCACCCGCCTCGATGTGCCGTCCGCATTCATCGCCGGTGCCGGAACCGCCTCCTACATCACCGGTATCGACGCGGCGCAGACCGTGATGACCGTGCATTTCAAGCCCGCCGGCGCGCTCGGGTTCCTGGGCGCCGGGATGGGGGCCTTGGAGAATGCCTGCGTCGGTCTCGCCGAGGTGTGGGGCAGACCCGCTGTGCTGCTACACGAACAACTCCTGGCTGCGCCGTCGGCGACCCACCGGATCGCCCTGGTCGAGTCTTTTCTCTTGGCGCGCAGGCAGATACCCGACCGCACGCCGAGTGCGGAGATCCTGTCGGTGCTCCGGTCCGTCGAATGCGACCCGTCGGTGCGGATCTCGCAGGTGCGCGCGGAGGTTGGCTGGTCGGCGCGACGGTTGTCCGAGCGTTTCCGTGCCGAGGTGGGACTGGGCCCCAAGGCTTATCAACGGGTGCGGCGCCTGCAGGGCGCGCTGCGCAGGCTCGACGGTGCACCCGGCCGGGGCGCGCGGATCGCGGCCGATCTCGGCTATTTCGACCAGGCCCATTTTGTCAGGGACTTCCGCGAGTTCACGGGGCTGACGCCGTCGCAATACACCGAACGGCGGTCCTGGCTGCCCAGTCATGTCGAACTGGGGCAAAAATATCCAATCCGCGCCGGCCGCAACGCGTCAGGATGAAGCCATGCACAAGACACGAGAAGCGGTCGCCGGCACCGGACTACTGGTAGCGGCCATCCGGGCCCGGGAATCGCTGCGTGCGGACGGGCTTTTCACCGATCCGTTCGCCGAGAAGCTGGCGGGCGAGGCCGGGATGCGGCATCTGGACGCGGCGATCGCGGCATCTGGTGAGCAGTCGACCGTCCAGATCGTGGTGCGGACCCGGTTCTGGGACGAGGCGCTCCTCCATGCCACCGCCACGGTGCACCAGGTCGTCATCCTGGCGGCCGGGATGGATTCGCGCGCGTACCGGCTGGACTGGGACGACGGCGTCACCGTGTATGAGCTGGATCAGCCCGCGGTGATCGAGGCGAAGAACGGCCTGCTGGCCGACGACGTCCCGCGCAGCCGCAGGGTGGCGGTGGGGGTGGACCTGGCCGAGGACTGGCCGTCCGCCCTGACCCGGTCGGGATTCGACCCTGCGGTGCCGTCGGTGTGGTTGATCGAAGGGCTGCTGCAGTACCTCGATGAACCCGAGGTCCGGGCCCTGTTCGCCCGGGTCGACGCGTTGTCGGCGCCCGGGTCGGTGCTGCTTTACGACGTGGTGGGGCAGACCCTGCTGGACTCACCGGTGATGGCCGGTTTGCTGGAATCGATGGCGGCGCAAGGTTCGCCGTGGCTGTTCGGCTCGGATGCCCCCGGCGAGCTCGCCGAGCGGCACGACTGGGCGGCCGTCGTCACCGACATCGCGGTGCCGGGCAATGAATGGGGCCGCTGGTTCACACCGGTGGTCCCGATGGATGTGCCCGGGGTGCCGCGCGGCTACTTCGTCGTCGCGGTCCGATGATCCGCGATTTGTGGAGCGGCAGCCGCAATGAGTGCGGGTGCGGCTCCACAGGTCACGACAGAACGGGCAGCGACGCGTCGCGGCGCAGCAGGAAGAAGTAGGGCCGGGGGATACCGCGCAGGTCCATCGCCCCGATCACCTCGTCCTCGGACAGCTTGCGGAACACGTCGTTGATCGGCAACTGGTCGTAGATCATGGTCGCGGTGTCGGTCTCGCGATAGCGGGTGGTGCGCAGCCGGGCCTTCGGGGCAGACGTTCGCAGCACGGGCCGCAGCGTGGCGATGGGCCGTTTGAACGAAAGGTTCTTGACGCCGGGCACTTTGGTCGCCGGTCCGAGGCCGCCGAACGCCAGCAGCGGGTTCATCGCCCACAGTGCGTTGCCGTCGGCGGTGGGGAACAGCAGCGGATGCACCTTTTCGGCGCCCAGGAACTGCTTGCCCCACCAGCCGCTGGCGGCCAGCAGGCCGTCCAGCGGATGCCCGGTGGGCAACTCGGCGCCCCGCCAGGTGCCGAGCATGAACTCCGGCTCGACGGCGGGGGCGGCGTCGAACACCTCGAGTGCCTCGGCGGTGGTGGTGGGCACGATGGTCAGGACATCCTGTGCGAGCATCCGTCCACAATACTTGACAGGTGTCAAGTTCGGCAATGCGGTCAGCCGCCGACGTAGGCCGCCAGATGCTCGCCGGTGAGCGTGCCCGGCTTGTCGGCCAATGCCCGCGGTGTTCCCTCGAACACCACCCGCCCGCCGTCATGGCCCGCACCGGGCCCGAGGTCGATGATCCAGTCCGCGTGGGCCATCACCGCCTGGTGATGTTCGACGACGATGACGGACCTCCCCGAATCGACGATCCGGTCCAGCAGGGCCAACAACTGTTCGACATCGGCCAGGTGCAGACCCGACGTCGGTTCGTCCAGCACGTACACGTCGGCCTTTTCACTGAGGTGGCCGGCCAGCTTCAACCGTTGGCGCTCCCCGCCGGACAGCGTGGTCAGCGGCTGGCCCAGCGTCACGTAACCCAGTCCGACATCGGAGAGGCGTTCCAGGATTTTCTGCGCCGCAGGAACGCTCGCATCATCGGTACCGAAGAACTCCAGCGCCTCGGTCACCGGCATGGTGAGCACCTCGCTGATGTTGCGGCCCCCGAACGTGTACTCCAGCACCGACGAATCGAACCGCCTGCCCTCGCACTCCTCGCACGTGGTGGCCACCCCGGCCATGATCGCCAGGTCGGTGTAGATCACCCCGGCGCCCTTGCACGTCGGGCAGGCACCGTCGGAATTGGCGCTGAACAGAGCCGGTTTCACGTTGTTGGCCTTCGCGAAGGCCTTGCGGATCGGCTCCAGCAGGCCCGTGTACGTCGCCGGATTGCTGCGCCGGGAACCGCGGATCGGGGACTGGTCGACGGCCACCACACCGTCGCGGCCTGCCACCGAACCGTGGATCAGCGAGCTCTTCCCCGACCCGGCGACACCGGTAAGCACCACCAGCACGCCGAGCGGGATGTCGACGTCCACGTCGGCCAGATTGTGGGTGTCGGCTCCGCGGATCTCCAGGCTCCCGGTGGATTCGCGTACGTCGTCCTTCAATGCGGCGCGGTCGTCGAGGTGCCGTCCGGTCAAGGTGCCGCTCTTGCGGAGCCGGGCGACGGTGCCCTCGAACACCACCTCGCCGCCGCCGGCACCCGCCCCCGGGCCGAGGTCGACGACGTGGTCGGCGATCGCGATCGCCTCCGGCTTGTGCTCGACCACCAGAACGGTGTTGCCCTTGTCGCGCAGCCGCAGCAGCAGGTCGTTCATCCGGGCGATGTCGTGTGGGTGCAGGCCCACGGTGGGCTCGTCGAATACATAGGTGACATCGGTCAGCGACGAGCCAAGCTGACGAATCATCTTGACCCGCTGAGCTTCTCCACCCGACAGGGTGCCCGCCGGTCGGTCCAGGGATAGGTATCCGAGGCCGATCTCGACGAACGAGTCCAGGGTGTGGCGCAGCGCGGTCAGCAGCGGCGCCACGGATCGGTCCTTGACCCCGGAGACCCATTCGGCGAGATCGCTGATCTGCATCGCACTGACCTCGGCGATGTTGTGGCCCTTGATCTTCGATGAGCGGGCCAGCTCCGAGAGTCGGGTGCCGTCGCAGTCCGGGCACACGGTGAAGGTGACCGCGCGCTCGACGAATGCCCGGATGTGCGGCTGCATCGCGTCGATGTCCTTGGACAGGAAGGACTTCTGGATGGTCGGGATCAGGCCGGCGTAGGTCAGGTTGATCCCGTCGACCTGAATCTTGGTGGCCTCCTTGTGTAGCAGCGCGTCGAGTTCCTTCTTGGTGAACTTGCGGATCGGCTTGTCCGGGTCGAAGAAGCCGCACCCCCGGAAGATCCGGCCGTACCAGCCGTCCATGCTGTAGCCGGGGATGCTCAGCGCGCCGTCGTTGAGGGACAAGCTGTCGTCGTACAGCGCGCTCAGGGCGATGTCGTTGACCGCGCCGCGGCCCTCACAACGCGGGCACATCCCGCCGGTGACGCTGAACTCGCGGCGCTCCTTGACGGTCTTTCCGCCGCGTTCCATCTTCACCGCGCCGGCGCCGCTGATGGAGGCCACGTTGAACGAAAATGCCTGCGGCGAACCGACATGCGGGGTGCCCAGCCGGCTGAACAGGATGCGCAACATCGCGCCGGTGTCTGTGGCGGTGCCCACCGTCGAGCGGGGATCGGCGCCCAGGCGCTGTTGGTCGACGATGATCGCGGTGGTCAGCCCCTCCAACACGTCGACGTCCGGACGGGCCAGCGTGGGCATGAACCCCTGGACGAACGCGCTGTAGGTCTCGTTGATCAGCCGCTGCGATTCGGCCGCGATGGTGTCGAACACCAGTGAGCTCTTGCCCGAGCCGGAGACCCCGGTGAACACCGTCAGGCGACGCTTGGGCAGTTCGATGCTGACGTCTTTGAGATTGTTCTCCCGCGCACCGGTGACCCGGATCCGGTCGTGGCTGTCGGCCTCGGCCATCAGCGCAGTTCCTGGATCCGGACCATGGTTCCCGCCGGGTCACGGACGGCGCAGTCACGCACCCCGTAGGGCTGCTCGGTCGGTTCTTGGACGATGTCGGCGTCGGTGGCCTGCAGTCGCTCGAAGGTCGCATCCAGATCGGCGGTCGCCAACACGATGATCGCGTAGGTGCCCTTGGCCATCATCTCCGCGATGGTGCGCCGTTCCTCGTCGGTGGCACCCGGGTCGGCACTCGGCGGGTGCAGCACGATCGAGGTGCCCGGCTGATTCGGCGGGCCGACGGTGATCCAGCGCATCATGCCGCCGCCGACGTCGAGACGGACCTCGAACCCCAGGATGTCGCGGTAGAACGCCAGCGACTGCTCGGGATCCTCGTGCGGAAGGAAGGTGTTGAGGATGGTGATATCGGTGTTCGCCATGGGAGTCACGCTAGGTGCAGGCCGACGGCCGGGGCTTCTCGATTCCTGATCGGTTTGGTCACGTTCTTCTCCATGCACGACGGGAGGCCTTCGTCGACCGCCGCCGTCTGGTCGCGGTAGACGCTCGGTGGCACGCCGACCAGTTCGGTGAACCGCGTGCTGAACGTGCCCAGCGACGAGCAGCCGACCGCGAAACAGACCTCGGTGACCGTCAGGTCGCCGCGGCGCAGCAGCGCCATCGCGCGTTCGATACGCCGGGTCATCAGATACGAGTAGGGCGCTTCACCGAACGCAAGCTTGAACTGTCGGGACAGGTGGCCCGCCGACATGTTCACGCCCCGGGCCAGCGCCTCGACGTTCAGCGGCTGGGCATACTCACGGTCCATCCGGTCCCGGACCCGGCGCAGCAGCTTGAGGTCATGCAGCCGCTGCTCCACGGAGTCCATATCCGGACTCTACTAACGTCGTGGCCGTGCGCTGGATCGTCGACGCGATGAACGTCATCGGATCACGCCCGGACGGCTGGTGGAGGGACCGTCCCGGCGCCATCATGGCGCTGGTCGGAAAGCTCGAGGACTGGGCCCGCGACGGGCGGCGGGTCACCGTCGTGCTGGAACGGCCGCCCTTGCCGCCGATCAGGTCGGTGTCGATCGAGATCGCCCACGCGCCGGCTGCCGCAGCGAATTCGGCCGACGACGAGATCATCCGGCTGCTGCACGCCGACCCTCGACCCGGCGAGATCACCGTCGTCACCTCCGACGGGGCGCTCACCGAACGGGTCAGGGTGGCCGGTGCGCAGGTGTGTCCGGCGTCGCGCTTCCGGGACCTGCTCGACGGGTCAGCTCAGTGAGCCGTCGATGATCATGGAGCGCAACGTCTTTCGGTCGAATTTGCCACTCGCCAGGGTGGGTATCCGCTCGGAGCCGGTCACCACCCAGCGCGTCGGCACCTTGTAGGAGGACAGCTGCGCGCGGGCATACGCGTCCACCGCGGCGACATCGATGCCCGGATCGGCAGGCACGATCACGGCGCACACCTCCTCGCCTCGCTCGGGGTGGTCGAGGCCGACCACCACACACTGCGCGACGCCGGCCAGCCCGGCGATGGCCGCCTCGACCTCGAGCGGGGACACGTTGGCCCCGCCCGCCTTGATCAGGTCGGTGGTGCGCCCGACATAGAACAGCCGCGGGTCACCCGTGTTGCGGTACACCTTGTCGCCGGTGTGGTACCAACCGTCGGCATCGAAAACCTCGGCACGCTCACGCTTGTTGTATCCCGACATCACGCCGAGGCCGCGCACCAGTAGTTCACCGACCGTTCCGTCGGCAACCGGGCGGCCCGCGTCGTCGACGATCGCGATGTCGGTGTACACGAAACCCCCGGCGGTCTCGGACATGGTGCGGTGCACCGGGAAACCGTCGGGTACATCGGTCATCGCGATATCCAGCGGACCGTCGCGCAGCATCGGCACGCTGGACAGATCACGGGCGCCGAAGGACGGATGCTCGCGCAGACGCTGGGTGAAAGCCGGCCAGCCGACGATCCCGGTGGCCCGTTCGGCCTCGATCAGATCGAGGGCCGTCGCGGCGTCGAGCCGGGGCATGACCAGCAGGGTGATCTGTTCGTGCAGCGCGCCCATGGCGGCGAGCAGTCCGCCGACCCAGAAGAACGGCATGGCACACAGGATCCGGGCGGGGCCGTCGGACCCGGTGACCGCACGGATCGCGGCCGGCCACGTCGAGGTTTGGCGCACCAGCGTGCCGTGGGTGTGCAGTACGCCTTTGGGATCGGCGGTGGAGCCCGAGGTGTGCACCATGATCGCCAGGTCGGCGGGGGAGACCTCGGCCTGCGCGGCGGTGAGCACATCGACGGGCACGGCCGGCGAAGCGTCGCAGGCGCCGGCCCAGGCCCGGTCGGTGTCCTCGGTCAGCAGGATGCGGCGCAGGTAGGGCGTCGCGGGTAGCGCCAGCGCTGGGGCCGATTGGTCCGCCAGCCCCGGCAGCGCCGCCTCGAAGCGTTCGGCCACGTCGATGCCCAGCACGTTGGCCGGCGCCACCAGGAGCCCGATATCGGCCAGCCGCAACACTTTCGCGATCTCTGCGGGGGTGTAGAGGGTGCTCATCGGGATCACCAGAGCCCCGATCCGGGACAGCGCCAGCCACCAGAGGACCCACTCCACACCGTTGGGGAAGAACAACCCGACCCGACTGCCCTTGCCGACCCCCGCGGCGAGCAGCCGGCATGCCAGTTCCGCCGACCGCTCGTCGGCCTCGGCGTAGGTCAGCCTGCCGGTGGGGGTGGCAACGTAGGTGTGCGCCCCGGTTTGGCGGGCGCGGTGCTCCAGCAGAGCCGGAACGGTCAGGGCGGGAAGTGTCACCCTGCGATCTTGGCCGAGGGCCCGACGTCGGTGCGGCGAATTTTGGTAGACAGGATTGGTGTCGCCCATTCTGAGCGCCCGGCCGGAGTCCTCTGTGCTCTCGCTGTGGCTGACCCCCGTCACCTGCCGTTCGGCAGATGTTCGCCTGGCCGCTCTACGGTGCGCGGATGTTTAGCGTCCTGACGAAAGCCGGCTCGATATTTGCCGCGCTGACCTGCCTCCTGGGCACCGCAGGCGCGGCCACCGCAGGGGCCGTTCCGCTCCGCGCAGCGGCGATCGACTTCGGCGGCCTGGCCCGGACGTATGAGTTGCATCTACCGGCAGGGACGGCCCAACCGTCCGCGCTGGTGGTGAATCTGCATGCCGCCGGGGTGACGGGCCGTGAACAGGCCGCGCTCACGCACTACAACGCCGTGGCCGATGCCCACGGTTTCGCCGTCGTGTATCCCGATGGCATCGATCTGAGCTGGGCCGACGGGCGCGGCGCCTCCGTACCAGACCGTCAAGGCGTCGACGACGTCGGCTTCATCACGGCGCTGGTGTCGAAGTTGGTGGCCGACCACGGCATCAGTCCTGGCCGTGTGTTCGTCACCGGACTGTCGGCCGGTGCGTTCATGGCGAACCGGTTGGCCTGCGACCGCGCCGACCTGTTCGCCGCCATCGCGCCGGTGGCCGGCACGCTCGGCTCGAATGTGGGTTGCGCACCGTCGCGGCCCGTCGCTGTCATGGCGACCTACGGGACCGCCGACCCGATCGTGCCCTTCGACGGCGGCCCGATGACCGGCCGCGGCGGCGTCAGCGACATCGTGTCCGCCCCCGCAATGGTGCAGCGGTGGCGTCAACTCAACGGGTGTGCCGATACGCCCGCGCAGGCGCCGCTGGCCCCCAGCGGTGACGGCACGCAAACCGACCGGATCGACTACGCGCCGTGCGCTCCCGGCGGTGAGGTCTTGTTCATGCGCGTCAATGCCGGTGGGCACACCTGGCCCGGAGCCCCCGAGGTGCTGTCCGCGCAAGCGGTCGGACTGGCCAGCCACGGGTTCGACGCCTCCGAGGCGTCGTGGCAGTTCTTCGACTCACACAGCCGCTGAATCCGGCACGATCCACTGCCCGTGCGGGACATCGGCGACCAGGTGGGTCAGGCCTGCTTCGTCGAACGCCGTGACGAACTCGTCGAGCCCCTCGCTGAAATGCGCCCAGCTGTCCAGATGGGCGGGAACGACGAGTCCGGCGCCCAGCACCTCCGCAGCGGCCGCGGCGCGCTGGCCGGTGAGTGTCAGCGGGCGATTGCGCTCCTTGGTCCTCACCCGGGCCGCACCGGCGAACAGAACGGCCACATCTACCGGGCCGACCCTGTCCCTGATGGCACGGACGGCGCCCAGTGAGGCGTTGTCGCCACTGAGATAGACGGTGGGAATCCCGGCGCCCGACAACACGAACCCCGTTACCTCACAGTTGACATGCCCGGACTCGTTGCGCGCGCCGTCGGTCGGTCCGTGCACGGCGGGAACCGCCTGCACGACGACGGCGTGGCCGGTGCCGCCCGGCAGTTCGATCGTCTCCCAGGGTTCCAGTCCATGCGCCGGCGGCCCCAACCGATGCGCCGCTCTCGGGTGGGTCAGCACAAGGGGCACGGTGTGGGCGAACGCACGTCCGGCGGTGTCGAAGTTGTCGGGATGCTCGTCATGGCTGACCAGCACCACATCCACGGGGCCCAGTTGTGCTGCGTGCACGGCGGGACCGGCGGTCTTGGTGAGGTAGCCGTGCTCGCCGGCCGGATCGAACGTCGGGTCGATGACGATGCGTAGGCCGGCGATGTCGACGACGGTGGTGGGCCCACCCAGCACCGCGAACCCCAGGGGCCGTCGGTGTGCATCGATCGTGTCCGTCATGGAAGGCAGCGTAGCGGCGTATCGCGGACGTCCGTTCAAGATCGTCCTGAGTTTTTGTCTCGTGCGGACGCCGGTCCGCTTCGTACTGTCGCACGACGTGATGTCTTCCGCCTTTTCGCGCCGCCGTGCTCTGCATCTGTTAGGACTGGCTGGGGGAGCGGCCTTGCTCAGCCCAGCGCTGACTGCATGTGGATCCTCGAGCGGCGGGAATGCCCTGGCGTCCAACACGGCAGTGTCGGGCAAGTTCGAAGGGATCACTCTCAAACTGCTGGTCAACCAACCCCATGTGACCTCCTTCCGTGACGTGCTGGCCCCGGCCTGGAAGCAGGAAACCGGTGGCACGATTGATGTGACGGCGGCGCCCTATGATCAGCTCACCAGCAAGCAGATCCTCGATGTGCAAAGCGGCACAGGCGAATTCGATGTATTTGACTACTTCTATTTCGGTCTGGGCGACTTGGTGGACGCCGGAGCGCTGGTCGATCTGACGGACTGGATCGACGCCAACAAGTCCGCGATCGGGGTGGACGGCTATCTCAAATCCATCTACGACCCGTACACCCTGCTCGACGGCAAACGCTACGGCCTGCCGTACGACGGCGATGTCCACATCCTGTTCTACAACGCGGAGTTGCTGGAGCGGCACAAGCTTGAGCCGCCCCGCACCTGGGACGACTATGACACCGTCGCCGCCAAGATCACCAAGGACTCCCGCGGCGCGGCCTACGGTGCCATCGTCTCCGGCCAGCAGGTCCCGATGATCCTGGGCTGCTCCTATATCAACCGATTGACCGGGTACGGCGGCGAACTCGTCGACAACAGTGGCAAGCCCACGCTGACCTCGGACGCCTCGGTAGCAGCGCTCAAGCATCTGGTCGACGTCGCCCCGGTCGCGCTCCCCACGCCGTTACAGGTCGGTTTCGATCAGGCCAACACGGCCTTCCTCACCGGCCAGGGCGCTCTGCTGGACACCTGGACGGATATGGCGCTGCGCGCCGAGGATCCGTCGGCGTCGAAGATCGCCGGCCGGTGGGGGGCGGTGTCGCTGCCGGTGGGTGGTGCGAACACCACCCCGCGGGCTGCGCTGGACGCAGGGTTCGGGCTCGGCATCTCGACCGCGTCGAAGCATCAGGACGCGGCGGCGGCATTCCTGAACTGGGCCACTGCGACACCACAGAACCTGAAAGTGTCCTCGACCGCCGGCGCCGGTATCGACCCGGTGCGCGGCGAGGTGCTCGACTCCGACGGTTACGCCAAGGTGGTCACCAAGGCGGTCGAGCCCATTCGCGAAGGACTGAACGGCAATCCGTTGGTATGGCCCAAAGAGAAAGGCGCACCCAAGCTGCTACAGGACCTGGTCGACCAGCTGGCGCTCGCCATCGCAGGCACCCAGACCGTCGAACAATCCCTGGAAAACGCCCAGAAGAGCTGGGAGAACGCCGCGACATGACGCGACGGGTCCCGCTCTGGCTGGCGGCGCCGGCCATCGCCGGACTGGTCTTGTTCCTGGTCTACCCGACGGTGTACCTCGTGGGGCTGGCACTCACCGACTCGTCCTTGGCACATCCACTGCGGGTGTTCAGTGGTCTGGACAACATCCGAAGTGCCTTCGCTGCACCGGCTTTCACCCCTTCGCTCTGGCGATCCACGCTGTTCGCCGTTGCCTCGTCGGTGCTGACCACCGGGCTCGGTCTGGCGCTGGCGCTGCTGTTGCGCACCCGTGGGACAAGGTTCGGCGCCGTCGGCGTCTTGTTGCTGCTGCCATTGGTGACGGCACCGGTGTTGATCGGGGTGTCCTGGAAACTGTTGCTCGCGCCGGTCGGTGGCGGCTTGGCCGATGTGTTCGCCGCGGTAGGGCTGGGTGGATTCAACCCATTGGGTTCGGGCACTGGCGCTTTCGTGGTGCTACTGGTGATCCAGGTCTGGCAGTGGACCCCGTTTGCCGTCCTGATTCTGTTCGCAGCCCTCGGTGTGGTGCGTCAGGAACTGGTGGAGTCGGCGCGCATCGACGGTGCCGGACCGTGGCGCACTTTCACGACGGTGACGTGGCCTGCGATCGCACCGACCGCGCTGGCGGTACTGGTGCTGGAGTTGGTGATCGGGTACAAGGTGTTCGATCTGATCGTCGTGATCACCTCCGGTGGGCCAGGGTTTGCCACCACACTGACTCCCTACGTCATCTATCAGACCGGCTTACGCGGCAGCTTCGACATGGGTACCGCTGCCGCGCAAACACTGGTGTTCGCGTTTGTCGTCGGGGCCGTGGCCACGGTGCTCACCACGCTGCGGGCTCGCTCGGTCGAAGCCGACCAGTCATGAGAGCCCGCTGGATGGTGTGGGCCGGCCTCGTCGTGGCCGTCGCACTCGCGCTGCTGCCGATCGGCTACCTCGTCTCATTGTCGTTGCGCCCGCCCGGTGACGTGCTGAACTCCAGCTTGCTCCCCCGGGAGTGGACGTGGGACAACTTCATCTCGGTGTTCGACACCATACCGTTGGGCTCGATGTTGCAGAACTCGTGGATCTCGGCTGCGGGCGCTGCCGCGCTGGCAGTCGTGATCGCTACGCCCGCAGCATATTTCACCGCACGGAGGGTGCGCGGTGAAAGGCTGCTGACTGCGCTGCTGGCCGCCTACTGCGCGCCACCGGTGGTGGCGATCATCCCGCTGTTCTTCCTGCTGCGTGATTTCGGGTTGACAAACCACGTGCTCGGGCTCGTGATCGTCAACGGCGTGGCCAACGTGCCCGTCGCCGCCTGGTTGCTCGACGGGTTCGTACGCCGGATCCCCGTCGAGATCGACGAGGCGGCCGTGATCGACGGTCTCAGCGTGGCGGGCGCCTTCCGCAAGGCGGTCCTGCCGTTGCTGTGGCCGGGGATCGTCGCTGCGTTGCTGGTGGTTTTCTTCTTGAGCTACAACGACTTTCTGTTCGCCGTATATCTCGCTGTCACGAAAGAGAGCCAGACGTTGACCGTCGGTTTGTCGCTGTTCCAAGGGGATCGCAACGTCCAGTTCGGTCAACAGGCCGCGGCCGGTCTGCTCGGAATCCTGCCCGTCTATGTGTTGGCGCTCGCCGCGCAACGGTTCCTGGTCGGCGGTCTCACCGCCGGTGCCACGAAATGACGACCGTCGAATTGAGCGGCATCACCAAGACCTACGGGGGCACAGCGGTCGTCGACGGACTCGATCTGGTGCTGGCGGACGGGTCGCTGACCGTGCTGGTCGGCCCGTCCGGCTGCGGAAAGTCCACCACCCTGCGCATCGCGGCCGGGCTCGAGTCGGCCGACAGTGGAACCGTGCGCATCGACGGTCGCGACGTCACCCGCGCCGCGCCCCGCGACCGTGATGTGGCCATGGTGTTCCAGAACTACGCCTTGTACCCACATCTGACCGTGGCAGGCAATATCGCCTTCCCGCTGCGCAATGCGGGCGTCGGCAAGGACGACGCGGCGAAACAGGCCCGCACCGCGGCCGCCCGCGTCGGCATCGAGGATCTGTTGTCGCGCAAGCCTCGTCAGCTGTCCGGTGGCCAGCAGCAGCGGGTGGCGATCGCCCGGGCGCTGGTGCGCACCCCATCGGTGTTCCTGTTCGATGAGCCGCTGAGCAACCTGGATGCCAAGCTGCGCGTCGAGCTGCGCTCCGAGATCCGGCGACTGCAGCAGGATCTCGGTATCACGTCGCTGTATGTGACCCACGATCAGGAAGAGGCGATGACGATCGCGGATCAGTTGGTGGTCCTCGACGCCGGCCGGATCGCCCAACAAGGAACACCCGAGGCGCTCTACCGCACGCCGGCGAACACCTTCGTCGCCGACTTCATCGGTTCACCCAGCACCAACCTCATAGACGGTGCGGTTGGGGGCGGCGTCTTCACCGCCGACGGTGTCGCGTGGCCGCTGGTTCGGGATGTCGACGGCCCGGTGATCTTCGGTGTGCGGCCCGAGGATCTCATCGTGACACCGGACCCGGGCGGCGCCGCGCGCGTCGAGTTGGTCGAGCTGCTGGGTCCGCGTTACGTGGTGATGGTGAAGGCTGGGGGACACCGGCTCACTGCGGTCGTCGAGGCATCGGCGGTGGCGTATTGGCCGACCTTGCCCGCACCGGGTGTGTCGGTGCGCGTCGACGTGCGACCGGGCCGGGAGCACCTATTCGACGCGGTCACGGGAGCCCGCCTACCTCAGTGATTTGTGCACGTTTACCGGCGACTTCCGCCGKTAAACGTGCACAAATCTCGCTACTTCGTGACGTCGAACCGGTCGCTGTCGGTCACCTTCACCCACGCGGCGACGAAGTCGTTGACGAACCGTTCGGCGCCGTCGGCCTGGGCGTACACCTCGGATACCGCGCGCAACACCGAATGTGAGCCGAACACAAGGTCATTCGCTGTCGCGGTCCACTTCAGTTCGCCGGAGGCGCGGTCGCGACCCTCGTACACGTTCTCCTGCGACTCTGCCGGCTTCCATTCGGTGCCGATGTCCAGCAGGTTGACGAAGAAGTCGTTCGTCAACGTCCCGGGCCGGTCGGTGAACACACCGTGCTTGCTGCCACCGTGGTTGGCACCCAGCGCCCGCAGGCCACCGACGAGCACCGTCAACTCGGGGCCGGTCACACCCAGCAGATACGCCCGCTCCAGGAGGAGCTGCTCCAGCGGCGTCTTCTCGCCGGACCGCACGTAGTTACGGAAACCGTCGGCGCGCGGTTCCAGCACGGCGAACGACTCCACGTCGGTGTTCTCCTGCGTGGCGTCGGTGCGGCCCGCGGTGAACGGCACCGTGACCGAAACCCCGGCGTCTTTGGCGGCCTTCTCGATCGCGGCATTGCCGGCGAGCACGATGACGTCGGCCAGCGACACTTTCGTGCCCCCGGCGGCGTTGAAGTCCTGCTGGATATTTTCCAGGACCGGCAGCACCTTGTCGAGCTCCGCCGGCTCGTTGGCCTCCCAGCTCTTCTGCGGCTCCAGACGCAGGCGGGCGCCGTTGGCCCCGCCACGCTTGTCGGTGCGACGGAAGCTCGCGGCCGAAGCCCACGCCGTCTTCACCAACTGCGGCACCGAGATCCCGGCGTCCAGGATCTTGGCCTTCAAGGTCGCCGCGTCGGCGTCGCCGATGAGCGCACCCTCGGCAGCGGGGACCGGGTCCTGCCACAACTGCGGTTCGGCCACCCACGGGCCCAGGTAGCGGGTGATCGGGCCGAGGTCGCGGTGCAGCAGTTTGTACCAGGCCTTGGCGAACGCCTCGTTGAGCTCTTCGGGATGATCCAGCCAGCGCCGGGTGATCTGCCCGTACACCGGGTCGACTCGCAGCGAGACGTCGGTGACGAGCAGCGACGGCAACCGGTTCGGTCCGCCGAACGGATCGGGGATGATCGCCTCGGCATCTTTGGCCTGGAACTGCCAGGCGCCGGCCGGGCTCTTGGTCAGCTCCCACTCGTAGCCGTAAAGGATCTCCAGGAACGAGTTGCTCCATTTGGTGGGCGTAGGCGTCCACACCACCTCCAGGCCGCTGGTGATGGTGTCGCCGGCGTTACCCGCACCGAACGGGCACTTCCAGCCCAGGCCCTGCTGCTCGATCGGTGCGCCCTCGGGCTCGGGGCCGACAGCATCGGCACTCGCGCCGTGGGTCTTGCCCAGCGTGTGACCGCCCACGATCAGGGCCGCAGTCTCCTCGTCGTTCATCGCCATCCGGCCGAACGTCTCGCGGATGTCGTGTGCGGCGGCCAGCGGGTCCGGCTTGCCTTCGGGGCCTTCGGGATTGACATAGATGAGGCCCATGGTGGTCGCACCGTAGCCCTCGGCGAGTTCCCGCTCGCCGGAGTAGCGCTTGTCGGTACCCAGCCAGGTGTCCTCCTCACCGAAGAGCACCTCTTCGGGCTCCCACACGTCCGGCCGGCCGAAACCGAAACCGAAGGTGGTGAACCCGGCCGACTCCAGCGCGACGTTGCCTGCCAGCACCAGCAGGTCGGCCCAGGAGATCTTGTTGCCGTACTTCTGCTTCACCGGCCACAGGAGCCGGCGGGCCTTGTCCAGGTTGGCGTTGTCGGGCCAGCTGTTCAGGGGGGCGAAGCGCTGCAGCCCCTGCCCGCCGCCGCCGCGTCCGTCGAAGGTGCGGTAGGTACCGGCGGCGTGCCAGCTCAGCCGGATGAACAGGCCGGCGTAGCTGCCGTAGTCTGCGGGCCACCAGTCCTGCGAGGTGGTGATGACCGAGAGCAGGTCGGTTTTCAGGGCGTCGACGTCTAGCTTGGCGAATTCTGCTGCGTAGTCGAATGTTTCGCCGAGAGGGTTGGAGGCGGGTGCGTGCGGGTGCAGCCGCGACACGTCGATCTGCTCGGGCCACCAGTCCTGGTTGCTCAGCGGGCCGTGTGACTTGGGTGTCGGCGAGGGGATGGCCGGGTTCTCGCTCTCGCTGCCATGCGTGGTGGTCTCGGATGACACAACATTTCCTTCCGGTTGGTGATGGGGCTGTGATCACGGTTGCGATCGGGAAATTGGGGCCGAACATCGGGGGCAGGTGCCCCAGTAGATGACTTCCGCCTCGTCCAGGACGAAACCCTCGAAGGCGCCGTCCAGGTCGGAGGGAGTCAGGCACGGTGCCGCGCCGACGGCACAGTCGATGTCGGCGATGGTGCCGCAGTTGCGGCACACCACGTGGTGATGATTGTCGCCGACCCGCGTCTCATAGCGGGCCACCGAGCCCAACGGCTGGATGCGGCGCAGCAGGCCCACCGACGTCAGGGCATTCAGCACGTCGTAGACCGTTTGGCGGGACACTTCGGGCAACACCTCGCGCACCGCCAGGAAGATGGTCTCGGTGTCCGCATGCGGATGGCTGCGAACCTCGGCCAGAACTGTGATGCGCGGTTGGGTCACGCGGAGTCGGGCGGCGCGGAGTTGGTCCGCGTAATCCGCCTTCGAAGCCACATCACCACTATTGACTCCAATCTGGAGTCGTTAAACATTTTGTTGGGGGCGTGCGCATAACTGGCACCCGGCACAAAACCCGCGCGCGCCGCGTTGAGCCGGCTATGAAGATTCGCTTCGGAGTGGGATTGGGCGCCGATGTCGGCCCCGAGCAGTTACCGGCGGTCGTCGACCACCTTGAGGGCGTGGGCATCGACTCGCTCTGGTTCTCCGAGCTGGTGTATTCACGCGCCGTCGACCCGGTTGTGGGCATGACCTTCGCGCTGGCGCGCACGCAGCGGCTCAAGGTCGGCACCTCGGTGGCCGTGCTGCCGGGCCGCCATCCGGTGCTGGTCGCCAAGGAGCTCGCCTCGCTGGCGGCGCTGGCCCCCAAGCGGGTGCTGCCGGTGTTCGGTCTGCGCTCGGCGTTGCCGGCCGAGCGGGATCTGTTCCCGGTGCCCGACGGTCGCCGTGCCGCGGTGTTCGACGAGGCGTTGATCCTGTTGCGAACCGTGCTCCGACAGGACGACGTGACGTTCGCCGGTGAGTTCCACCAGGTCCGCAATGCGGTGATAGATCCGAAACCGGCTGTGCCGCTCGATATCTGGGTGGGGGGTTCATCCCCGGCCGCCTATCGCCGGATCGGCACCCTGGCCGACGGCTGGCTGGGCAGCTTCTTGACACCGCAGGAGGCGGGCCGGGCGCGGGTGGCCATCGCCGACGCCGCCGAGCAGGCCGGCCGGGCCATCGAGCCCGACCACTACGGAATCAACCTCGCCGTCGGCGACGGCGAACTCCCCGACGCGGTGGCGGCCGCCATCAGGGCACGACGCCCCGACCTCGACCCGGCCGACCTGGTCGCGCCGGACTGGTCGGCGCTACACCGCCGCCTCGATGAATACATCGCCGCGGGACTGACGAAATTCGTCGTCCGCCCGCTCGACGCCTGGCATCACGACGACTTCCTGGACGGCTTCGCCCGGGAGTTGTTGCCCCGCCAGAACTGAGGCGTCACCAGTGTCGGGCGAGTGCCCGGCCCGCCGGATCCTGCGACAGGCTCGTGGCGACCAGGTGTGCGTGTGCCGGGCAGACGTGGTGCACCGCGGTCAGCAGGACCAGAGCGCCGTCGAGGTCGTCGAGTCCACGCTTGTACAGGCCCTGCATGCCCGCCCGCACACCGGACTCGGTCGGATCGAGGTCGATTGCCCCGCACAGTTGCGCCGCGGCCGCCTCGATCACCGCCATCGGCGTGGCGGGGTTGGCCGAGACCGGCGCCGGCACAGGCCAGGCGGCCAACCCGAGCACACCGGCCACCGCAGCCAGGAGCTTGCACCCGGTCATCACTCCTCCTTCGGCACCGTTGACCCAGTGTCGGTCCAGGTGAGGCAGTCGTTATAGGTACTGCCGTACCTGTCTTCGGCCGGCGGGTTGCCGATCACGCCTGTGTGTTCGCGTTGACGCGGACGCGGCCGGGCGGGGAAGATTGCGCGCACGTGTCTAGGAGAGGACAACCAGTGCCCATGTTTGACCGGATCTCCCAGTCGGCGAAGGCAGCTGTCGTCGGCGGACTCATCCTCGGCGGCGCGCTCGCCGGCGCCGGGCAGGCCGCCGCCGAACCCGATCCGCTGCTGCCCGTGCCCACGCCCGGTGCGCCCGCCGCGCCGGCCCCCGGCCAGCCCGTGCTCGTCGCCAACGAACCCACCGGTGCGCAGCCGCTGCCACCGGCCGGTGCCCCGCCGGTACCCGAGGTCGCCAATCAGCAGTACGGGGGACAGAGTCAGACGCCGGGCCAGCTGGGCTATCTCCGCGACATCTGGCACACCTTCCACAGCGGGAACCCCGTGGAGGAATTGACGATGGCACCGGATGAGGTCGCCGCCACGAACGGTGCGCCTCCCGGAGCGGGTCCCGCACCCAAGTTGCCGCCCGGCTACACCTCGCTGACCGACCCGAATTCGTCGACGCCCGCTCTGCCCGTGTCGCAGGCGCCGGCCGGTGCGCCGGGTGGCGGACCGCCGCTGCCGCCGGGATATGTCGCGCTCACCGATCCCAATCCGCCCGCCTGGGTCACCGATCCGGGCGCACCGCCGAACGTCCCGCCCGCGCCTCCGACGCCGTAACGGGTGTGCCGGTAACCCGACTGCACGATCCGGAATGGCGCGGATTCGCCAGCGACAACTACGCGGGGGTGCACCCCGAGGCGCTCGGGGCGATCGCCGCCGCCAATGGGGGCCACCAGGTCGCCTACGGCGGTGACGTGTACACCGCGCGCCTACAGGATGTGGTCCGGGACCAGTTCGGGGCGCAAGCCGAGGTGTTCCCGGTGTTCAACGGCACCGGCGCCAATGTGGTCGCGCTGACCAGTGTGCTGCCGCGCTGGGGTGCGGTGATCACGGCGTCGACCGCGCATATCAACACCGACGAGGCCGGTGCCCCCGAACGGATGACCGGCATCAAACTGCTCACGGTGCCGGCGCCGGACGGCAAGCTCACCCCCGCGCTGGCCGCCCGCGAGGCGTGGGGCTGGGGGGATGAACACCGCGCGCAGCCGCTGGCGGTGAGCATCACCCAGGCCACCGAGAGGGGCACGGTGTACACCGTGGACGAGGTGGGGGCCATCGCCGACTTCGCCCACGACCGCGGGATGGCGGTGCACATGGACGGCTCCCGGCTGTGGAACGCGGGGGCCGCGCTCGATGTGCCGCTGCGCGAATTCACCACCGACGCGGGTGTCGACATCCTCAGCCTGGGCGGGACGAAGAACGGCCTGCTGGGTGCCGAGGCCGTGGTGGTGCTGGACCCGGCGCGCGCCGCCGGGCTGGTGTATCTGCGCAAGCTGACAATGCAGCTGTCCAGCAAGATGCGCTTCGCCGCGGCGCAACTGTTGGCGTTGTTCGACGACGACCTGGGTATCCGCAGCGCGCGGCACGCCAACGCCATGGCGGCCAGGCTGCGGACCGCCCTCGCATCCGGCATCGCCGACGGCTCCCTGACCGGTCTGGCCTTCACCCAGGACACCGCGGCGAACGCGGTGTTCGCCACGCTGCCCACGACCACAGCCGACCGGATCCGGGAACGGGTGCGGTTCTATGACTGGGATCGGGCGCGCGGCGAAGTGCGGTGGATGGCGGCATGGGACACCACCGAAGCCGACGTCGACACCTTCATCGCCGTCATCCGAGAGGAATTCGCGTGCGGATCAACCTGACCAGCGTGCTTGTCGACGACCAGGACAAGGCCCTGCGGTTCTACACCGAGGTGCTGGGATTCGTGCCGAAGCACGACGTGCCGATGGGCGTGCATCGCTGGATCACCGTCGTCTCGGCGGAAGACCCCGACGGCACCGAGATCGTTCTCGAACCCGATGAGCATCCGGCGGCCGGTCCGTTCAAGCGGGCCCTGGTGGCCGACGGCATCCCATTCACGTCTTTTGCGGTGGACGACGTGGAAGCCGAGTACGCGCGGCTGGCCGGGCTCGGGGTGCGCTTCATCCAGCCGCCTACGGACATGGGCGCCGTCACGACGGCGGTGTTCGACGACACCTGCGGAAACCTGATCCAGATCGCCGCATACCGAGGGTAGCGCCCGTCGGGCACACTGATGCTCGTGGGGGATTCGCTTCCGGAGCCCGCCGTCGGGACGCAGCCGTTCCTGCCGGCTCTGCAAGGCTTGCGTGCCGCCGCGGCCATCGCGGTGGTGGTCACCCATGTGGCAGTCCAGACCGGGCAGTTCCACGGGCCGATCGGGCATCTGCTGATCCGCCTCGACCTCGCCGTGGCTGTCTTCTTCGCACTGTCGGGATTCCTGCTCTGGCGCGGGCACGCCGCCGCGGCCCGCGGGTTGCGGCCGTCGCCCGCTGCCGGCCCGTACCTCCGGTCGCGGCTGGTCCGCATCATGCCCGCGTATCTGCTCGCGGTCGTCGTCATCCTGCTGGTGCTACCCGATGTGCACTTCGCGGACCGCGCTGTGTGGCTGGCCAACCTGACCCTCACGCAGGTCTACATACCGCAGACACTCGTCGCCGGCCTGACACAGATGTGGAGCCTGTCGGTCGAGGTGACGTTCTATCTCGCGCTGCCACTGCTGGCGTTGGGGGCGGCCAAGCTCCCCGTCCGGGCCCGCGTCCCGGTGATCGCCGCGGTGGCGGTGGCCAGCCTCGGCTGGGGCTACCTGCCCATCCCCGCGCCGTATGACGCCAATCCGCTGAACTGGGCGCCGGCGTACGCCTCGTGGTTCGCCGTCGGGATGCTGCTCGCGGAGTGGACCTGCCGTCCCGAGGGCCGCGCCCACCGGCTCGCGCGCCGTCCGGCACTGATGATCGGCATCGCGTTTACCGCCTACGTGCTGTCCGCGACGCCGATGGCGATTCCCGAGGTGGGGGTGCATGCCAGCATCGAGCAGTTCGTGCTCCGGACGGCGATGGGCGCCGTCATCGCGGCGGCGTTGCTGGCGCCGTTGGTGCTGGGCAGGCGATCCGCCCCACACGCGGTGCTGGGCAGCCCGGTGATGGTGCGGCTGGGGGAATGGTCCTACGGGCTGTTCATCTGGCATCTGGCGGCACTGAGCATGGTGTTCCCGTTGCTGAACCGGCAGTCGTCCTCGGGGGGCTTCCTCGTGGTGCTCGCGCTGACCTTGTTCTTCGGCATGGCGATGGCCGTGGTGAGTTACGCACTGGTCGAGGAACCATGCCGAGTGGCATTGCACCGCTGGGAGATCCGTCGCAAAGCGGCGGTGCTACCGCTGGCCGCCGGCATCGACGGCCGGCCCACCAGCCATACCCGGGCGGCGTGACCACCTAGGGTTGCCCCGCGCGCCACTTCTCCAGGACGCGCCGGTCCCGTTTCGTCGGGCGGCCGGCACCGCGATCACGGACCGCGACCGGTGCGGCGACCGCCGGTGGTGGGGGAGGTGTCCGGTCGAGGTAGCACGTCACGGCATCGGCGGCGCCGACCCGCTTCTGGATGACCCGAGCGACTTCGACGATGCGGGTGGTGTCGTTGATCCGGGCGCGGACCGTGTCGCCCGGAACGACGGTGGTTGCCGGTTTGGCCGTTCTGTCGTTGACGCGCACATGACCCGCACGGCAGGCTTCGGCGGCGTCCGGGCGGGTCTTGGTCAGCCGGACCGCCCACAGCCACCGATCCACGCGCGTCGACTCCATGCCATCAATGATGGCTGACGCGCAGCGCTGTTACATGACGGGAGTGCTGGGCGCGGTGGGACCGGGGGCGAGCCCAGGGGCGTGCGGAGCGGCGACGACGGGTCCCGGTGGTGGGCCCAGCGGGGTGTTGCCCAGATGCGCCGTGACGGGGATCGGCGCCGGGGTGGTCGGTGCCGTCGGCGCGGCCGGTGTTGCGGGCGCGGCGGCGGCCCAGCCGGTCTGCAGGGCGTTGGCCGCGAATGTGGCTGCCTGATCGACCATTCCGGCATCGAAGTAGGTGTTGTGGGCGGAGAAACTGCGGCCCGCCGGGTCACACACCACGTCGTTGTCGACGCACAGGTCCACGGTCTTGGCGAGATACTGCGGGCCCACGGTGACGGTGGGGTCGCTGATGGCCCGCATGAAGCGGGGCGACGGCTTGCCGAACAACGTCACTGCGGCAACGTGATTCGAGATGTCGGCCGGCATCGGTGCAGGCACCGTAGCGGGGTCCACCCCATCCGGGATGGTGCTGGCGGTGACGAAGCCCATCACCGCGGCGCCCTGGGAGAACCCGCCGAGCACCATCTTGGTGTCCGGGCAGCTGGCGGCGGTGCTCAGGATGCGGGACCGCGCGTCGGAGATGCCGGTGACGGCAGTGGCGAAGTCGAGGGTGGCCGGGTAGTCCACCGCGTACGTGCCGACGGTCTTGCCGGGAACCTTCGCGCGCAGCGCGTCGATGAAGTCGGCACCCGTGGGGCCGGGACCCGGGTCCTCGGTGGTGCCGCGGGCGAAGATCACCTCGGCGTCGGGGCAGCCCACAGCGTGAGCGGTCGGAAGTGCCGCGTTCTGCATTATCGCTGTGGCTGCGGCCGCGACACCGACCGCAGCAAACTTGCGCCAGGAGGTCACGAAGTCATGCTGACACACGATGACGCCAAATGCCCCGGACCGCCAGAGTCCTATCACAGAAGCCACAACGTCTCTTTAGAAATCGGGCTCCGCCAAATCGGCTGGCGCGGAATGTGTCAGCGCCGGTAGCCGTCCAGTGCGCGTCCGGCGAGCTGCCGATACGCCTCCCATATGTTGCTGCCCATGGTGCGGCTTCCGGCGGCACTGTAGTGCCGGTCGACGCGGTCGTTGCACATGTCGCGTACACCGGGAACGAAGGCGGTCAACGGGATTCGCCGGGGGGTTTGCTGGTGGACGGCATCGATCCCGGTGTAGTCCTTGCCGCTGAGCTCCATCTCCTCGGGCACCATGCCGCCCACGATGATCGGGGTGTCCGCGCCGTAGCGGGCCCGCAGATCGTCGAACAGGGCGTCGAGCTTGCCCTGATATCCCTGAGCCGGCATGAGTGGGACGTCGGATTCACCCTGATGCCACAGCACCACGGCCACTGTGCTTCCCGGATACCGGGCCAGCGCCGCGTCGATCGACGTGACCGCGCCCCGGTACAGATTGCGCCGGGTCGTGGTGTCGGCGATATCCCATGTGTAGCCGTTTTTCGGGTGAAAGGAGGTGTCCCCGCGTGCACACGGCACCAGCAGCACCGCCCGACCGGTCGCCTCGGCGAGCGCCTTTCCGAACGTGACACCGAAACCGACTCGCCGCGAAGGGGTTTCGTGCAACAGCGGGTCCACGCCGAGAATCGCGGTGTGCTTCGACGGGCCGCAGTTCGCCCACTGGTGCACCAGCGGATGGGGCGTTTCTGCGGCATCCAGCGGCAATCCCATGCCGTGGGCGTTGGACTGGCCGAGGATCGGGACGATCAGATACGGCGCGTCCGGCGGCGTCACCGGGGTGCCCTTCGGGGCGATCCGCAGGCTGACGAACCGTTTCAGCTCGAAGATCGCCCGCTGCCACGGCCCGAAGTCGCCGTCGGGATTGCGGTGTGTGCGCATAGGCCAGCACAGTACAACCGGCGGTACGGGATTCAGTCGCTGTTGACGGTGCGCCGGACGACGGCGACGCACAGGTCGGCACAGGCGGTGGCGAGCTCGTCGACCGTCTCGGTGCCGGCGTCGGACGGGGCACGCAGCCATTCGGCGATGATCTGGTTGACGCCGCCGACCATGAACACCGCCCCGCGGCGCAGGACGGCCGGATCGGGCAACTGTTCCCCCAGGACCGACGGGGCCTGCTCGATGATCGCCGCGACGATCATGTCTAGTAACTGCATCCGGTGTTCGAGCAACCCGGGCACACCGGTGACGTCGCTGGCGACGATGCGGTGCAGGTGCGGGTCGTCGGCGACGATGTTCAGGAACGCGGTGAGCGCCGCGCGGAGTTTGTCGCGCAGGTCGCCGCTCTCGCCGATGCCCGCGACCAGCATCGCCTGGAGGAGTTGGGCGCGCACCTCGTCGATGACGGCGAACAGCAGGGCGTCGCGGCCGTCGAACTGTTCGTAGAAATACCGCGTGATCAGGCCGGCTGACGAGCAGACACCGCGCACGGTGACGTCTGCGAGGCCGGATTCGCCCCAGATCTGCCGGCCTGCCGCCAACAGCTTGCGGCGACGGTCGGCGCGGCGATCCGCTGCCGAAATCCCGCCGTAGTCGCGCACCACCTCCGCGCGTTTCATTGACAGCACCTTACCCGCGGCCCTATTTTCGACCACGTATGTAGTCCAATACTCGCTCAAAGAGGAGCACCGATGACCGCGCCTAGCCTCACTGCGGCCAGAGCCGCGTCAGTTCCCCGTCTGCCCAGGCCGGCCAGTTCGGTTGCCCGATCAGCACTCCGGAACTGAGCTGGGCCACCACCCGCGGCCCTCGCACGGCGGAGTTGTCGTAGACGGTGGTGCTCTCGGCGATGCGCGCCGCGCGCGCCACCAGGGCCCACAGGCGCCGGTGACGTTCACGGATCTTCTCCTCGGGGACGCTGTGCCCGCCTGCGGCGACACGCAGTCGCACCCGGTGCACGGACAGCTCCTCGGGAATGATCAGAATATGCAGTGCGACAACGTATCCGGCGGCAGCAGCCGTGCCGAGCAGGTCGAGCTTGGATGGGTGGGAAAACACGGTCTCGGCGATGAACGAGTCGCCCCGAGCGATCAGCGAAGCCCTGGTGTCCGCGGCGATGCGGGCGGCGGTGTAGGAGTGCGCCGCCGGATCCGCCGGCCATCGCCGTTTGGCGATCTCATCGGCATTGACGAAGGCACTGCCCGGAAGCAGGGGAGCGAGCGTCAGTTCGATGAAGGTGGATTTACCCGCGCCATTGGGACCGACCACAAGGTCGAGACGTTTCACCGCTGCTCAGGTCAGGTGGCCGGCCCGAGCACCAGGGCGGTGCCGTCGGGCCGGTACTCGACGAGTTGCCCCGCATCGTCGACGGCGACCGTCGTGACCCCGCGTGCGGCCAGGGTGACGCCGTAGTCGGCCTGCGCCAGCTTCTCCTCGATGGTCGCGGTGATCTCGGCGTTGAACACCACGCCTTCTTCCTGTGACAGGTCGGCCAGGGGCAGGGTGCCCGCCAGGGCGGCTTCGACGCGGCGCCGTGGTGCGGTCTGCTGTGCCGACACCGCGCGCCCCACCCGGGCCCAGTGGTCGAGTTGCTGCTTGGCGGAGCGGCTCTGGCGGCGGCCTTCCGCAGCAGCGCTGTCGAACAGATCGGCTGCGACGCGGGTCGGCTTGTCGGCGACGTCAGTCACAGTAGGCTCCTGTAGCAGAGTGAAGCAGTTTGTAGCAATATGCTACAGGATTGGCCGGAGGCTCGTCGAGCACTGCGCGAACGGTCACGTGAGCAGGGTGGTGAACAGGTCGACGGTACTTCGGGGCGCATCGGGACCGAAGAACCTCTGCAGGTTCGCCGCACTGCGCTCGGCGACCTCCGCACTACGCGGGAAGAGCGCCGTTTCGCAGGCAGCCAACGCACCGTCGATGTCGTCGGGGTGCGCGGCGATCTGTCGGGCCAGTGCCGCCCCGTCGAACATGGCGAGGTTGGCGCCCTCGCCGGCGAAGGGCGACATCAGATGGGCGGCATCGCCGATCAACGTCACGCCGGGCACCCGGTTCCAGCGATGCGCAGTGGGCAACGTGTAGATCGGGCGTAGCAGGGGATCGCTGATGTTGTCGGTGACCATCGTCCTCAGCGCAGGGGCCCACTGTTCGAAGCGCCGGGTCAGGAACGCCCGCATGGCCGCCGGGTCGCCGGTGGCGACGGACGTGATCGACTCCAGCGGCGCGTTGATGGCGACGTAGCCGCTGAGCGTGCCGTCGGCGTTGTGGTGGGCCAAGATGCCCTGCCCGGGCGCCACCGCCATGAGCGTGCCGCGCCCGATGATCTCGGCGACCTGAGAGGACAGCACTTGCCCACCGGCAGAACCGATCTCGATGAAGCAGGTGCCCGCATAGACCGGCTCGGCGCCGGAGATGCTCCGGCGTACTCTCGACCAGGCGCCGTCCGCGCCCACCACGATGTCCGCGGCGTGCGATGACCCGTCGGCGAAGCGCACTTCAGGGCGTCGACCCGGGGTGGTGAGCACGGCGGTGGCCTTGTGTCCCCAGTGGACCGTTCCGGTCGGAAGGGAGGCGATCAGCAGAGCGCGCAGTTCGCCACGATCCACCTCGGGCCGCGTTCCGAGGCTGCTGCCCGGCCAGTCGAACAGGACGGCGCCGTCGCGGTCGGTGATGCGTTTGGCATCGTGCCCGGGGCGGATCAGGGTCCGAAATGCCTCGGACAGACCGGCGTCGCGCAGGGCCGCCTGCCCGGTGGACGGATGGATGTCGAGCAGGCCGCCCTGGGTGCGTGCCGCAGCGGAGGCCTCGGCGTCGTGAATGGTGGCATGGATGCCATGGCGGTGCAGGGTGCGGGCCAGCACCAGACCTCCGAGCCCGGCCCCGATGATGGTGATCGACAACGACATTGCGCACTCCTTGATCAAGGGGCGCTGGGCGGACGAGAATGAAGGACTCGGCACCGTGTCGACGATCGGCTGCGCGATCGCTTTTCGCGATGCCCGCCAAGGTACACGATCGACGCCGGGAGCCACTCGGTGGAATTACGCTGATCGGCGATGGCGAAACTCGTATCGGTGAACGTCGGGATGCCGGCGCAGGTGCCCTGGAAGGGCCGCATCGTCTTCACCGGTGCGTGGAAGGCTCCGGTCGATGGCCCGCGGATGGTTCGCCGGCTCAACATCGATGGCGACGGCCAGGGCGATCTGGGCGGGCATGGCGGCGAGAACCGTGCCGTTCTGGTCTATCAACTCGACTCGTACCGGCACTGGAGCAACGAGTTGGGTCGTGACCTGCAGCCCGGCGACTTCGGTGAGAACCTCACCGTCGACGGGTTGTCCGACGACGAGGTGTGCATCGGCGACCGCTATGAAATAGGCGACGTGCTCTTCGAAGTCACCCAGCCGCGGGTCACGTGCTACCGGCTGGGGCTGCGCCTCGACGAGCCGCGGATGGCCGCCCTCCTGGTGTCGCACCGACGGCCGGGCTTCTATTGCCGGGTGTTGCGTGAAGGACAGGTCCAGGCCGGCGACGACATCGTCAAGGTCGCCGATGGCCCTGAACGTGTGACGGTGGCGGAGGTCGACGCCCTGCTCTATCTGCCCGGCCACGCACCGGATGCGCTGCGGCGGGCGCTGCGCGTCGACGCGTTGAGCCCTGGGTGGAAATCCTCGCTTCAGGCGCTGCTCGACGACGACGGCACCGCGTCGGGGAATCGCGGGTTGACCGGTGAGGCGGTCGGGCCGCCTGCGTGGTCGGGATGGCGCACGCTTCGCGTGGTCGAGGTCGATCGCCAAGACCGCAACGTCACGTCGTTCACACTGGCCGACGCCGTACCACTACCCAGATGGCAAGCGGGACAGTCGATTGCCCTGCGGGTACCCGACGGCACCGGTACATCGATCCGGAACTACTCACTGTCCAACGATCCCGCCTCGGGGGTCTATCGCATCGGCGTCAAACGCGAAGCGCATGGCGCGGTGAGCCGGTGGGTGCACCAACACGTCACCGTCGGCGACGAACTCGAGATCGCGGCACCCCGGGGCACTTTCGTCCTCGATGAGGGTGGCAGCGGCCCGGTGGTCCTGATCTCCGCCGGGGTGGGCGTCACCCCGATGCTGTCCATGCTGCATGCGATCGCCGGTGGGAACGCAGAGCGTTCCGTGTGGTGGTTGCACGGTGCCCGCAGTGGCGCCGAGCAGGCCTTCGCGGCCGAGGCGCGGCAGCTGTTGGAAGCGTTGCCGCACAGCACATCCCGGGTGTACTTCAGCGCCCCGGCACCATCTGACCGAATCGGCGTCGACTACGACGAGGGTGGCCGTCTATCCGCGAAGGCGCTGCGTCGGCTCGATCTACCGGTCGACGCGCGGGCATTTCTGTGCGGGCCCGCGGCGTTCATGCAGGATGTCACCGAGGCGCTGGTCGACTGCGGCGTCGCCCGGGCACATGTCAGTTCCGAGATCTTCGGGGCGCACGCCGCTCTCACGCCCGGGATACTGCCGACCGGAACGGTGGCGCCGCACGTGCCGACCGGGCCCGTCGGCACGGGCCCCATGGTGCAGTTCGCGCGCAGTGCGGTCTCGGCGCCGTGGGGCGGCGAATACGGGAGCCTGCTCGAATTCGCCGAGGCATGCGATGTGCCGGCCCGCTGGTCCTGCCGGACGGGGGTGTGCCACAACTGCGAAACGGCGCTGCTGTCCGGCGACGTCGACTACGAGATCGAGCCGCTGGACCCGCCGGCCCCGGGGAACGTGCTGTTGTGCGTGTCCGTGCCCCGGGACGGCGTGGTCATCGATCTGTGATCAGGCGGTGGCGTCGAGGATCTTGATCGCGAAGACGAGGCTGTCCCCGGCCTGGATGCCGGCGGCAGGCTGGCCGTTGGGGTAGCCGTCGGCCGACGCCATCGCGACGGCCACGGTGGATCCGACCTTCTGGCCGGCGATGGCTTTCTGGAATCCGGGCACCACGCCGTCGAGCGGGAAATCGGCAGGAGTGCCGCGTTCATAGCTGCTGTCGAACACGGAGCCGTCGCGCCCGTTGACCCCCATGTAGCAGACCAGCACGGTGGCAGTCGGGGACACGACGGGGCCATCGCCGGCTTTGAGGGTGTGCACCTGCGTCTCGGTCACGCTGAACGGCCCGCCGACCTTCACATACGGCGCGGTCGTGTCCGTGGATCCGCTGACCGCGACATTGCCGGTGGTACCCGAGTAGGTCCACTCGGGGATGCCGGCGTTCGCGGGTGCGGTGGTGGGGCAGCCGACGGTGGCCGGGGGCGCCTCCGGAATCGAGGACCCGACCTGGGCGATCGACGGCGAGCTCGAGGAGGGCTTCGAGGACGTGTCGGCGTCCGAGCCGCAGGCGGCGAGCGTCAAGATGAGGGACGTGGCACCGGTCAGAAGTGCGACGGTGGCGGGCAGACGGGAAGCATTCACGTGAGCCACGCTACAGCCGGGCTCAGCACCCGACCGTCGGCGCGGGCCGATTCCCCGGTCGGTGTCGTCGGCGACCTCGCGGTACGCGCGGCGCTTCCGCTGGTGGCGGCACATCGTCGCGAACTCAAAGAACTTCTGGTGGAACGTTTCTCGCCGTGAGCTCGGCCCATCCGCCGCAGAAATCGATTGCGAACCCGATCAGCCTTCGGTCACTATGGACAGGTATCGGTCCGGGGAAACCGAGGGGGGATTGTTGTGGCGTGCCGAAAAGGTGATGAGGTGACTGCCCACAGGCAGATCGAGGGCATGGATGTGCCGCTGGTGCCGGCGGGTTCGACCGGGACGGTCGTATCGACGAATGTGTTCGGACGGCCCAAACGGGTGCAGTTCGTGGTCGCCGACGCCTGGGGTGACAAGCACTTCCAGGTGGAGGTGCGTAAGGGTGATGTCCAGTAGAAACCGGCCCGATCACTGCTCAGAGGGTTTGTCCACCTGGTCGTCGGGAAGGGGCAGCGCCTGCGCGCCCGGGGTGGCCACGGTCAGCACCTCGTCTTCGGGTGCGTCCGGCAGGGAGGTGGCCTTGTCCTCTGGTGTGGTCATGCTGCTGTCGGTACCCATGACTCGGGCTTGCTAATCGTGTGCGGGCTCGGCCACGTGTGACGCAAGTCATGGCCGTAGATCCTCGTTGTGCGCATACCGCGGCGACGATCCCGGGTAACCGACATGCAAGGTGCACTTGCGCCGACACCTCCGTCAACGCAAAGGGGCGAAAAATCATGGCTACAGCTGAGACCACCACACTGCTCGCACAGTTGCGAACAGTCCTGGACCTGACCAACACCGAGATTCAGATCGCCGAAACCCGGGTCGCACAGGCGCGTACCGAGGCCGTGAAGCGCGAGCTCACGCAGAATGCAGCCAATGCCCGCGAGCGGGCCACCGCCATCGAGCAGGCAATCCGCGACCTCGGGGGCTTCCCCGACGTCATCGGCCCGTTCCTGGGCCGCGCCGCCGCGGCAGTCAAGGCTTTGACCGAACAGGCCGAGCCGTTCGACGAGGCGCTGCTCGGTGACCTGGCGCTGGAGGATCAGCTGCTGGACCGGTCGCGCTACATCAAGGCTCTGGCCGTAGCGGCGAAGAAGCCGGAGATCGTGGCCCTGGCAGATCGGTTGATCACCGCGCACGCGGCCACCGTCGAGTGGCTGACGACGGTGCTGGCCGAGGACGCGCTCGGCGGCCCGGCCGCGCTGCGGCGTACCCCGATTCAGGCGGCCGCCGGGGTGGCCGTGAAACTGGCCAACCTGCCGGGCATCTGGACCACCCGCAGCCTTGACCGCGCGCTGGAGATCCTGCGCAACATCCGGCCCAACGTCGACGAACTGCTCGACAAGGGTGCGCATGCCGGCGAGTTGGCCGGCCGGGTGCTGACCGGATCCCGCGATGCGGCCCTGGCCGCGGCCGAAGACATCACCCGCGGCGACGGGGCAGACCAGACCGCCGATGCGCTGCACGCCCTGCGTACGGCCAGTGGTGCGCTCGATCCGTCGGAGCTGCCCATCGCCGACTACGACGAACTGGCTGTGCAGGAAGCCGTTTCGGCCGTCAAGGACTTGGTCGAGCCCAGTGACATCCGCACCATCGTGGCGTGGGAAGAGGCGCACAAGAATCGTCAGCGCGTCGTCTCGGCGGCCCAGACCCGTCTGGCCGCGATTGCTCAAGAGGTCGTCGGAATCAACTGATCGGACCAACCGTAGGTGCCCCGTGGCGAATACCGCGGGGCACCGCGGCTTTCCCAACGAAAGTGCAGAAACACCATGGCAAAAGTCGACGTATCGGTCGCCTCGGACCTCAACCCGGACCAGGCCTGGAAGTTGGCCTCCGACCTACAACGTTTCGATGAGTGGCTGACCATCTTCGCCGGTTGGCAGAGCCGGCCGCCGGAGGTCGTGGAAGCCGGCACGAAGGTGTCGTCGTTGATCAAGGTCAAGGGGTTTCGCAACACCATTCACTGGGAGGTCACCGATTATGAAGAGCCGCACCGGATCCAGCTTCGGGGCCGGGGACGCGGCGGGGTCCAGATCGCGCTGGCGATGACGGTGGCCGACGATCAGCCCGGCTCGACCTTCCACCTGGTGGCCGACCTGTCCGGCGGCCTGCTCAGCGGACCGGTCGGCGCGCTGGTGGCCGCGGTGCTGAAGGCCGATGTGCGCCGGTCCGTGCAGAACCTCGCAGACCTGCGTTAGGGCTCACGCCCACTGCTCCCACGGCACGCTCCAATCGCCGTTCTGCCACAGCTGCAACGGTTTACCGCCGGAGTTGCGAACTTCGACGACATCACCCGGTACGGAGAAGTTGTAGTACCACTGGGCGTTGTCGTGGTTGAGGTTCAGGCAGCCGTGACTGGTGTCTGTCTTCCCTTGCGCCCACACCGTGGCGTCCAGTTCGTGCAGGTACACGCCGTCGGTGCTGATCCGCACCGCATAGGGGATGGACTCCTTGTAGCCCAGGTGCGAGTTGATCGGCAGGCCGTACGTGGACGAATCCATGATGACAGGGTTGCTCTTGTCCATGACGGTATAGACGCCGGGTTGTGTCCAGAAACTCAAGTTCGTGTTGCCGACGGTCTCGGTGCCGCCGCGGCCCATGGATGTCGGCATGGTGCGGACCAAGGTGCCACCGTCGAACACGCTGACCTGTTTGGTGCTGTCATCGGCGATCGCCACGTGCGACGCACCGATGGTGAACGTCGTCGGCGCGTCCTGCCCGACGGTGACGATGGTGCCCGGCGCGTAGTACTGCGGCGGTCGCCAGTGCGCTGTCGTGTCGTTGATCCAGTGCCAGGCGCCGGGGGTAGGGGGATCGGTGGTCACCGCCAATTGTTGTTCCGCCGCCCCACGATCGGCGACGGGTGCCGCGAAATGCGCGACGACAACCATCCCGATTCCATACGTGCCGCCGTTCTGGATGGGCGCACCGGACGTGCCGGTCAGCGAGAATCCGGGCACCCCGGGGAGGTTGTCCGCGTGTGAGACGGCGACCGGCGCGAGGGCCAGCGCGAGCACCGCCACCACGATTGCCCACACCGGCGTCACACGACGCGCTATGGCCGCCACATACATCTCCCGTCAGTACGGCACGACCGAACCGCCGGGCCTTTCTGACGATTATCCTTGCGAAGTCTGGCAATTGGTTGAATGGTGGCCGTGACCGAGGGTCAGTTCGCGCTGGGTTCGCTGACCTTGACGAGCATCTTGCCGACGTTGGAGCCGGTGAACAATCCGTTGAGCGCGTCGACGCTCGCTTCCAGACCGTCATAGACGGTCTGGCGATGGGTCAGCAATCCCTGCTGCTCCCAGCTCCGCAGCGCATCGAAGGCCTCGTCGAAATGGGCCCATTCATCGAGTGCGTTGAAGCCCTGCATGGTGGCCGTCTTCGCGAGCAGATTGACGTAATTGGACGGACCCGGGTGCTCGCCGGTGAGGTAACTGGAGATCACTCCGCACAGCACCACCCGCGCCTTGGGGGCGAGCCTGCCGAGAACGGCGTTGAGGACCTCACCGCCGACGTTGTCGAAGTAGACGTCTACGCCCCTGGGGCAGTGCTCCTTCAGTGCGGCGGGGACATCGTCGGCTTTGTAGTCGATGCAGGCGTCGAACCCGAAGTCCTGCACCACCGCTCGGCATTTCTCCGCGCCGCCGGCGATCCCCACCACCCTGGCGCCCGCGATCTTGGCGATCTGACCCGCAACCGATCCGGTGGCCCCCGCGGCGGCCGACACCACCACCGTCTCTCCCGGGCGAGGCTTGCCGACCCCGGTCATGCCGAAGTAGGCGGTCGCGCCGGTGGGGCCATAGACCGACATGACGGCGAGGTGGTCGGTGAAGCCGACGACGGGTGTGCTGAACAGGTCGTCCCGGATCACCACGTAGTCCTGAAATCCGGTCAGCGTCGTCACCAGATCACCCACAGCGTAAGCATCGCAACGTGTTTCGACGACCTCGCCGATTCCCGCGGCACGGATCACGTCGCCGAGTTCGACCGGGGGAAGATACCCCTTCTGGCCGTCGAGCCATGTCCGCACGGCGGCGTCGATGCCGATGTAGGTGGTTCGCAGCAGCGCCTCGCCGTCGGCGAGTTCGGGTGCCGGAGCGCGTACCAGTTCGGTGTCATCGGTCGAGACCAGCCCCTTGGGGCGTCGGCGAAGCACGATCTGACGGTTCGACCGGTTGTCGGGCTCGGACAACATCGTCCTCCGATGTTCTGGACTGCGGGTCTGTGCGTTGGCGCGTCCAGGTTTCCAGATCCTGTGATTCCGCGGAGGTGTTCCGGCGACCCGGGTTTCTACCGCTCATTCCCTGATTACTTTGCTGAGTATCGATCTCACAGGATCTTCCAAGCTACGATCTTCGCGCGAGTACGGGCGAGCCGCGTGCCGCAGGTGTGGGTTACCAGCCGCGCACGCGACCGGAACGCACCGCCGAGCGCCGGCTCACCTGGTGGCAGCGGTCGCTGCGCTGGACGTCCTGGCTGGCGTTCCTGACCGCCGCGATCTGGAGTTCGGCCAACTGATCTTCCGGGTGTATGACGCCGAACTGGAGAACACCCACGCCTATGCCCTGATGTTCCTGCTCATTCCCGGCATCTTCCTGTTGTGGTTCAACCTCATTCCCTTTGTCAGCCGCGGATCGGAGTTCGGTGTCGAACCGGAGGGTTCAGTGAGCGTGCGTAGGGGCGACAGTTGGGAGCCACTGCTGGAGTATCAGTACGCCACGGTGTGCGCCGACGGCACGACGATCTCGTTCGCATCTTCACCAGGCGGACCGCCACCGGTCCGGTTACCGCAGTGTCGGGTGTTCTCCCGTGAATACGGTGGGCGGCTGGAGAGTTCGATCAGTGCCGAGTTCTTCAGTCGATTGCTCTTGGGCCGCGGGTTCGCCGTCGAGGTCGCGGGCAACCATTTCGAGGCGCGCCGGACCTAGTCGGCCTCGGCGTCCGCATCGGCTCGTTCCTGCTGCAGGCGGTCCTTGCTGCGCAGCAGCCGCAGCAGCGTCACCAGAAGCAGGCCACCCACGACATTTCCCACGATGGTGTACCCGAACCACGACAGCCAATCGAGGTAGCCGAAGGGTGCCTCGCCGGTGCTCAGGGCGCCGAAGATCAAGAGCGAATCCAGGATCGAGTGGAACATCTGCAGACCGGCGAGCAGGAACGCGCCGGCGACGGCGGCGGCGATCTTGCCGAACATCGAATCGGTGCCGTGCTGCATGCGCGTCATCAAAGTGATCGCCATCCCGCCGAGCAACGACAACGTCACCGTCTCCACCGACAGTGGTGCCAACGCGTAATGCGCGGCTGACTCCATGGCTTGGTCATGCAGTTTGGGAAAGCCCGTCATGATCAGCCACATCAGCACCCATCCGCCCGCCAGATTGGCGGTCAACGTGCCGCTCCAGAGTTTCAGCAGCTGACGCACGCTGGCGCGCTTGGCCGCGACGGTGGTGACCGGCACCAGGAAGCCCTCGGTGAACAATTCGCTGCGCCCCAGCAGTAAGGCGAGGAAGCCGATGGAGAACGCCAGGCCCGCGAGCAGATGGTCGTGGGTGGCGTGCAGGACCGAAAGGTAGGCGAGCACTCCCATCGCCACCTCGGTGCCCCCGAAGAACCCCGTCACCAGGACCTCACGCCAGGTGCGGTGCAGGCGCTGGGTGCCCTCGTCGACCATCCGGTTGAAGGCCTGCTCCAGCGCGTCCTCGATGGGACTGTCGTGCTCGCCGAGTTCGCGCTGGGTGGTTCCACTCATAGAGGTCCCGAATACCCGCGCGGCGGCGGGTCGAAAAGCCAGCCGCCGCGGGCCGGATGACCGCTCAGTAATCCCAGGCGGCCGGCACGCACCGGAAGGCGTCGCCGGCGACAGCCACGTGACACACGGATGGGAACGGCAGGTGGGTTGCCACCAGCGACTCCCCGGTTGCGGCCAATTCCCGCAGCAACTGGATCCGGACGCGCGCCGCCTCCGCGGGATCGTGCTCAAAGCCGTTCTGCCACTCCGGGTTGTCGAAACCGGGCGCGAACACCGCATCGCCGGCGAAAGTCAGCTTCTCCCCGCGAGATTCGAGGCGGACCACGCTGTGCCCGGGGGTGTGCCCACCGGTGCGGCTGATCAGCACACCCGGGGCAACCTCGTACTCATTCTCGAAGGTGCGCAACTGGCCGTGGTATTCGTCCAGGAACTGGGTGGCGACGCGTCGGAGCACGTCCGGAATCGGTTGCGGCATGACGGTCTGGGTGAAGTCGGGGGCGGCCCAGAACTCGGCCTCGGCCGTCGCCGCGTGCACCCGCAGGTCCGGGCGTAGCCGCTGCTTCAGTCCTTCGGTGAGCAGTCCGCCGACATGATCCATGTGCAGGTGGGTCAGCACCACGTCGGTCACGGAGCTGAGGTCGACCCCTGCGGCTTCCAGTCGCTGGACAGTCTGCCCGGCCCGCGGGAAATCAGGGAATTCCAGACCCAGTCCGGCGTCGACGAGGATCGTCCGGTCGCCGCTGCGGACCACGACCACATTGAGCGGCCAATCGACCACCTCGGGCGGCAGGAAGTTGTCGTCGAGCCAACCCGCCAGTTCGTTCGATTCCACATTCGTGGCCAGCGTCGACGCGGTAATCGGGAGGACGCCGTCGCTGATCACCAGCACTTCAATGTCACCGATGTCCACCGCGTAGCGCGACGGGACCAGTTCGCCGATACCGACGCCGCCGAGGCGGGGAAGATTGTCCAAGCTCATGTTCTGCTCCTCTGGATGGCTGAAGACAGGCCGCGATGTGCTGTCCCTCGCTAGATCGCCATCTCGCCGGCGAATTCATCCACCACGCGTGAGAATCAGCTGATGCCTCCCGACCCGAGCATCCGGATGCGTCCCGCGACCTCAGGCGACGCCGCGTTCATCGTCGAGATGGCGCGCCATGCCTGTGTCATCGAGGACCGGCCGCTGCCGGACCCGGACTCCGAGGAGGTGAAAAGCCTGCTGCCCGCGGACGGGGAGGTGCCGATCGTCGCGGTCGATGCCGAGGGCAGCCGTCTGGGTGCGGTCTGGACGTTCCACGACGATCCGCCGCTACTTCTCGACGCCGGGGGAGACCCGCTACCGGAGTTGTGCATCGCCGTGGCCCCCGGCATGCGTGGCCGTGGCGTCGGCGGGGCGTTACTGGAGGCATTGTTCGCGCACATTGCCGACACCGTGCCCGCGATGTGCACCAATGTGCACGTCCGCAATCCCGCGCAGAAGCTGTATGCGCGCAAGGGTTTTGACGTCGTCGGCGCGGGACGCGGTCCACTCGGCCTGGCGATGCGCAAAGACCTCAGCTGACATTCACGTCGGTATGTCGGTTGTCGAGAATGACCTTACCGACCGTCTGCGCGGACTCCAGAAGTTGATGCGCCCGCGCAGCGTCGGCCATCGGAACAATCGTGTCGACCACCACGCGGACGGCGCCGGTCTCGAACAGAGGCAGGACGTTCCGGGTCACCCCGGCGATGATGTCGGCCTTCTGCTGAATCGGGCGGGCCCGAAGCATGGTGGCGGTGACGCTGGCGCGCTTGGACATCAGCAGTCCGAGGTCGAGCGGCGCCGGATCGGTCGAACCTCCGATGATCACCAGATGACCGTCGGCAGCCAGGCATTCGAGGTTACGGGCCAGATAGGCGGACCCCACGACATCGAGGATGGCGTCGACGCCGCGGCCGTGGGTCGCCGCCAACGTGGTTGCCACGAAATCCTGATCGCGATAATTGATCGCGGTCTGCGCGCCCAGATCCAGGCCGGTGCGGGTTTTGGCGTCGCTGCCGGCCGTCGTGATGACGTGCGCCCCGATCGCGGTGGCCCACTGGATGGCGAAGGTGCCGATGCCTCCACCGGCACCGTGGATCAGTACCGTCTGGTCTCGCGTCAGTCCGGCAATCATGGCGAGGTTGGAGTAGACGGTGGCGGCGACCTCCGGCACGGCCGCGGCCTCGACCATGGTGAGTCCTCGGGGGATCGGCATCACCTGGCCGGCGGGCACCGCCACCTCGTCGGCGTAGCCCCCGCCATCCAACAAGGCGCACACCTGATCCCCGGGTGCCCACGTCGCGACGTCGGCACCGACGGCCGTGATGGTGCCGGCGCATTCCAGACCGAGCGGGCGTGGCGCCCAAGCCGGTACGGGGTAATGCCCGCGGCGCTGCAACAGGTCGGCGTTGTTCACCCCCGCCGCGGCGACGCTGATCACCACTTCATGGGGCCGAGGGCTCAATGGCGCCACGCCGCGCCACTTCAGAACATCGGGCGGGCCGGGGTGGTCGAACAGAATGGCCGAATTCATCGCGCCGCCGCCCAACGGGCGATGCTTTCGGCGTACAGCGGGGTTTCGACGCGGCAATGCTTTCCCGAGGCGCCTTGACGCGCTTCAGCCGCCTCCTCGAACGTCTGACCCTGTTCGGCAATGAATTTCAAGAAGTCCTCGGTGGGGTGTGAGGTCACCGTGTTGGTGTAGCGGCAGCGATCCCCGTCGATCTGTTCCAGGCGGAGTTCCCAGATGACCTGTGTCGTCGTCCATCCCGCGGGGGTGAGGATGTCCGACAACGACACCATCTTGCAGTAGTGGGTCCCTGCCACCTCGAAACGGTACTGCTGGATCACCAGGCCCGTGCCGATCATCTCGACGTTGATCGACATCGGCGTTCCGTCGTCGTCCACGGTGTAGCCCGCGGCCTTGTGATCACCGGGTGCGCAACGCTGATACTCATGCGTGGGAAGCGTTTTCAGCCACTGCGCGATATCGACGCGGTCGAACGCGGCCGGCACATCGGCGGTGACCACCGCGTGGGAAAGGATCAGGTCGTCGCGAACTGCGGTGCTCATCCATCACTCCTGTCGTAGGTTCGGGACAAGCATGTCCGGGACCGGGCGACGCGGACAATGCCGCTGCCCTGACCTCACTGGGTAGTGCTAGCCCCCATCGGTGGGCCGGCGACGGGCCAACAGGTGTACTCCCGGGAAGCGGTGGACGCCGTCGGGCCGATTGACGATCCGCCATTCTTCATCGAATCCCGCGCCAGCCAGTACGCGGGCGAGTTCATCGGGATGCCAACGCCAGGCCGGGGCCACCGCGTGATCGAAAGGTGTTGCAGGACCAGGAGTATCGGATGACTGTGACGCGATGAGCACCGGCGCACCCGGACGCAGCGGCCTTGCCCAGGAGCGAAAAATATCGACGAGCTGGTCCGGCGAGATGTGGATCAGGCTGAATCGCGCGATGATCGCCGCGACGGGGCGTTCGACCCGGGTCATGGTCGCGTCGTCGTCGATGAACGTCAGGTGTGGGTAGGTGGCACGCGCGATGGCGAGCATCGCGGGGCTCGGATCGCACCCCAGCACGTCGACCCCCTGGCGGGCAAGGTCATCGGTGACATGCCCCAGCCCGCACCCCACGTCGACGACGACACCGTCGCTGTCGATGGCTTCGAGGAACGCTGCGACTGCGTGCCGCTCGATCGACGACTGGTAGGGCCCGGGGAACATCGCGGCGTACCGCTCGGCGAGCTTCTCGTATCCCGGTTGCGTCATCCGCTCACTCCCGCAGCGCATCCTCGATGCGTTGCACCTTGGCGGTGAGTTGGCCGACGTGGCCGGGCCGGATGTCGGCCTTGAGCACCAGGCTCACCCGGGGGGAGGCGGCCGCGACGGCTTCGACCGCCTGCTTGACCACCGCCATCACCTCATCCCATTCGCCTTCGAGGTTGGTGAACATGGCGTTGGTCTCGTTGGGAAGTCCGGACGCTCGGACCACTCGGACCGCTTCGGCGACCGCCGCACCGACGCTGCCGTCCTCGTCACCGCCCGACGGGCTGACGCTGAATGCCACGAGCATGGTGGTCCTCTCGTTCGACGTGGTGTCGGCTACGCCATGGTGCCGAGCCGGCGGGCGACGGTCGCCGCCACACAGCCCGTTATTCCACTCTGCCACCTCGAAAATTTATGACCGCGGTGTAGCCGCAGCATCGCCACCTAGCCGGCTTGCCGGGGCTAAGCTGACCGCTGGCGGACTTCGCCGGCGACCAGAAAGTGGGGCGTGCGATGCGCGTAGTAGTGTCCCGAGCCGCTCGGATCTCGATTGCAGCGGCCGCATTGTCTGCTGGGTTCGCCGTGATGGGCTTGCCGGCGGTGGCGCACGCGGACAGCCTGACGTGTTCGGACGGTGAAGTGGCGCTGGACGGCACCTGCACGCCGCCCAAGGACAACAGCTCTACCGCGCTGGGGATTCCGCAGGGCTCCGTCAATGACGTCGTCTCGTCGTTGAACAATCCCAGCCTGTTCGACCCGCCGTTTCAGCTGACCGAAGCTGAGGTGGCGTCGCCCGGGTACAACGCCGGGGCTGGTCACGCCGGTGGTGGCGCCGGCGGCCACGGCCGCTAGCGTCGGGCGACCTCCTCACGGCACGTTGCCCGACAGCAGATTCGCTGCCTGACAGACCTTTTCGGCCAGCTGGGCGACGCTGTCCGGTGGCATGCGCTCGGCCGGTCCGCTGATCGCGATCACCCCGATCGGGCGGCCGTCGACCTCGAACACCGGTGCGGCGATGGTCATGGACGGTGCGTTGACCTCGCTGCTGGCGGCGTAACCGCGGGCCCGGCACGCGTCGAGCAGTGCCAGCAATTCCGCGTCGGCCGGCTCGCCGAGCAGTTCGTTTCGGCGTTCCTGGCTGAGGAAGGGCAACAAAATTCGACCGGTGGCGCTGTCGCGGGCGGGGACGACGGTACCGATGCGCGGCACCATCCGTAGTTCCTGAGCGCACTCCGCCACCTGTGACACCACCAGTTGCGCCCCGACCGGCTCGTTGAAGATCGCGGTCTCACCGGTCTGCAGGACGAGTTGTTCGAGCGCGAGCTGGATGGTGTGGCGCAGGTCGGACTTGGCACGTGAGCTATGCGCGATGTTCAGGATGCGCGGCGTGGTTTCCCACCGAGTGAGGTGATCGCCGTCGGCCTGGATCCAGGCTTGTTCCGACAGCGTGACCAACGCGCGCTGCACGGCGCTCTTGTCGATGTCCAGGATTCGCGAGAGTTCGGCGACGCCGACCGGTTGGTGGGCGGCGACCGCCTCGAACACGGTCAGCACTCGTGCGGCTGTGGAACTCGCCTTGACGGCCATCGGTCACCCTCGCTAATGTTAGATATTGATACAGCATATCATATAGTGATACGAGGCCAGCGATATGTCAGCTATGCACGTCACACCCCTTCGGGACGACCTCACCTTCGGCGCGCGGGTTGCCGGCGTCACGCTCGCGGCGCTGGCCGATCAGCAGGTCCGCGACCGACTCAGGCGGGTCTTCCGTGAGCGCGGGATGATCCTGTTCGAGGACGTCGAACCCGACGGCGGCCTGCAGGTGGAGATCAGCACGGTGTTCGGCCCGCTCAAGGACCATCCGGTTCCTTCTGTGCCACGGGCGGAGGGAGCACTGCACCCCGGCGTCATCGAGATCGGCCAGGCGCCGCGTGAAGGCAACATCGTGATGGTCGAGGGCAGGGAAGTCACCTCGTGGCTGCCATGGCATTTCGATCATTGCTACAACGATGAACTGAACCTGGCAGGCGTGTTGCGGTGCGTGACCGGAGTGAGCGAGGGTGGCGAGACCGGCTTTGCCGACGGCATCCACCTCTACAAGATCCTGTCGCCAGAACTGCGCCGCCAGATCGAAGACCGCAACATCCTGTACTCCCTGAATCTGCGCTTCGCCGATATGCGTTTCGGGCTGGCCGACGGGTTCCGCGAAATCCAGCCGCATGCACGCCTGCAAGCGACGATCGACTACGGCAAGGCGCTTCCGCGCGCGGTGCATCCCGCGGTATGGACGCGGGACACAGGGGAGAAGGTGCTGCACATCTCGCCGTGGATGGCAGAGGGTATCGAGGGTGACGAGACATCCGACGGTGACGAACTACTCGAGGCGGTGTGCAGAGAGATGCTGGCCGGGATCACGCCGTACTTCCACACCTGGCGCCCGACGGACATGGTCATCTGGGACAACCTTCGGATGCTGCACGCCGTCAGCGGCCACGATCCCGACGAGCCGCGGGTCATGCACCGCACCACGATCCAGGGCGATTACGGCCTGGGCTACTTCGAGGGCAACGTGCAGGGCGACAAGATCTTGGAGATGACCGTCTGAGTCGCTGCCCGGTGCCTCGATGGTTTACCGAGGGCGCCGGGGTGGGAACTGTGAACGGATGAGCGACAACGCACACGTCATCGTCGAGCGAACCATTGCGGCTCCCGTCGATGCGGTCTTCAACATCCTTTCCAATCCCGAGCGGCACCAAGAGATCGACGGCTCCGGCTTCATCCACGGCGTGGACCACGCCGACCGGATACAAGCGGTGGGCCAGGTGTTCACGATGAACATGCAGGGCAGCCATATGGGCGGCGAATACAAGACCGACAATCACGTCTCCGGTTACGCGAAGGACAAATTGCTGGCCTGGAAGACCGCCCCCGCTGGCACCGAGCCGCCCGGCTGGGAGTGGTTGTGGGAGTTGGAATCTCAGGGACCCGATGAGACGCTGGTGCGCCACACCTACGACTGGTCGAAGGTCACGGACAAGAAACTGCTGGAAAAGGTCAAATTCCCGTTGGTCACCAAGGATCAGCTGGCCGACACGCTCGGCCGACTCGCGGCCGCGACTACACCCTGATCTGTTTCGAATCTTTGTTCGAGGGGCATCCATCTGCCATGACCCAACAACACACCTCGCACGACAACGCCGAGAAGGACACGTCCGACTGGGTGACCGGCGACGAGTCGATGACCGGCCCCCAGCGCAGCTATCTCCACACCTTGGCCAGGGAAGCGGGTCAGGACGTGCCGGACGAGTTGACCAAGGCCGAAGCCTCAGATCTCATCGACGACCTCCAGGCCCAGACCGGGCGGGGCGACTGAGCCGACACCGAGAAGTCTCCTCACCGCATCTCGGGCCTGCCGTAAGGTGGTTTGCTGACGGCTGGGTCGACGGAACGGTGAGGAGTGGTGATTCTTCAGTTAACGCCGCTCATCACAAGATGGAATCGCCGCGATCGCTTTGAGATCATGTCGGTGTTTCTCCGTCGTCGGCAGTTGCTGCGCTCCGCCCAGATGGTGTTGGCCGCTGTTGCTGCCTCGGCGTCGCTTGTTCCGCTGTCCGCCTTGCTGATGCAACATCCGGCTACGCAGGGCGGCTGGTGGGTCGCAGTCGGGGGAAGCGCCTTCGCGTTCGGCATGGCGGTGTTCTGGCTGGCTCGATGGCCGACGCGGTTGCAGTCCGAAGTGGTGTCGATGGGAGCCATCGCGGTCATTGCGGGCTGGAGTCTGACGCAAGAATCACCGGAGATGGCCGCCTTGGCAGCGTCAGCGCTGGCCGTCACGGGGGGCTATCTCGCGTTCTTCCACGGCTCGCGCGCCGTGCTGCTCAATGGTGTGATCGCGCTGGCGGTTGCTGTTGACGCAGTGTGGCGTCTCGCGGCCGGCGGCCAGGCCACTACCGCGGTTGCAGCATTGTGGCTGGTGATGTTCTTGAACCTCGCGGTTCCGCTCTCAGTGTCGGGATTGTCGCGTGCTCTGCGGCGTTATGCGATGCGCGCGGACGAGGATCAACTCACCGGGCTGTTCAATCGCCGTGGTTTCGTCGATGAGGTGACGCGCATCTTGCACGAGACCTCGCAGGTGCCCAACGATCCTGGTGCGCCCGTACGGGTGGCGATCTTCATGGTGGACATCGACAACTTCAAGAGGATCAACGACAGCTTCGGGCACGCCGCGGGCGATCAAGCAATCCTCGCGGTCGCGCAGCTGCTTCGGCGGCAGGCGCCACTGCCTGCCGTGATCTGCCGGGCCGGGGGTGAAGAGTTTCTCATCGCGGTCGTGACCCGCTCCGACGTGGTTGCCATGGCTCACCGCCTACGCGAAGCGATTTCCGGTCTGCCTGAGAGCGTGACGGTGAGCATTGGTATCGCGACGGTAGATGTAGCCGCGCGGCTGAATCGCGATGTCGGATCACTGGTAACGCAGTTGGTTGCCGAAGCCGATGCGGCGATGTACGAAGTCAAGGGGCAGGGCGGCAACAATGTGCGGCACGTGGGCCTCTGAGGATTCCTGCCTGCGGAGACGATCTAGGATCGCAGGATGTCCGCCGGGGACGCGGTCTTGACGAATGCACGTGCTGCCGTTGCAAGTTCGTCGTCGACAGTCACCAGGGCGTCGGCCTGAAGTTGGGTCAGTGCGATGTACACGACCTGATTGATGTCGGGCCAGTTCAGTTTCGCGGCCAGCCGCCAGGCGTGGTCCTCCAACGAGCGGTCACCGAGGAACCGGATCCGCAGCCCTCGGATATCGTCGAGAATCTTTCGGCCTGCCCGCTCGTCGATCTCGCCGCGGCGCACCGAGTCATAGACCAGGGCCAGCGCCTGCGCGCGCAGCAGCGTGGGGGCCGTGAGGCTGTGTTGTGGTGGGATGGTCGCTCCCTCGGTGGCGAGCGTGATGGCCACCGGCGCATCGATGACGAAGGTGGTCATTTCGTTTCCTTCCGATGGTGCGCCGACATTCTGTCGGCCGACCTGCAGCCGCAGCCGCACGTGATCGCCGTCGTCGATGCCGTGCGGCCGGCGTAGCGCGATCTTCAGCGGCACCAGGTAGACACCGTCTTTCGGGATCAGCGACGTCGTCACCTCGGTGTCGCCGATGCGTACCTGCGCCGGGATGACACCCCAGCCGTAGGTCAGCTCGCCGTGGTGCGCATGCAGATAGTCATCGACGGGAGCGGGTGTGGCGACAAAGAAGTACGGTGCAGGCCCGCGCCACTGGAACACCTCGCCTTCGAACTCCCACTCCACGACTCCACGTTAAAGGTTCGGGGTGTTCGGTGCACGCACTCGACGGGGGTCACCAATCACGTTATGTAGCTGGAGACACTCGCTCAGGCAGTGGCTCGGCGGACGTGGCGTCGAGGATGTCTGGAGCCTTGTGCGTGAACTCCTGTGGGGCCAACCGGTCTGCCAACATGGCGGGCACGGGACGTATGACAGGTGTGTTCCACCAGGACCGCATCTTGTTGAACATTTCCCTCCCCGTTCAAGCTCCGCAAATTCTAAAACTTTGCCAGCGTCTGATCGCGCCACCTGCCGACACCGCACCGCAATCGCATCCCGCATCTCCATGATGCTGCACGTCGGCCAATCCGTCGCGCCACGTCGTGGCACTGCGCTCGAATTCATCCGAACGGATGACGCTGTGCCATGCAGCTTTTACCCGGCGACCATTGCCGTCATGTGGCGTGTGCCACCGTGGCAGCCAGGGGGCTCTGTTGGTGCTCAGCGCCGCAGGCGTCGATTCCCGGCTGCGGACAGGGCTGTAGCTGGGGGATAGCTGGCGGAAAGGTGGGAATCTACCGGGACAGGCCTGCGGCGCGGCTCACCCAGTGTTCGCCCTCGCGTGTGGAGTTGAGCCGCACAACGCGTAAATGGGAGTGCGATGCGTCGACTGTCGGTATCCGGTCACGGCACTTGTTGCGGGTCCGGATACCCCATCGCACGATGTGGTCGGGGTCGGCAAAGAACTTGTGCAGGGGCCCTTCGTAATTGCCGTTCCACAGCTCCACTCGACGGATCCGCCTGTGCACTGTGCGGCGGGTGAGCCGAAACAACGTCAGCGGGGTGGGAAGGTCGAGCCAGAGCATGGTGTCAGCGCGCTCGATGATCTGGTCGCGCACCGCCCCATACTGCCATTCGATGACCCATGAATCGGTGGAGATGATGTTCTCGACGTCATCGACGAATTCGTCTCGCGGCTGCCAATTGCGGCCGTGGAAGAGGCTGTCCATCTCCGTGTAGGGGAGCCCCAGCCGGGCCGAAACATGCTGGGCCAGCGTCGTCTTGCCAGAACCTGACACTCCCGCGATCGCGATGCGCCGCGGCTGCCACGTGATCGGATCGGATACGGACAACACCTGTCCGATCCTAGAGGCGTGTTGCCGGTCTGAGGCAGGGGAGTGCGGCGAGGTAAAGGGGAACCTCGGTGTCGCCGCCCTATCCCAGGATCGCCTGCGCTGCGCGCTCGGCGATCAGCATGACCGGCGCGTTGGTGTTCCCGGAGGTGATGGTGGGCATTGCCGATGCATCGACCACTCGCAGGCCCGCCACGCGGTACACGCGGCAGTCGGTGTCGAGCACCGTGGCTGCCGAACGGGGAACACCCTGCGTGTCAAAGGCTCCCATCGCGCAGGTGCCCACCGGATGAAAGATGGTGGTACCGAGTTCACGGGCTGCGCTCTGTAATTCGTCATCGCTTGCCAGCTGCGGCCCGGGAAGCAACTCTTCTGGGCAGTAGCGGGCCAGGGTCGGCGCCGCCATGATCTGGCGCGTCATCCTCAACCCCCGCACCGCGACCTGACGATCGGCGTCGGTGGACAGGTAGTTGGGCAAGATCTTCGGGTAGCTCAGCGGATCTGCACTGGCCATGCGCACGTGGCCCCGCGAAGTGGGGCGCAGATTGCACACCGAGGGAGTGATCGCGCCGAACTTGTGCAAGGGTTCGCCGAACTTGGCCAATGACAAGGGTTGCACATGCCACTCCAAATCGGGACTGGCCAGCGCGGGATCGCTTTTGGCGAAAGCCCCCAGGGTGGAGGGCGGCATGGTCATCGGTCCGGAGCGCAGCAACGCGTACTGAATACCCATGCCTCCACGGGTGATCCAGTTGCGGTAGAGCGTATTGACGGTCTGCGCGCCGCGTACCCGGTAGACCGTGCGCAGCTGCAGATGGTCCTGGAGGTTCTCACCCACTCCGGGCAGGTCGACCTCCACTCGCACATGATGGTGGGTGAGTAGCCCGGCCGGCCCCAGCCCGGAGGCCTGCATGAGATGCGGTGATCCAATGGCTCCGGCGCTCAGGATCACCTCGCGGCGTGCTTGGACGTCGATGATGTGACCGTCCTTCAACAACCGCACTCCGGTGGCGCGGCGTGTAGCTGTAGTCCAGGCGCCGTGCCGTTGATCCTCGTCGACCTGGTCGTCCATCAGCAGCTTCAAGGCCTGGGTGTCAGTGTGGACGGTGAGATTGGTCCGGTGGGTCACGGGATGCAGGAACGCATCGGCCATCGACCAACGACGGCCCCGCCGCTGGTTGACGTGGAAGTACGCACTGCCGGCGTTGTCGCCTCGATTGAACTCGTCGATCGGGTCGATGCCCACGTGGGCGGCAGCGGACTGCCACGCGTCCAAGATCTTCCAGCGCACCCGCGGCCGCGCGACGGGGATTTCACCACCGGCGCCGTGCCATTCGTCGGCTCCGCCGAAGTAGTCTTCGAGCTTTTTGTAGATCGACAGCGTCTCGCCGGGACCGTCCGGACCACCCCAGAGCCATCGGTCATCACCGGTGGCCTGCGCCCAGAGGTCGTAGTCGCTTGACTGTCCGCGCATGTGGATCATGGCGTTGATCGACGACGAGCCGCCGATCACGCGGCCCCGCGCGTAGTGAATGCTGCGGCCGGCCAGACCCGGATCAGGTTCGGTCGTGAAGCACCAGTCGGTGCGGGGGTTGGCGATCGTATACAGATATCCCACCGGCACCTTGATCCAGAACCAGTCGTCTCTGCCGCCCGCCTCGACCAGGAGCACCCGGTGATCGGGGTTGGCGCTGAGCCGGTTGGCGAGCAGGCAGCCCGCACTGCCTGCTCCCACGATGATGAAGTCGAATTCGGCGACAGCGCTCACTCCCGCATCATTCCTCAGCCACCGGTCAATCGGGCGGAGCGAGTCGGCACCGTCAGTCGCCTTCTTTCTCCTCGCGACGGCGCGCGGCCTCGATCACTTCGGGCGGGGCCGGCTTCTGCAACCAGGCGCGGATCCGCAACAAGCCGCCGGCGATGGTGCCTACCGCGAGCACCGCAACAAGGATCCAGAGCACAGTGGACATAGATCCATTGTCTGCCTGCGCCGGCCTCGATGGGGCGAGATCCTCACTGCAGGCTCGGACTCAGTCAGTACCCGAACCACGGAGTTCTGCTTGACGACACCGAGCAAGCGCGTCAAACGCATCGGCCGTCCTGCGATCGGCGGGAAAGAGCAACTCCATGGCCAACTCGGAAATCGTCACCTCGAACGGCATGTCGATCGTGGCGAACACGCCGAAAAACGACCACTCGCCGCCGTCGGGCGCCCAGACTCTGACCGGACCCAGATTCTGCGCAAAGGCGGATTCGGTTGCGCGACCGCGCTCTTCGCGAGACAGGTGGTCATCCAACTCGGCCAAGAGCTCTGCCAGTTGGTTGTCGGCCGTCGTCGCGAGCTGACGCTGGATGCGATCACGAAAATAGGTCATGACCTCGTGGGCGTTGATGATCTGCGGCATCAACGCCATTCCGACACGGAGGACATTGACAGGTGGGTTCAGCAGCGCAGGATCGATCGTCGCGATCAGCGGTTGGATCGCCGCGTTCGCGGAGACCAGGTTCCAATGGCGGTCGAAGACGACGGCCGGATACGGGTCATGGCTTTTCAGAATCCGTTCCAGCGCGTCGCGGACCGGAGCGAGTTCGGGCGCGCCGAACGGGTGCTCGGGGAACGCGGGAGCATGCCCGGCGGCGAGCAGGAGCCGGTTGCGTTCGCGGAACGGGATGTCGAGCCGATCGCCGAGGCGCAGCAGCATGTCTCGCCCGGGCTTGGAGCGGCCGGTCTCGACGAAACTCAGGTGGCGCGCCGAGGTGCCCGCAGCGATCGCCAACTCCAGCTGGGTCATCCGACGTCGTTGCCGCCATTCCCGCAGCAGCGGCCCGACTTGAGGAGCGGAGCTGGTGGTCGCCATTCGCACCGACAGTAGCCGCATCGGGTTCGCTGCTCCATTACCTCCAGGTAATCGACAGCACGACCTCTGACGGTGACGATCACTGGCATGACCCCGAGGAGGACGACATGACCACATTGCTTCGACGGTTGATCTGCGGCGTAGCCGGCGCCTTGATGGTTGTTGCGCTCTTGCTGCCGTGGACTGCGCTGCAGGACGCTGATCGCGTCGCGTGGGGGCTGTGGAAGCTCACGTTTCCGCTCTGTGTGGCCCTCGCAGTGTGCGCGTTGACCACTGCGATCACCGGCGGGCAGATCGGCCTGAACAGACCTGATGTTTCGATCATCGGTGCAACTGATGGTCTCGGCGTCATCACCACCATCGTCCTGGCCTGGCTGCTGTTCTACGACCTTCCTGCTGACGCGAGCGTCCAGCCCGCCCTCATCCTGGCGCTGGTCTCTGCTGCGGTAGCAGCACTTGCCGCCGCTGACTACCGCCCCCTGCGTGGGGCACCGCTCCTTCCACGAATTGTCGATGAGCGCGGACGTGGTCAGCGGTCAGGGAGTCTCTCCGAAACTCGCTGACCTTTGTCGGTGGCCGACGGTGCCGTGACGGGTGGCGAAATCCAGCGTCTGAGCGGCACGCGGGAGGGCTACCTTCCCTGGTCGACCGCGTCGAACACCGTGAGTACTTGGGCAAACGGTTCGGACGTGACACCCAGTTGCCTGCCAAAGGGATGGTCGAGGCAGAAGACGATGAATAGCATGAGGCCGAGCAGGGCGGCGACCGTGCTTGACAAGATGACGTGCCCGCGCCCGCTGGCCAGCCGCATGAAACCCATGAGTGGGTCAAAGTGGTTAACAGCCCGAAGAATTCGCCGTTGGCGGTCGACGACGCGTCACTTCCCGACGGCTGACTACCAAGCACCAGATACGCCGCTCGGACTGATTTCCTGGCTCAGCGCAACAACCTCGCCAGGCCGTTGACTGGACCGTGGCCCCGGCCCAGGGGATAGGCGGCGCGGATGCAGTCGGTGACCCAGAGCTTCCCGAAACCGACCGCCTCCGGAACGGAGTAGCCGTGCGCCAGTGCGGCGGCGATCGCCGCGGCAAGAGTGTCTCCGGCGCCGTGATCGTGCGGGGTGTCGACGCGGGTCGCGGTGAACCGATGGAACTCCGAGCCGTCGAACAGAAGGTCGGAGCTGGTGCGCGAGGTGCGCAGGTGGCCGCCCTTGACGAGTGCCCACCGTGGTCCCAATGCGTGCAGGGCCCGGGCTGCGTCGCGTTGGCTGTCCTCATCGACAACGTCGATGCCGACGAGGAGTCGTACTTCATCGAGGTTCGGTGTCACCAACGTGGCCAACGGGATCAGTTCCTCGCGGATGTCGTCGAGCGCACTGGCGTGCAGAAGTGGCTCACCGACATTGGACGCACAGACAGGGTCGACCACCAGCGGAACGGTCTTGTCGAGTCCCTCGGACCTCCAGGTCGCCGCTATGGTCCTGATGATCTCGCTGGACGCGAGCATCCCGGTTTTGGCCGCCTCGATACCGATGTCAGATGCCACAGCGCAGATCTGTCCGGCGACGACGTCGACGGGAACTTCGTGAAATGTTCTCACGCCCAACGTGTTCTGCACCGTGACGGCTGTCAGTGCCGCACACCCGTGGACGCCCAGCATCGCGAAGGTGCGCAGGTCGGCCTGCAGGCCCGCACTGCCGCCGGAATCGGAGCCGGCGATCGTCATGACCCGACGAGGAGTGCGTCCCGGGGGACTCAGCGGAAGGGCTTGGGCTTCGGCCATGGCTCATTATTTCAAGGACTACTGAAGCGGCCCGTATCCGGGCACTACGGCTACCGGAGCAAGGCGCCCTGCGGCCGTTCGGCGAGCGGCCTGCGCCGTACGATCCTCGGCCACCAGAACCACGGTCCCATCAACGCGGCGATCGAGGGTGTCATGAACGCTCGGATCACCAGGGTGTCGAAGAGCAGGCCGAGTCCGATGGTCGTGCCGACCTGCGCGACCACGATCATGCTGGACAGTGACATCGTCATCATCGTGAACGCGAACACCAGGCCTGCTGCCGTCACCACCGAACCGCTGCCACCCATCGCGCGGATGATGCCGGTATTGATGCCGGCCGGTACCTCCTCTTTCATTCGGGCCACCAGCAGCAGGTTGTAGTCGGCGCCGACCGCAAGCAGGATGATGATCGCCATCGCGACGACGACGAATTGCAGAGGCATCCCGAGGATGTGCTGCCAGAGCAGTATCGACAACCCGAACGACGTTCCCAGGGACAGCACCACCGTGCCCACGATCACGCCTGCCGCGACGATGCTGCGGGTGATCAGCAACATGATGATGAACACCAGTGAAAGCGCCGACAGACCGGCGATCCGCAGGTCGTACTTGTTGCCTTCCTGCAGGTCTTTGAAGGCCGCGGCGGTGCCACCAAGGTAGACCTTCGAGCCCTCCAGCGGCGTGCCCTTGAGGGCTTCCAAGACCGCGGCCTTGATCGAATCGATGCGGCCGATGGCCGCCTCTGTCATCGGGTTGTCCTCATGGGAGATCACGAAGCGGGTCGCATGCCCGTCGGGGGAGATGAAGTTCTTCATGCCCCGCTTGAGCACGTCGTTGTCGAAGATCTCCGGCGGGGCGTAGAACGTGTCGTCGTTGAGCGAGTCGTTGAACGCCGTCGCCATGGCCGAGGAGCCCTCGTTCATCGCGGCCATCTGATCCTGGATCCCGGCCTGGGTGGACCGGAGTGTGAGCATCATGACACGCGTCCGCTTCATGGTGTCGATCATCGGGCGCATCAGCGAAACCATCTGGGGCATCAGGGAATCAGTCTGGTGCAGATCGGGAAGTAATCGCTGGATGTCATCGGTCATCGTGTCGACACCATCGAGAGCGTCGAAGGCTGACCGAACCGACCAGCACGCCGGAATGTCGAAACAGTGCGGCTCCCAGTACAGATAATTGCGGATCGGGCGGAAGTAGTCGTCGAAGTCGGCGATGCGGTCGCGGAGGTCGGCGATGTCGAGAGCCGTCTGGTCGGTCTTACGCACCATGTTGTGCGTGGTGTCGCTCAACTTCTCCATCAAGTCGATCATCTGTGTCATCGTGTTGATGGTTCTCTGCATGTCCTCACCCTGGGCCAGCATGTCGGCCATCCGGTCCTGCATGTAGGAGCGGTTCATCATCTGCAGCGACACACTGACGCTCATCTGCGCCGGAATTGTGCTGTATTTCAACGGCTTCCCGTCCGGGCGGGTGATGGACTGGACGCGGCCGATACCGGGAACTCTGGTGACCGCCTTGGTGATCCGGTCGATCACCAGGAAGTCGGCGGAGTTGCGCAGATCCTGGTCGGTCTCGATGAGCAACATCTCGGGATTCATCCGGGCGATGGGAAAGTGTCGCGCGGCCGCCGCTTGTCCCTGGTTCGCGGGCATATCGGCCGGCAGGTACTTGGAGTCGTCGAAATTGGGCGTGTACCCGGGGACTGCGATGAGACCGATCAGTGCGATCATGGTCGTCGCGAACAGAACGCCCGCGGGCCAGCGCACCACAAGCGCGCCCAGCCTGCGCCAGAACCGAATCCGCATGGCCCGCTTGGGCTCAAGCAGTCCAAAGCGGCTGGCGACGGTGACGATCGACGGACCCAGCGTCAGCGCCGAGACCACTGCGACCACCATGCCGATGGCCAGCGGGACACCCAACGTGTTGAAGTAGGGCAACCGGGTGAAGGACAGGCAGAACGTCGCGCCGGCGATCGTCATGCCGGAGGCCAGCACCACATGGGTGGTTCCGCGAAACATCGTGTAGTAGGCCGATTCTCGATCCTGGCCATCGGAACGCGCTTCTTGGTAGCGGCCGAACAAAAAAATGGCGTAGTCGGTCGTGGCGGCGAGCGCGAGCGGCACCAGGATTTGCGTGACGTACGTCGTCAAGCCGATCACATTGTGCCAGGCCAGGAACGCGACGACGCCCTGTGTCACCGACAGACCCATGCCGAGGATCACCAGTACGAGTCCGACGGTGACGATCGAACGGTAGAAGAACAGCAACATGCAGATGATCACGCCGACGGTGGCGAGCTTGACCACCTGGATGCTCTTGGCGCCCTCGGGAAGCTGGTCGGCCTGCATCACGGAGACTCCGGTCACGAAGACATGGACGCCAGGCGGCGGGGGGAGTCCCTTGACGATCTCCTGGACCGCCGCGACGGACTCGTTCCCCAGCGACTCACCCATATTCCCACCGAGGGCGACCTGAACGTAGACGGCTTTCCCGTCGGCGCTCAGCGCGCCGGCCTCCGTCAGCGGGTCACCCCAGAAGTCCTGGACATGTTTGACGTGGGTGGTGTCGGCCCGCAACTTGGCGACCAAATCGCTGTAGTAGCGGCGCGCGTCGAGGCCCAGGGAGCTGTCGCCCTCCAGGACGATCACTGCCGCGCTGTCGGTGCTGGATTCTTCGAAAACCTCGCCTGAGCGCATCATTGCGATCACCGACGGCGCGTCCTTGGGGGACACCGAGACCGCCCGCTGCTGACCGATGGCGTCGAGCGACGGGACGAGCACGGTGAGAATTCCGATGAGGACGAGCCAGCCCAGGATGATCGGCACCGCCAGCCGGCGGATCCACTTGGCCACCGTCGGCCGCCGCGGCCGACCGGCGACGTGGTCCAGCACCGCATCAGTAGAAGCCGCTGTCACGACGTCCGGACGACCTGATCGATCGTCTCGAGGCCCGACGGCGAGTCGAAGGGCGGGTTGACATAGCCCAGCTCGTCGCGCGCCTTGGTGAGGTCGTACACGAAGTCGTGAAGCAGGTGGCTCAGCTGGTACCGCGTCACGATCGGGCGCGGCAGCCGGCCATAGAGGTGCGTGGCATCGGCGACGTTCGCGAACGCCCAGGCCGCGCCGCCGGGAATGTAGAAGATCCGCTCGGGCCGCCCGACACGTCGCAGTGCGGTGGTGAGCAGCTCCTGCTTGGTCGCGGCGGTCGGGTCGGCAATGTTGAACGTGCCCGTCGCGTCGGACTCGATCGCGAGCTCGATCGCCCACGCCAAGTTGTCGACATGCGTGAGCGAGATGCGATCACCGGGCGCGCCGACCATCATCAGCCGCCCGAACCGGAAGCGGCGCAGCAGGCGCGGCAGCAGCGTCGTGTCGCCGGGGCCGTACACGGCATGCGGGCGCAGGAGGATGCTGCGATCGGCGGCCTCCGCCATCACGACGTTCTCCGCCTCGCGTTTGGTGCGCCCGTAAGCGTTGAGCCAGCGCACCTGCTTTGTGTCCTCGGCGTCGGCGGGGTCGGCGTCGGTCTCGCGCACGCACGAGTGGTCGGCGCGCGGGTCGTAGACGCTGGCGCTTGAGACATGGATGAAGCGGGCTTCGGGCCAGGTCGCGAGCACGTGGCGCGTGCCGTCGACGTTGCCGCGGCGGAACGGCTCGTAGGTGCCCCAGTCGTCGACCAGGCCGGCGCTGTGCACGACGGCGTCGACCAAGGGCGCATCCTCCAGCCGACCCGCTTCGATATCCCAGCTGCGATAGCGGGCGCGCTGCGCCTCGGGGATGCGCTCGCCCGCGCGGCGACCGAAACGCCACACGTCGTAACCGGCCCGCTCGAGGTGGTCGGCGGCGCGGCCGCCGACGAAGCCGCTCGCGCCGGTGACCGCGACTCGCGGACGGCGCACAGGATCAACGGACATCGACGACCTCGGATCCGCCGCCGTGGTTGAGATACCAGCGCAGGTTGTTGACGATGCCGCCGTGCGCGGCGCGACGGTTGGAGTAGCGAACGATGGCGTCGCGGCGGTAGCCGAGATTCGAGCTCACCTTGCGCACGCGGTTGACGATCTGTTTGTCCTCATGCACGTCCTCGATCTTGGTGCGCGGGAACCCGCCGCACTCCACGTAGGTGATGGCGCGGATGCCCATGTTGCCGCCGGGCGTGAGGAGGTACGGCGCCCGATAGCCCTCGCCCTTGCGGTTGTTGTTGGGGCGGATGCGCCCGACGAAACGGATCAGGCCGTAGACGAGCGGAACGGTCACCGCCGCGCCGAACGGCGCGGTGCCGTCGTCGGTGCGGGCGCGGTAGTTGCCGCCGACCAGGTCGAGCCCGCCGTCGAGCGCGTCGTGCATGCGTGCTGCCCATGTCGGGGCGGGCAGGCAGTCGGCGTCGGTGCGCAGGATGAACGTGGCGCCGTGCGCGATCGCATGGCGAAAGCCCGTGTCGCATGCCGAACCGGTGCCCTTTTCGTCCTCGCGGATCACGCGCACGTCGAGCTCGGGATGGCGCAGGCCCGCGGCCTCCGCCACCGCAGCGGTGCCGTCGTTGCTCGCGTTGTCGACGACGAGCACCGTCGGCGATACGCCTTCCTGCAGGGCGAGCGCGTCGATCGTCGAGCCGATCCACGCCGACTCGTTGTAGGCCGGGACTACGATCCACAGCTCATTGGTCTTGTCGCTCATCGCTTTTCGGCATCCGCCGCTGCCTGCATGCGCAGCACCGCGCGGTCGATCTTGTGGCTGCGGCCCGAGCGCGGCAGCTGCTCGACCACGCGGATCTCGTCGGGAAGGGCCTTCACGTCGATGCGGGTGTCGCCGCTGCGGATGCCGCGGTCCACGCGTTTGTGCAGCTCGTCATTCGTGAGCCCGCGCACCGCGGGGTCTCGCTCGACGTAGAGCAGCACGCGCTCGTCGGCGGTCGCGGGATCCGGCACGCCGATGATCACGCATGCGCCGATGCCATCGATGCGGCTGATCGTCGGCTCGTACAGGCCGGGGTAGAGGTTGAAGTCGTCGCGGATGAGCATGTCCTTCGCGCGACCCATCAGCACGATCCGGCCCTGGTCGTCGATGCGCGCGTTGTCTCCCGTCCTGTGCCAGTCGACGCGCTCCATGCCGACGTAGCCGACGAACGTGTTCGGGCCGCGCAGCTCGAGCTCCTCGCCGACGATGCGTGCCTCGACGCCTGGCACCGGGCGGCCCACCACGTCGCCGTCCCCCGACCATGCGAGCTTCTCGCGCGAGTCGATCCACGCGACCGGGACCATCTCGGTCATCGCATAGGCGCAGGTGATCAACATGTCGTCGCTGCCGAGCGCGTGCACGCGCTCGAGCACGGTCGAGGTGATCGGCGCGCTGAACAGGAACAGGTGCCGCAGCGTTGCCGGCAGCCGACGCCCGGTGCGCTCGCAGTGCAGCGCGATCTTCCATGCCTCGACCGGCAGCAGGAATGCGTGTGTGGCGCAATGCTTTTCGACATCGCGCAGGAACTTCTTGGGTGTGATCGACATCGGCGCGACCACACAGCGCAGGCCCTTGAGTGCTCCGACCACGAGCGTGTGGACGCTGTGGGTATAGACGACCGCGTCTTCCGGCAGCTCGAACCCGCCGAGCATCATCCGCACCGCGGCGGTGGTGGAGCGGCCGGTGTGCTGCACGCCCTTGGGCATTCCGGTCGTGCCGGAGGTGAAGACCACCATGCTGGGCGCGTCGGGCTCGATGTTCGCGGGCAGCGCGGTCGGCTCGCCTGCCGGCTCCTGCACGAGCTTGTGCAGCGCGAGCGAGCGCGGCACGAGTCCGGGCACACGCCACCCGGCGCGCACGTGCCGGCCGGGCACCTTCGCCAGGCACGGCAACTCGAGCCCGGCACGGCGCAGGTAGATCGACAGGGGAGTGCGCGCGCTGGCCGCGTACAGCAGCGACTCGGAGACGACCCAGCTCGGGCGCAGCAGCTCGAGGCGTCGCGCGAACAGCTCGTTGCCGGCACCCGGATCGAACAAAGTGACGACGGCGCCGTTGCGCATCGCGGCCATCAGTAGCACGAGCGCATCGATGCCGGGGCGCACGCCGAACAGGATCACGTCGCCGGGGCGCATCCCGCGTCGGCGCAGCGCGTGCGCGGTGCGCTCGATCTGGTCGGCGAGCGCCGCGCCGGTGAGGGGGCGCTCGCCCTGCATGAGCAGTTCGCGCTCGCCGCTGCCGCGGGCGTGCTCGATGACCTCGTCGACCATCGCGGCGAGGTTGCCGCTCGCGAGCGCGGTGTCCAGCGCGTCGGTGCGGATCGCCCTCAACTCCCGGGTCACTAGCCGGTGTCCTTCATGCGGATCACGAGCCGCTCGTAGGTGGGCAGCAGCACACCGCGTGCGGCGCGGCGGTTGACGACCTCCACCTCGCGCTCGAGGCGCATGATCGCCTCGAGCACCATCGACAGCTCGCGCTTGGCGAGGTTGAAGCCCAGGCAGAAGTGGGGGCCGGCGCCGAACCACAGGTGGCGCAGCGACCGCGGCATAGTACGACCGATGTCGAAGTGGTCACCATCGTCGATGACGCGCGGGTCACGGCACGCGTTGGTCATGAACCCGAGCAGCAGCTGGTTCGACTTGAGCTTCACACCGCGCAGTTCGTGGTCGCGCGCGATCGTCCGCGTGAACGCCGGTACGGGCGTCACGATGCGCACGCCCTCGTCGATCGCGCTGTCGAGCAGCTCCGGATCCTGGCGCAGCCGCGTCCATTGCCCGGTGTCGCACAGCAGCGCGACGATGCGGGCCAGCGCGGTCGACGTTGTCTCGGTACCGGCGAGCATGAGGATGCCGATGACGCCGCGCGCTTCCTCGATCGACAGCCCGATCTCGCGCATGCGCCCGGGGATCGTGTCGGGGCTGCCGCTGCGATACGCCTCGTCGGTGCCATCGACAAGGCGCGCGAACAGCGCGCGTCCCTTCTTCACCGTGCGCTCGTTGACCGGTTTCACGCGCAGCGGCACGAGCGCGGCGATCTCGGCGCCGACGTCGTACAGCTCGAGCGCGCGTCGTTCGAGTGCGTCGCCCTCGAGTTCTATTCCGGCCAGGTGGCAGAGCAGTGTGCCGGTGAACGCCTGGGCGAAGCGGGCGACGTCCACCTCGCGACCCGCTGCGAGGTCGTCGTGCAGGCCGGTCGCGAGCTCGCCGAGCACCTGGTCGGTGACCGCGCGCACGTACTTCGGCGTGAACAGGTCAGCCATCTTGCGGCGCAGCGAGATGTGCGGTGGACCATCCATATTGAGCAGCGCGTACTCACCCATGACCTGTGTCATGAGCACGCCCGTGCAGCGCGGCCCGGTTTTCGTGTAGGTCTCGCCGTCGAGCAGGATCTCGCGCGCCACCTCTGCGCCACTGACGACATAGCCCAGGCCGGGCATGTGCCATACGTCGGGGTTGCGCTTGAGGGCCCACTTCGAGATCGCCCAGCCGAGTGGCTGCGCGGCGACGAAGAGCTTGCGCTCGTTGCGCTGCGCCAGCGTGGCGCCCGTGTCCCAGGTCTTCTGAGTCACCGGGCTCATAGGCGGGTGACCATCACGCCGACGCTGATGCCGGCGCCGAGGCCGATCCACAGCACGTTCGATCCACGCTTGGCGCGACCGTCATTGATCGCGCGTTCGAGCTGCAGCGGCATCGTCGCGCTCGCGATGTTGCCGAGCGTGTCGACCGTGCGCACGACCTTCGATTCGGGTACCTCGGTGATCGCCAGGAATGTGTCGAGGAACGGGCCCGTCACCTGATGGAAGATGACGATGTCGTAGTCGCTGAACGAGGTCTTCGTGCGTTCGAAGCAGTCGACGAGAATCTGCGGGCCGAGCTCGATGAACGCGTCACGCAGCGAGTTGCCGTCGCCAGCGAAGTAGGTGTGTTCAAGATCGCGCGGATGCATCGTGCCGCCCCCGCGCAGCGTGCAGATCTCCCAGTGGCGGCTCGCCGTCCGGAAATCGAGATAGCGGATCCCCGTGCCGTCGCTGCGCGCCTCGAGCACCATCGCCGCGCCGGCGTCACCGAACGTGTAGCCGGCGAACGACGTCTTCATCTGCTCCGAATCCTTGAGCTCCCAGCGGATCGCCTCGCTCGGCGCCTCGCCGGTGCACACCAGCACCTTCTCGTACTGCCCGGTTCGGATGAGCCCGTCGGCGACCTGCATACCGGTCATGAACGAGTTGCATGCATTTTTGACGTCGAACACCATCGCGCCGTCCGCGCCGAGCTTGTGGCTGACGAGGTGCGCCGTCGCCGGCTCCACGAGGTCCTGGCTCGACGAGGCGAAGATGATGAGGTCGATGTCGCCGACCGAGGTGCCAGCCTGCGCGAGCGCGCGCCCGGCGGCGTGCACCGCCATGTCGCTCGCGTCCTCGTGCGGCAGCTTGTAGCGGCGCTCGCGCACGCCGCTGCGCTCGGTCACCACACCGGGAGGCGGAACGAAGCCATGTACACGGCTCGCCTCGGTGATGCGCCGTTCCACCTCCTCGGAGGTCACCACGTGGTCCGGCAACCACGAACCCACGCCCGCGATCGCAGCACGAACGGCCGGCCGCGCCGAGCGTGTGATCGTCGTCGGCCGCGGAACCTGCCTCAGGTTGTTGAGCGTCCTGAAATGGTCTGTCGTCACGAGTCGCACCGCTCGTCAAGATGCCGGCCGTGCACCCAGCTAGGCATACGGCTGTCGCAAGCGGACCCCAGCATCACCCGGCGAACGTTGAGCAGACATAGTCGATCCCCCTTGTGACGCAGCAGAACTGCAGGACAGCAGAATTTAAGCAGAAAATTGTCACGTGCGTAAAGCATTAGTTGTGGTAGGTAAATATCTAGTTGGATAGGTAAGTATCTATTTGAATTGGTAAGTATTTAGTTCGGAATGCCCGGCGTTAAATTGACGCGTTCGGCTGAACAGTTCGCAATCCAGCGGGTGAGCCCTGCCATGGCGCGTCGTCGGTGGCGGCTGACCGGCAAGTGATCCGCATGCGGTGGTAATACGCTGTGGCAGTGGGGGATAGCGGACCGGGAAGTATTTGACCAGAGTTCGATCGGCCGGCATCTAGAGGTGGTGGTCGCGTACGCACATTGCGCTTATGCGGAAACGGGGCGTAGCAGATCTTCCAAAGCCCGCCGGCCGGATGAGGACGGCCAGCGTGTCGTGGCATACGTAGAGTGCGAGGGCGCCGTAGTTCAACACCGCAACGGGCCCACGAGCACTTCATTGGGGTGATCTCTTTATGTGGCATTTCTTGGTGACGCAATTGGAGATAGATGCGGCTCACCGAGTTCTCCCACATCGGTTCGACAAAGTTGTTGAAGGTGATTGGCACCAGTTGCCGTGTCGAACCGTCGGCGCGTATTCCTCCCGATCCGCAGCAGCGCATCAGTGGAGATGCGGCAGGTAGAAGGCGCTATTGCCGGGACCACTGTGGCCCGATCACGGGCGGTAGCGATTCGCATCCCATATCGGTACCATTGCGCTATGAGCAAGCAGATCGCCGTTCGGCTTCCGGACGAAGTCGTCGATTTCATTGACAGGGAAGTGGACCAAAAGCACGTCGCGAGCCGCGCATCATTTGTACTCAAAGCGCTCGAACGCGAGCGTCGCCGGCTGATCGCTGCCCGCGATGCGACGATTCTCGCCAAGAGGACCACCGCTGACGATGACTTCGATGCGCTCGCTGCTCATGCCTCCACTTTCGAACTGGATATCGATTGAGACCAATTCACGTCGCCCAACTTGATAAGGCTCGGCCGGTTCTGATTCTGACTCGGGAGCTCGTGCGGCCTCACCTGACCAGGGTCACCGTGGCGCCGATCACCGGCACAGTTCGCGGCTTGTCGACCGAAGTTCCAGTAGGTGTGCGTAACGGGCTCGAGAAAGATTCCGCCGTCAGCGTCGACAACATTGTCACGATCCCGGTTGCGGCACTGGGGCGTCAGATAGGGTTCTTTCTTCCTGATCAAGAGGAATTGCTGACAACGGCGATCCAGCACGCGTTCGATCTCGACTGACAAGCAAGGGCAACTTGCCGTGCGTAATTCCAATGCGGTCAATGCTCGTTTCGACGGCGATCTTGGCTCGATAGCGCCGCGCCGTCTTGTCAGCTGACGCTGAAGGACGTCAGCGACGAGCCTGCAGTGACGCGGTATGTACGGCAATTAGCGGCCGAAAAGCGAGAGACTCTGCTGTTCGTGTCAGTTCCAGTTGAAAAATGAGCTAGTGTATCACCGGTGATACACTAGTCGCATGGACACGGTAACGGTGCGCGATCTACGGAACAACGGGGGAGATGTCCTACGCCGCGTCGAGCACGGCGAACGCATCGTCGTTACTCGTGACGGCGCGCCGGTGGCCGAGCTTCGCCCGCTACCGAGAGCCAGCGCCCGTCCGGCCGAACTCATTCGTCGCCGCAAAAATCTTCCCCAGGTGAATCCAGATGCGCTCCGGCGAGATATCGACGACGCGATCGACCCGTCGCTGTGACCGTAGCTTCGAGCCAGGGGATGCTGGACACCTCCACGGTGATCCTCCTGGGCCAAATATCCGACCCAACCGAGCTTCCCGATGAATCGGTGATTAGCGCGATAACGCTGGCCGAACTTTCGGTGGGTCCGCATGTAGCGCACGACGAGGCCGAGCGCAGTGCCCGTCAGCAGCATCTGCAGCAGGCCGAGGCCGACTTTGATGTCCTTCCGTTCGATGCTGATTGCGCGCGGGCCTTTGGCGCCGTGGCGGCGGCACTCCGCGCATCAGGGCGCAAGCCGGCGGCGCGCGCGTATGACGCGCTCATCGCAGCGACCGCGATCGCTCACGCGTTGCCGCTCTACACATGTAGTGCAGCCGACTTCGCAGGAATCCCGCGGCTCGAGCTGCGGGCCGTCACCCATCCTGGTCACTTGTAGGGAAGTTGCTACTCGGCCACTCGGTTCGGTGCCGGCTTGAGCACGGCTGGCCGCTCAAGACGTCCGTGATTCATCTGATGCACACGGCGTACTTAAGTTGACATAATGTGGCTTATCGGTACAAATGAAACCGCAGGTAGCGGCCTGACCTGCACGTTCGAGCATTGCAGCCTGCTGAATCGCCATGTCTGCGCCCGACCCCAGCGCATTGCCTAGACCCACGTACGCGTCGCTGCCCCGTGGCTCGCGACCCTGGAACGGGCTCGCGACCCTGGAACGGGCCCCGGTGAAGCCGGGCCTTCGGCTCCAGCTGTCGGCGGATCGCCGCGATGGCCGCACTCCCATCGGGGCCTAATCTGACATAAAACGTCACAGTGACGAAAAGGTCACCCACGGCAGGGTGTCGGGTTGCTTTATCGACATCGAATGATGTTCGGATGCAAGGGTTTAGACACCGTCGCGAAGGGAGCTTAGGATGCGCTAAGGGCCCGGCTACCGCGACGATGCCGTGCGGGTTAATGTCCCCCGCCGACGCCTGTCGGTCCGTACCACCCATGCCGCCTTAATTCGTCACTGTGACGAATTATGCTGTGCAACAATGGCTTTCGGTCTGTGGATAGTCCCGCGCAATCATCGTTGTCGGATGCTACTTGCATCTCAGCCGCCTATGTCAGACTATCCGGATGATTTCTCCCGACCCGCGCACCGAGGATTCGCTGCCGGCGAAGACCGCAGACCAGGATGCGCGCAGCACCGCAGACCTGGTGATCGCGGTGGCTGTCGGCGAGCAGCAGGTCAGTGCCACCGAGCTCGGCCGGATGCTGCTGGCCGTCAGCGCCAGCGTGGCGAACGAAGACGAGCTGCTGACCCTGCTGCAGAGTCTCGCCCAGACCGCGCAGGATGCGATTCCTGGCGCTGACAGCACCGGCGTGACGATCGACCTGGGCGGGCGCACCTACACCGCGGTCCACACCGACCAGCGCACCTTACGGGTCGACGCCGAGCAGTACGACTGCGGCGAAGGTCCCTGCTTGCAGGCCTCACGGACGGGAAACATCGTGCTCGTCGACTCCGACGAGGCGGCTGCGACGTGGCCGAAGTTCGCTGCCGCGGCGAAAGCCGAGGGCATCCTCAGCTTCCTGGCGGCTCCGCTGCTCACGCCCGACCAGAGCCTCGGGTCGTTGAACCTCTACGGTCGGTCGCGCTCGGCATTCGACAGTTTCGACGCCGAGATACTGGACTTGCTCACCACCGCCGTGTCCCGCGCGATCGGTGACTTCGCGCGGTTCCGGTCAGCTCGCGACGTCGCGTCTGGCTTGCAACACGCGCTGGAGACGCGCGCGCCCATCGAGCAGGCCAAGGGCATGCTGATGGCCATCCACGGCATCGACGCCGACGAAGCCTTCGATCGGCTGCGCCGGGAAAGCCAGAATACGAACGTCGCCCTGCGCACCATCGCCGCGGACCTGGTTCAGCGACTCACGTCTCCCCCGGGGCCCGCGACCGACGGCGAAGCCGTCTGAGCGTCAGCCCACCGATTTCACGAGAGAAACTCTCCGACATTGTCGAGGACGCACGAGGGTAGGAAGCTGGCGTCGATGTAGCGGGCCCTCAATGCGGAATTGCGCGGCGCGGCGCCGCTGAGCAAACCCGGGTGGCCGCCGCCTTCGTGCCAAGCCGCGTCCCAGAGCATCGCGAGACTAGCAGCCCCGGCGATCATCACCGCCGACGTCGCTTCGCCCAGTTCCTGCCACATCGCGTCCAGGGTTGCGACTCGTACCTTCCCCTCAGATAGGTTCGCTTCAAAAGAGTCCAGAACCTTGGCCGGAGGCAGGATGGCGGCAGCGTCGTCCATCAGTTTCAGGGTCGCCTTGGCTGCTCCTTTCCCGTTGCGGCACAGGGTGAGCCCGTGGTCATCGCGATCCGCCAGCTGCGAGTCGATCAGGTCTACGAGGTCGCCGGCGTGGCGGGTCACCATCTCGCTCTCGAAAGCGCTATGCACCCCTTCGCCGTAGTGCGCCGGGTCGCCCTTCTCGTTGAGCCTGTCCACGGGGCGCGACGGATCTCCGTCGGCGAAGATCGATCCGTGCAGCGGTTGACTGGCATCGCCCACATAGTGCGCCAGAATCCCTGCCGCAGCAAGGAATCCGGTGAGATCGCCCTGATGTACAAATCCCGTCATCGAGCTGAATATCTGCCACACCCGAAACGGCAGTAAGCCTTGCTTGAGCGGCTCTCGGTACTGTTTGGCGGTGGCGGCATCGCCGGCGTCCTCAGCTCGCTGGGCCGACTCGGAGTAGAACTTCTGCCATTGCTCCACCGAGAGTCGGTCGGAGTCGCGAAGGCATAGCTGGCGCCAGGTCTCCCCTGCGGGCCCGAAGGGTGCGTCGATATCGGCGTAGTGGTTGGGGTGCTCGGGTCCGTTCACGCCCAGGTGCCCGCCGTGGAAGCTGTCTCGGCCGCCGATCCGCCGTTTTGTGTTCGTCAGTGGCGGTGGAAGTTTCTTCCAGATCTCGTCGGGCACGTCGGCGAGCGGCACGAACTTGTTCGTGCTGCTCAACGCGAAGACTTCATCCTCGAAGGCCTTTCCCTTGCGGATTGTTGACAGGTCGAAGCTGAGCTGTTTGCGCACCGCGTCGGAGGTGAGAAATTGCCTCAGGTCAGGATCTCTCACCAAGGCGCTCGCATACGCGGCGATGCTGTAGTGCCCCACCCGTCCCCAGTAACCCTGCACTCCGCGCGACAGGTCGGTCACCAGCTCGACGTTGAGCAACCGGCATACGGTGCTCAAGCTGGTCGCGACCGCAAGTCGCGCTTCTTCGCCGTCGTCGGTACGCAACACCTGCCCACCCCACTGCATCGCGAGCGGGCGAAACCGTGGCTCGGTGAGTGGCTCTGTCGCCTTGATGGCGGTCGACTCGTCGACCAGGTCGAGATTCCAGATCATGCCCGAATCACCGTGCTGGGTACCGGATTCGTGGTTCTTCGGGCTGATCAGGAAGTCGCCGATGTAGTCGAAGCCGCCGACCGACCGGTACCGATAGAACAGCGCCTTGATGGTTCCCTCCACAAGACCCGACGCAGCCCCGTAACCGATGACGTTGCGGTCGATGATCCGCAGGGTCAGATTGTGTTCGTGGACGTCTTCCATCTGGCCCAGGGCCGGCAAGCCGTAGGTATTGGACGTCCACCGGGTCAGGTCGTCAAGGCGGATGAGTCCGGCATCGACAGTCGAAAATGACCGTCGTCCAGGAAAATCCGGATAGGCCTTGGAGAACTCCACATGGGTCAGCTGGTTGCCGGTGCTCTCGCCGATCTCCACCACTCCGCTGCGCAGCTCACTGGCCACCCTGGTGCCCGCCGCACCGCATACGTGCCCGGCGGTCAGTGCGTAGGTGTAGTGACCGTCACTGACCAGGCAGCCCGCCGTCGCGGTGTAGGTCATCCCCTGGATGGTCACCGTGATGGGTTGCCCCCCACCGAGAACCGCACTGGGCGCCACTGCGGGCGCTGGAATGGGAGCACGCGCGGCGGCTGCTTTCTCCTCGATCGCGACCACGCATACCGGAACCGCCCGACCGTCGTCGAGGTACAGCGTCTTGGGAACCATGTCGGTCGGGTCATAGGCTCGGTCGACACCGAATTGGTCGGCGTACTCCCAGGACGACACCATGACGAGTACGCAGGGCCACGAGGTGTCACGGACGGAGGAATTCCAGAAGGTGCGTTCCGGCCGGTTCCGCTGCCGCAGGGTGTTTTGGTCGATGTCATCCGAGCGTGGATCGTCGTTACGGATCAGGTAGTAGCCGACCGCGGTGCCGACAACGTTGCGCTTGTTCATCAGGTGGAAGTGGTAGGTGTCGCGGGCGCGCAGTAGATCACTGATGCTGAGTTGGTCGAAGTCGTAGTGCAGGCCGAGCGGATCACGTGCGATTGACATGGTGCGTCCTGTCCTGAAATGGAGTGCGGCCGTCAGCGGCCGAATCTGACGTAGCGGTCGACCACCGAGGCGTCGGCGGCGGAGTATGTGACGCTGTCCACCTGATTGCCCTGATCGTCCGACAGGACGAGGTTGCCGCCGTTGTTACCCAACTGCGCGCCGGTGCCGTCCAACGTCACGACGGCCGAGGCTCCGGCGGGAATCTTCGCGTCGAGCTCGGTGACATGCCCGTTGCGATCGGCGACCCGCCAGCCGTCCAGCGAGATCGCCGAGGCGGCAAGGTTGCCGATGACGATGGCTTCCCGCCCCGGGTCCGACCCGGCCGGGTTGATCAGCGCCCGCTCCAGGTATGCGTCCGCGGTTGGGTTGGCGGGCACCCCACCTGGGATGGGACCTCCCGCGACAATCCGGGACAACGGCTGCGCGCCCGGTGCCGCCGCTCCGGACTCGGTGGTCGGAATCTGCTGACTCTGGAAGGCCACGAAGATGCCGAGTACGCGGTCCGGGAACGCCAGCAACAGACCACCGTCGTGGAACGCGCCGTTGTCGCCGGCGTGGGCTCCGACGTTGCCTTGATTGAGGTGGATGTCGTGGATCCCGTGTAGACCGTCGGTGTTGCCGAACTGGGTGTCGATCGGCTTGTGCAGGTCCCGGTCGAATTTGGCGCCGAACGCGTAGATCTCACCCCCGGCGGCCTTGCACTGGTCCAGGTACAACGACAGCAGGTCCTGCAGGTCATCGGCGTTCGCGTTGCCCGACGGCGGCAGGGTGCGTCCGAGCGTCCAGTCGAACAGCGGAGCCTTCACGAAATCCAGTGCGGCCGAGGAGTTTCGTGCCGGCTGGCTGAATCCGCGCGGCAGCGTCGCCAACGATCCCAGAATCGGGTGCCCGACCAACGGATCGACGATCCAGAACACCACCTCGCTGCCATCGCTGGACTGAACGTTGACCGCGATGCGCCACGGTTGTCCCGTGGAGTCGATCACCCTGATCTGCAGGTGCGGCGTGGCGCCGCCGTCCTCGCGCTGGTACCTGTCGGGCGCCGCCCTCAGCACCCCGTAGTTGATCGCCATCGTTGAATCCTCCCCATGCGTTGGTCGCGTGCTGAAACGCTACGTCGGCCCGATCCCCGGCCGCTGCGTACCGCACTACTCATTCCAAGCAGCTGGTGGTGAACATGTGTTGTCACACAGGTGAATTGCGATTCGTCTCGATGTGCTGAGGTTCGCGGTGATGGGTGGCCAGCACTGAGCCGACCAAGATGAGTGCCAGGCCGGCGATGTTGAAAAGCGTCAGGGGCTCGGCCAGGATCACCACCCCGGCCACCAGAGCCACCGCCGGATTGATGTAGGTGATCACCAGAGCCCGGGTGGGACCGATCTCGCGGATCAAGGCGAAGAACACGATGAACGCGGTGGCGGTGCACAACACGGCCAGCAGGACGGTGGCGACGAGCACCCGCGTACTGGGAGTTTCGGTGGGCCAGCTCAAGAATGCCGGGGCCGTATAGACCAGCGCCGCGAAGGCCAGGCAACTCGCGGTCAAGGGCAGCGCAGGCACATCGGCCAGGTGGCGGGCGGCGATCAACGGTGCGATCGCATAGCAGGTCGCGGCCAGCAGCACCTGGGTGATCGGCCAGGCCCCGCCGCCGGCCAGGCCTGGACCCGCGAGGACGGCTACGCCGATGATTCCGGTGGCCAGACCAGCCATTCGCAGCGCGCCGAGGCGATGTGTCCCGCCGCTGGCCCGGTCCAGCAACACCGCGATGATCGGCGTCGCGGCGATGAGCAGGCCGGTGGTCGAACTGGTCAGGTGCCGTTCGGCATTAGACAGCAGCAACCAGGCCGCGATGATCTCGAAGAAGGCGAAGGCCAGCAACGGCTTCCAATGGGCGGCGACGGCCCGGGCGTTCGCTCGGGTCAGCACGAGCGGCAGGAGTAGCGCGGCGCCGATCAACGTGCGGGCGAACACCAGGACCGGTACCGACAGCCCTTCGAGCGCAATCTTGATGAGCAGATACGGGATCCCCCACAGCACGCCCATCGCGGCGAACAGAACCCAGCCGCGTGAACTCACCGAGCCAGTGAACCACGCGAACCTGGGTGGGGATTACGCCGGTTGGCTCGGTGGCGGCGCCAGCACTTCGATGAACCCGTCGCGCTCACGAACATCGAAGTGCGGTAACGCCTTCGGTGCGATCGGAAGTGCGTGGGTGACCACCTGGCCCGCGGGTGAGAACGAGGTCAGGTGACACGGGCACCGCAACTGCTCGGCCGGACCGTCGAACCACAGCTTGCAGCCCTGATGCGTGCACACCCCCGATACCGCCTCCACCCGGCCTTGCGTGCGCCGGACAAAGCCGCTGACCGAACCCAAGTCGAAGGGGTGCATGGCCCCGTCGACCACATCGATGCTCGCGGCAACCGGCCTCCACTCGCCGTCGGTGGGGACCAACTCGCCCCCGTCGGGGTTCTGCGGCGCCTCGGTCCGGCTCAGTAGCCGGTCCACCGACACGGCGGCGACCGCGGCCGTCGCCGCGGCGGTGGTGCCGACGATCACCTGCCTGCGCGTCGTCGAGGGCACCTTCGGAGCGGAGACCGGCGTGGATCCGGACATGTCGTCGGCCAACCGTGCCTTCAGGTCGTCGAGGAACTCCGGTCGGGGCGCGTCAGCACCGGGCCGGCTCGCATTGAGGTCGATCGCGGTGCGGATCTGCTCGGCCTCGAATTCGTCGGGTGTGAATGGCGTGGGGCGGCGGCCGGCCGACAGGTCGTCGACGAACCTGTTCACGTCGCGGCGATTCATCGGGACCCTCCCTCGCTGAGCTGGGCGGCCAGTCGCAACGCCCGATGCTGCAGAACCTTGGCGTTGGCCACACTGACGCCCATCTCGGCGGCCACCTCCTTCACCGCGCGGCCATGCAGGAACCTCAGCTCCAGCACCGCCCGGTAGTTGCCGGGAAGCGCGTCGAGCACCGCGGCAACCCGCTGTGGAGCCGTGCTGATCGCTTCTTCGCTTTCCGGCGGCGCTGCCACGTCCTCGATCTGCGTGACCTCCCGGCCCAAGGTGGCGCGCCAGTGCGCCGCCAGGACGGTGCGGGCGGTGGTGCGCAGGTATGCCCGCACCTCGGCGACACTGGCCGTCAGCCGCAATGGGCGCATGGCAGCCAGAAACACCTCCGATGTCAGATCCTCGGCGTCGGCCTGATTGCCGACCCTGGCGAAGATGGTGCGGTACACCCATGTCGCATTGTCCTCGTACACCGCGTCCCAGCTCGGGTAGCGCGACTCTGCCACCAGCCGCAGCTCTGGCGGTCCAGCGCGCTCAGGATGCGGCGCCACTGGGAGTCCCTACCCGCATCGCTACCACCCTCCGTCCGGCGCGGTCGGTGAGATCGCGCACCGGTAGATAGGTGGCCGGGTTACACGGGCCGGTGTAACCGCGTGCCCTATCTCTCGGTGACCGCTCCGCACCGCGGAAAACCGTCAGCCCGGAGGTACACCCCCATGTTTCCACCCCGGCGCCCCGTAGGCGCCTTGATCACCGCGATCGCGCTCGCCGGCTGCTCTGCACCGGCGGCCCCGTCAGACCCCACCGTCGACTTCGGCCCCAACGGGGGCACCTCGGTCGGCATGCCCGGCATGCCCGGCATGAGTGCCATGTCCCCCGTTCCCCAGGCGGGTACGGCGACGTCGTCGGCACCTGTGGCGGGCACCAAGGTGGCCATCACCAACTTCGCGTTCACCCCGGCCACATTGCGGGTCAAGCCCGGTGAGACCGTCGTCTGGACGAATCAGGATGAAGAGCCGCATACCGTTGTAGCCGAGGACAATTCGTTCCACTCCCCGGGCTTGGACGCCAACGGAGCCTATACCTTCACGTTCACCTCCCCCGGCACGTTCGACTACATCTGCAGCATCCACCCGTTCATGCACGGCACCGTGGTGGTGGCGCCATGACCGATGAGCGCGATCCGCATTCGATGACCCGCCGTCAGCTCATGCGGCACAGTGCCTGGTTCGGCGCCGCGGTCGGTCTCGCCGTGGTCGGCGGTGAAGTGCTCTCCCATGTGGCCGGAACTTCGACGGCAGCCGACGCGGCACGGCCCAGCCTGCGATTCGCCCAGGTCAGCGACAGTCATGTGGGTTTCAACGGCACCGCCAACCCCGACGTCGTCGGCTCTTTCCAGCGGGCCATCACGCAGATCAACAACCTGGGATACACGCCGGACTTCGTCATCCATACCGGGGATCTCACGCATCTGGCGACGCCGGAGCAGTTCGACCAGGTGAAGCAGATGATGGCCGGCATCAACACCCCGCATATCTTCACGGTGCCCGGCGAGCACGACTCGATCGACGACGCCGGACAGCGATACCGTGCAGCGTTCGGCGCAGGCAGCCGGGGTGACGGGTGGTACAGCTTTGATGTCGCCGGCGTGCATGTGCTCGGTCTGGTGAACACGCTGAATCTGAAGAAGCTCGGGCACCTCGGCGCCGACCAACTCGACTTCATCCGGAAAGATCTGGCTCCCCTGTCGTCCGATACGCCGATCATCGTGTTCAGCCACATCCCGCTGTTCGCGATGTACCCCCAATGGGGTTGGGGCACTGATGATTCAGATCAGGCGCTGAGCTATATGGCCCGGTTCTCCTCCGTTACCTGCCTCAACGGCCAGGTGCACCAGCTCTTTTCCAAGACCGAGGGCAATATCACCTTCTACAGCGGCACCACCACCGCCTACCCACTACCCCACCCCGGCGAGGGCCCGGCGCCCAAACCCCTGACGCTGCCGGCCGGCCGACTGCAGGATGCTCTCGGCATCCGGGAGGTCACATACACCGTGGGCGACCGGGCGCTGGCACTCAAAGAGGAGAAACTGCTGTGAGATGGCCTCGGCTGATTGATGTCGGCATTGTCGCCGGACTGGCCGCCGGTGCAGTGGCGCACGGCCTGCTGTATCTGCACGGCTACCGGGTCATTCCGGTCGTCGGCCCGGGTTTTCTGGCGCTGACCGCAATCTCCGTCGCGCTGGCCGTTCTGATCCTCGCCGGCGGTCCGGGTTGGATGCGCGTCGGGGCCGCGGTGGTGGCGGCCGGGGCACTCGGCGCCTTCGCGCTGTCCCGGACCGTCGGGTTCTTCGGCTTCGTCGAGGAAGGCTGGGAGCCGCAACCCTATGCAGTGCTGACCGTCGTGGCTGAGCTCGCGGTGGTGGTACTCGGTCTGGTGACCTTGAGGCAGATGCGGCGTAACGGCGGGTAGCCCGCCTCCATGTCCGAGCCGATACGCGCGAACCATGTGACGCACCGAACTGGGCCCGCGCTGCGTACCCCATGCCGAGGCGGGTACGGGATGGGCTTGTCCGGCAGACCTCTGCGCGATAACCACTACTGGAAAGTGTGATAGTCATGCACAGAATCACCGCTGCCGATGTGCTGGTCATCGGCGCCGCACATCACAGCCTTGCCGCTGCCGTCGCCTTGGCATACGCAGACGCTCGCACCGCGGTGACGGCACCTCCGCGCAAGACGACGGCCGCCTACAAATTGCAGTGCTGACCACGGGTTTGAGCGGTCGGCGGCCGGGTAAGCAAACCCCATGTCATCGCTTTGGACCACTGACCGCATCGAGGCCACGACACCACAGCCGGAGCTTGTCGCACCGGAATCCGTGGATGTCGTGGTCGTCGGCGCGGGAATCACCGGCCTGACCACGGCGGTCCTGCTCGCGCGGGCGGGCAAACGGGTCACGGTCATCGAGAGTCGCCATATCGGGGCGGGTACCACAGGCAATACCACCGGCAAAGTGAGCCTGCTTCAGGGCACGAAGTTGGCCAGGATAGCGGCCAAGCATGGCTCCGTCGTCTTGGCGAACTACGTTGCAGGCAATTCCGAAGGCAAGGAGTGGCTGCTTCGCCACTGCGACGATCATGGCATTGCGGTGCAACATGAGGATGATCACGCCTACGCGCAGACCAGTCGCAGCTTACCTACGGTGCGCGCCATCCTGGACGCTTGCCGAGACGTCGGACTCGATGCGGAGTGGGTGGACGATGCGGACGTTCCGTTTCCGTTCGAAGCCGGCGTCCGGCTCCGCGATCAAGCTCAAATCGATCCGATGCCGCTCCTGAATAGTCTTGTGGTCGAGCTTGAGACCCACGGGGGCAACATCATTCAAGGAGTCAGGGCCACGACCGTTTCGGGCGCCGGCCCGGTGCGCGTACATCTCCGGCGGACGAAGGACGTCGACGACTCGAGAGAGGGGCACGTCTCGGTCAATGCCGACCAATGTGTCTTGGCGACCGGAACACCGATCCTGGACCGCGGCGCATTCTTCGCGCGGTTGAAGGCCCAGCGGTCATACTGCCTGGCCTTCGACGTGCCCGGCGACATCACGCGGTCCATGTACATCTCGGTCGACTCGCCAACCCGCTCGGTGCGTTACGCCCCGACGCCCGACGGTGACAAGCTCATCGTGGGCGGGGCGGGACACTCGGTGGGCCGTGAGAGCAATCCGGCTGCGGCCGTCGACGAGTTGGGCCGCTGGGCCACCGTTCACTACCCGGGCGCAGTTCAGACGCACCGCTGGTCAGCTCAGGATTACAGCCCCGCAGGTGAATTGCCTTTTGTTGGCCCCTTGTTACCCAGGACCGACCGCATCTTCGTCGCGACGGGCTTCGACAAGTGGGGCATGACCAATGGTGTGGCGGCTGCTTTGGCCCTGTCGTCTCGCATACTCGGCGGACGGATGGATTGGGCAGAGGCGTTCGGCAGCTGGAGTTCTCATAATCTGGCGGGCATCACGAAAGCCCTCAAGGACAACGCCGAAGTCGCCCTCAATCTCGCGGCCGGCTGGTTGGCACCACTCAATCCGACGCCGAGTGCGCCCGCTGACGGCGGCGGCGTCGTGTCGGGCCCGCCGTGGAAGCCACAAGCCACCAGTGCGGTCAGTGGCACCCGCGAAACTGTCTCCGGCATCTGCCCTCACCTCGGTGGCATTGTGCGATGGAACAACGTAGACCACGCGTGGGAGTGTCCGTTGCACGGTTCGCGGTTCGCACCGGACGGCTCCCTTCTGGAAGGTCCTGCCACAAAGGGTCTTTCGCCGATCTGCACATCACCAGTCCGAGGCGAATAGCTACGAAAGTCGTCAGTTACACCTCGCCACCCAAATATGAGATCGCTTAGAGAAGGCGGCCGATTCCGGATTTCTCCGGCATCGTGGAAGACATGATCGAGATGCTGACCGCAGGAGCGGCGAAAGTCATTGTCGGAGTTGGGACGTTCATGGGCGCCGACACGATGCCGTTGAATGACCCGACCATCACCCACGACCGCGTCGCCGCGGCCGAGGCCGCCGGACCCGGTGGCGCGGTGGTGCTTCCACCCAACGTGCCGGCGGAACTCCGGCCGCGCCCCGCGGTCGGTAGTCCCAATCAGCACGTGCCGACCATCGTCATCCCCCGCGACCAGTCGACCGGTGGCGCGAATCCACACATCCCGTACGGGACCAATCCTCTTGTCCCGTACGGAACCTGGACGCCCTGAGTCTAGAGACCCATGTTCTTCGCGATGATCATCTTCATGACCTCGCTGGTGCCACCGTAGATGCGGCTGACGCGGTTGTCGGCGTACAGGCGGGCGATCGGATACTCGTTGATGTACCCGTATCCACCGTGCAGCTGCAGGCAGCGGTCGATGACGCGGGCGGCGACGTCGGTGCAGAACAGCTTGGCCGAGGCGGCGTCGGCGGCGGTCAGTTCGTCGACGTCATGTGCTTCCATGGCCCGGTCGATGACCGCCTCCAGCGCGTCGACATCGGCCTGGCATGCCGCGAGTTCGAACTTGGTGTTCTGGAAGGCGGCGACGGGCTTACCGAAGACCGTGCGGTCCTTGGTGTACTGGACGGCGAACCGCACCGCTGCCCTGGCCTGCGCGTAGGCGCCGACGGCGATGCCGAGGCGTTCACGCGGCAGGTTCTGGCCCAGATAGGAGAAGCCCATGTTGACCTCGCCGAGCACGTCCTCGGCGGGCACGACCACGTCGGTGAAATTCAGTTCAGCGGTATCGGACACCCGAAGGCCCAGCTTGTCGAGTTTGCGGCCGACCTGGTACCCCTGCGACTTGGTATCCACGACCAGCAGGGTGATCCCGAAACGGCGGTCGTCCTCACGGGGCGGTGCAGTGCGGGCGCACACGATGACCCGATCAGCGTGTACGCCGCCGGTGATGAAGGTTTTCGACCCGTTCAGCACGTAATGCGTGCCGTCACCGGAGGGCTTGGCCGTGGTGCGCATGCCGGCCAGGTCCGAACCGGTTCCGGGTTCGGTCATCGCGATGGCGAACATGGTCTCGCCGCTCATCATGCCGGGATACCAGCGCTGCTTCTGTTCCTCGGTCGCCAGCGCCTTCAGGTACGGCAGGCATAGTCCGACGTGCACGCTGGAACCGCCGAAGGACACCGCGGCGCGGGCGCATTCCTCGGTGATGATGGCCTGGAACTTGTAGGAATCGAGGCCGGAGCCACCGTATTCGGTGGGGATCTCGATGCCGAAGATGCCCAGCTCGCCCAGCTTGTAGTAGAAGTCGCGCGGCGCGATGCCCTCTTCGAACCACTTGTCATAGACCGGCACGACCTCGGCTTCGATGAACGCCCGGATCATGGCCCGGAAGTCCTCGTGCTCCTGGTTGAAAACGGTCCTGCGCATCGGTGTCTCCTCGGGGCGTGGCGCCCAATAGCGAACAGTGTTAGCTTATGTGCACCATCTTAAGCTAACATCGTTAGCTAAGGCAAGCGTCCGGAAGGCGAGGTGCGTCGTGGGCCGTCCTCGCGTCCCGCTGCTCAGCCGGGACCGTATCCGCGACGCAGCGCTGGAGATGATCGACCGCGACGGCCTGGAGGGCCTGTCGATGCGCAAGCTCGCCACCGCACTCGGAGTCCAGGCGGCCTCGCTGTACAAGCACTACCCCACCAAGGACGACGTTCTGGACGACGTCGCGAGCCGCGTTATCAGTGACGTCGAGACCATTGCGTTCGACGACGGCGCGGACTGGCCGGTGGGGCTGGCCGGGTGGGCACGCTCCTACCGGGCCGCGCTGGCCGCACACCCCAACCTGGTGCCCTACCTGGCCGGCGGGATCGGGCAGCGTGATGCGAGCCTGCGCATCGCCGACGTCGTACACGGTGGACTGGTGCGAGCCGGCTGGCCGCCGCGGGACGCCACGTTGATCGGTGCGGCGACCCGGTCGCTGGTGCTCGGCTCGACGGTCGGGTCCTTCTCGCGCGGGTTCGCCGACGACGTACAGGTCTACCGCGACCGCTATCCACACATGAACCAGGCCCACCTGCTGCGCGGCAAGGCCGATGAAATCGACACGGCAAGTTTCGAATTGGCCCTGACATCGTTCATCGACGGGTTGACGGTCAGGTTCGCGGCCATCGGTGAGCGCAGGCGCAGGCGGCGCGTGGCACCATGGGCGCCATGACGACGGTGACCGATCGCAGCGCCAGTGAACACGGAAAGGTGTTGGCTGATCCGTCGGCCTACGCGGACGACGAGCGGCTGCACACCAACCTCACATGGTTGCGCGCCAACGAGCCGGTCGCCTGGGTGAACAACCCGCCGTACCGGCCCTTCTGGGCCATCACCAAGCACGCCGACATCATGGCCATCGAACGCGACAACGCGTTGTTCGTCAGCGGCCCGCGCCCGCTGCTGATGCCGGCGGGTAGCGACGACACGCTCAAGGCGCAGCAGGAAGCGGGCATCGGCTTGCGCACCCTGGTGCACATGGACGATCCGCACCACCGCGACATCCGCAAGATCGGTGCGGACTGGTTCCGCCCGAAAGCAATGCGCGACTTGAAAGTTCGTGTCGACGAGCTGGCCAAGCGGTACGTCGACATGATGCGCGACACCGGCCCGGAGTGCGATTTCGTCACCGATGTCGCAGTGAATTACCCGCTGTACGTGATCCTGTCGCTGTTGGGCCTGCCCGAGGACGACTTCCCGCGCATGCTCAAACTCACCCAGGAGCTGTTCGGCGGGGACGACGCCGAACACAAACGCGGTGCCGGCGGCAGCGACGAGATCCTCGCCGTGCTCATGGACTTCTTCACCTACTTCGCAGCGCTGACGGCGTCGCGGCGCGAACGCCCCACCGACGACCTGGCCTCGGCCGTCGCCAACGGCACCATCAACGGCGAGCCGCTGTCGGACATGGACACCGTCTCCTACTACGTCATCATCGCCAGCGCCGGCCACGACACCACCAAGGATGCGATCTCCGGTGGGCTCCGGGCGCTCATCGACCACCCGGCCGAACTGGCCCGGCTGAACGCAGATCCCGGGCTGCTGCCCACCGCGATCGAGGAGATGATCCGGTGGACCACGCCGGTCAAGGAATTCATGCGGACCGCGACCGCCGACACCGAGGTGCGTGGTGTGCCGATCGCCGCCGGGGAATCGGTCTATCTGGCCTATGCCTCGGGAAACCGGGACGAAGAGGTCTTCGACGATCCGTTCCGGTTCGACATCGGCCGTGACCCCAACAAGCACGTCTCCTTCGGCTATGGCGTGCACTACTGCCTGGGTGCGGCGCTCGCACGGATGGAGATGACCAGTCTGTTCACTGAGCTGCTCCCCCGGCTCGATTCGATCGAACTGGCCGGTGAGCCCGAGCTGTCGGCCACCACCTTCGTCGGCGGCCTCAAGCACCTGCCGATCCGGTACTCATTGCGGTGAGGCCCGGCTCAGCTGCGTCCGTCTGACCCCCGACCCGTGAACTTACCCAGCCTGGACACCCCGGGAATGCTCGACAGCATCCGGAACACGTCGTTCCCGGTCGCGACAAGCGCCTCCAGCTGGGGCAGCAGCCGGTCCAGGGTGCGGAACATCGGATCGGCCATCGCCAGATAGCGTTCGGTGCGGTCGATCGTCGTGTTGAGGCGTTCGGTTGCGGTGGCCAGATTCTCGATGAGATCCGGTAGTTGCCCAGCCAACTGGACCGAGGCCGGTGGGATGCGCATCGCGCCGTTGGCCACTGCCTGCGCCGCCTCGACCGCCGATTGGGCCGAGTCGACAGCCGCCTGCGCGGCGGCCCTCAGATCACCTGGTTTCGGTATCTTCTGACTGCTCATAGAACAACTGTGCCGCAGGTGAGGCGCAGTGTCACTCGTATCGCCCGGCGCCGGTCATCCTGAGTCGCTAAGCTGGCGCCTTCCCTGCTGGGGTTCCAGCGAGCAAAGGAGCGACGATGGCAGACACCGTCACACCGAAGCCCGGTCATATCCGCCTGACCTCGCACAGCGGCGGCTCCGGCGCGCTGCCGATCAGCTGGGGCGCGGCCACCGCCGCCGAGCGCGGACCGGTGGTCGGCACCACCAGCACGCGCGCACACCGCAACGTCGTCGGCACGCACAGCGGCTCCTACAGCGTCTACCGCGCGTTGGCGGTCGCGGCGGGCGCGCTGTCCCGCGCGCACCGGGCGGACCTGACCAACACCGCCCCCACCGACAAGATCGGCCCCTACCCACAGTGGGGCGACGCGGACAAGATCGTCAGCCTGGATCCGTGGGGTGCCACCGTCGCCGAGTCCTTCGCGACCGAACTGGCAGCGGGCCACGACATCCGCCCCACCATTGCCGTCACCAAGGCGCACGTGATCCTGCCCGAGATCGCCGAGGCCATCGCCAAGGGTAGGTTGCGCCCGGACGGCCGGTTCCTGTTCGATGGCGGCGCGGCGCTGGTCACCAAGGCCGCGCTGGAACCGGTGTGGCACCTGCCGGGTGTGGCGGCCCGATTCGGCTGCAGTGAAACGGATCTTCGGCGGGTGCTGTTCGAAGAGACCGGTGGGATGTACCCCGAGCTGGTCACCCGCAGCGATCTCGAGGTGTTCCTGCCGCCCATCGGTGGACAGACGGTCTACATCTTCGGCGACGCACAGGACTTGGCCGATCCGTCGGTCGAGTTGACCGCTCGTGTGCATGACGAGTGCAACGGCTCCGATGTGTTCGGTTCCGACATCTGTACGTGCCGGCCTTATCTGACCCACGCCATCGAGGAATGCATTCTGGGTGCGCAGCGCGGTGGGGTCGGAGTGGTCGCCTACTCGCGCAAGGAGGGTCGCGCACTGGGCGAGGTCACCAAGTTCCTGGTCTACAACGCCCGCAAACGCCAGGTCGGTGGGGACACCGCCGATCAATACTTCGCCCGCACCGAATGTGTTGCGGGAGTGCAGGATATGCGGTTCCAGGAATTGATGCCCGATGTGCTGCACTGGCTGGGCATCCGCAAGATCCATCGTCTGGTGTCGATGAGCAACATGAAGTACGACGCGATCACCGGTTCCGGTATCGAGGTCGGCGAGCGCGTCAACATTCCCGACGAGCTGGTCCCCGCCGACGCCCGGGTGGAGATCGACGCCAAGATGGCCGCGGGCTATTTCACCCCGGGTGACGTGCCCGACGCCGACGCGCTCAAGAACGTCAAGGGCCGAGGTCTGGAGTGACAGATCCGGTCGCCGAACTCCGCACCACGACCGCGATCCGCGAGCGCGCCCGCTTTCTCCTGGAGCGTGCGCGCGCCGGGGAATCGGCGTGGTTCACCGTCGATGATGCGCTGCTGACACCCACCGCCGCCGAGGTCGCCACGGTGACCCGCAGCCGCTATCCCGATCTGGCCGTCCCGTTCCACAGCCGGTGGCGGCACTTCGAGGTCGGCGGGGTGACCCGCCGCGCGGACATGGACGCCCACGCCATGATCGACCTCACGGTGGTCAGCGTGCTCCTCGATGCCGGCGCCGGCCCGCAGTGGCGCTATGCAGAAGCGGCCAGCGGGCAGTGCTTCACCCGTTCGGAAGGTCTGGGCGTGGCCAGCTGGCACGCCTTCACCGACGGCCTGTTCTCCACCGACTCCGACCAGCCGCTACGTGTCGATGCCGCGGGCCTGCGCGCGGTGACTCCCGAACTGCTCGCCGGCGCCTTCCAGGTCACTGCCGACAATCAGCTGGTCGGGCTCGAGGGGCGGGCCCAGCTGCTGCGCCGACTCGGTGACACCCTGGCCGCGAACTCCGCGGTGTACGGCCCGGACGGCCGTCCGGGCGCGATGTTCGACGTGCTGGTCGGTCCCGACAATGTCGTGTCCGCGCACGCGATCCTGTCGCTGTTGCTGACTTCCCTGTCGGGTATCTGGTTGACCGGCAACATGATCGGCGATGAAGCGCTCGGCGATGTCTGGCGCCACCGTGCGGTGCCCGGCTCCGGGGCGAGTGCGGGGTGGATGCCGTTCCACAAGCTGTCCCAGTGGCTGACCTATTCGCTGTTGGAGCCGTTCGGGTGGGCGGGTGTCTCGGTCACCGGGATAGACGAGCTCACCGGGTTGCCGGAATACCGCAACGGCGGGCTGCTGCTCGATACCGGCCTCCTGACGTTGCGTGATCCGGATGCCGCGCAACGAGATTGGGCGGTCGGTGACGAGCTGGTGGTGGAATGGCGGGCGCTGACGGTCGCCCTGCTCGATGAGCTCGCGCCGCTGGTGCGCGCCGACCTGGGGGCCGACGTGCCGCTGGCGTGCGTGCTGGAAGGCGGTACCTGGCAGGCCGGCCGGGCCACCGCGCGTCGGCTGCGAGACGGACTGCCCCCCTTGACCATCATCAGCGACGGGACGGTGTTCTGAGACATGAGCGATGTGCACGTGATCGACCATCCGCTGGTGCAGCACAAACTGACCCTGCTGCGTAACAAGGACGCGTCCACCAAGAGTTTTCGCACGCTGCTGCGTGAGATCTCCACGCTGATGACCTATGAGGTATTGCGCGACATCCCCACACAGGAGGTCGAGGTGGAGACGCCGTTGGAGGTGACGAGAGGGCGCGTCATCGACGGCAAGAAGCTGGTCTTCGTGTCGATCTTGCGGGCCGGCAGCGGAATCCTCGACGGCATGCTGGACGTCGTGCCGGGCGCCCGCGTCGGGCACATCGGTCTGTATCGCGACCCGAAAACCCATATCGCCGTGGAGTATTACTTCAAGATGCCGCACGACCTGCATGAGCGCGACGTCGTGCTGGTCGACCCGATGCTGGCCACCGGTAACTCGGCGGTCGCGGCCGTGGAGCGGCTCAAGGAGCACTCCCCCAGATCCATCAAGTTCGTCTGCCTGCTCACCTGCCCCGAGGGCGTCGCCGCGTTGCACGAGGCGCATCCCGACGTCGCGATCTTCACCGCTGCCGTCGACCGTGCTCTCGATGAGCACGGCTACATCGTGCCCGGGATCGGCGATGCCGGCGACCGCATCTTCGGGACTAAGTGAGCGTCTTCTCGAAAAAGGTCAGCACCCTGTCGTAGGCATCCTCGGTGGCGGCATCATTGTGGCCGAATCCAATGATGCGCTGCAGCGGCTGATGGGGTAATTCGTTGGCAAACGAATGCCCCACTCCCCCATACACCTTGACGTCGTTGGGCACGCCGTGACGATCGAGTGCATTCTGCAGGCGTCGGCCGCTGCCCGGGTTCAAGATATCGCGGCTGCCGTAGCTGGCCACCACGGGACACGACGTGCGCGCGATGGAGTCGTAAACCGGCGGAATGGTGGGATAGAAAGGGGCAGAAGCCTGGAATTCCTTGGTTCCCATCACCAGAGCGAAACCACCGCCCATGCAGAACCCCGCGATACCGATCTGTCCCGTGCAGTCCGGCCGGCCCGCCAGCAGCTCGCGTACCGCGTTCAGGTCATCGACGGCGGCGCCGCTGCGAGCCAGCATCGCGTAGAGGGTGCGTGTGACGCAACGGGCGGCTCCCCCGCGGGTGTAGAGATCCGGTGCGACGGTGAGGAATCCACGCGCCGCGAAGCTCGCCATGCAGCCGGCCATCTCGGGTGTCGGCCCACGCAGGTCGTGCACGACGACGACTCCTGGCCAGGGACCCGGGCCAGTCGGCGTCATCAGTTCGGCATCCACCGGACCGTTCGGGGTCTCGATGGTGATCGACCGCGCCGTCATCCCCCGATAGCCTGCGGGTCGGCTTCGACGTAGCGGGCCAGTGCCTTCCGGAGTTCTGTAACGCGATGCCCCGCATCGAATTCCAGCAACGCGGCTTCGGCGGCCATCCCTACCCAGAGTTGAGCCGCCGCATACGGTTGGGTCCAGCCCATCGCCGCGAAATCTGCCTGACAGCTTTCCGCGTTCTGGGCGTTACGCGCGCGCACCTCTGCCGCAGTCACCGGTTCGGCCCGTGCTTCCAGGAGCAGCGCCCGCACCCCTCGTTCACGCAGGCAGGCGTCCAGATAGGTGCGGGTTGCCCGCAGCAGGCGCTCAGGACCCGGGGGCACCTCGGCGAGAACCGCTCTGGCTTCGGCGAGGATCCGGTCGTGAAAGTCGCGGTGCAGCACCAGTAGGTAAGTGGCGCGGTCGGGAAAGTGGTGGAAGAACGCGCCCTTGGAGACGCCGGCTTCCTCGACGATGCGGTTGACGCTCAGCCCCGCGAGTCCGGTGGTCTTGGCGAGGCGGACACCGGCGTCGAGCAGCGATTCGCGGGTACGGGCCGCGGCCTCCTGGCGCGTCACCGACGCTCCGTCGGATTGTTCCTGTGCACGCTGCAATATAGCGCCGTTCATGCCGCCGCCCCCAGGACTCGCTGGAGGTCCGGCTTCATCTGTTGAAGTTGCTGACCCCAGTACGCCCAGGTGTGGGTGCCACCGTCGGGGAAGTTGAACACCGCGTTGCGGCCGCCCGCGGCGACGTACAGATCCTTGAACGTGACACTGGTCCGCGCCAAGAACTTCTCCAGGAACTTTGCGGCGGCCAGGTTGCCTGCGCCGGATCCGGCATCGACGTCGGTGGGCACCCCGGTGCCCGAGTAGATCCAGAGTCGGGTGTTGTTCGCGACCAACGTGGCGACGTTGACCGTCGGGTCGTTGCGTTTCCAGGCCGGTTCGCTGGACTTCCCCCACATGCTCTCGGCGCTATACCCGCCGGCGTCGTTCATCGCGATCCCGATGAGAGTCGGCCACCAACCCTCCGATGGGTTGAGCGCCGCCGACAGTGCGCCGGCATAGACGAACTGCGTCGGGTAGTACATGGCCAGCGACAGCGCCGACGATCCCGCCATCGACAATCCGACCGCGGCGTTGCCGGTGGTGGCCACGTTGCGGTTGGTGGCCAGCCACTCGGGAAGCTCGCGGCTCAGGAATGTCTCCCACTTGTAGGTATAGGCCTGTCCGTTGCCCTTGGACGGCTGGTACCAGTCGGTGTAGAAGCTGGACTGGCCGCCCACCGGCAAGGCGAGCGACAGCCCGGATCCGTCGTACCACTCGAACACCGGCGTGTTGATATCCCACCCGCTGAAGTCATCCTGGGCGCGCATTCCGTCGAGGAGATACACGACATGCGGTCCCCCGTATTCGAACTGAACCCGGATATCGCGTCCCATGGACGGCGACGGCACATCGAGGTATTCGACCGGCAGACCTGGCCGGGAGAATGCCGATGCCGGTGACCCGGTGCACATCAGTAGAAGTGCCGCAGCAATACACAGTCCGAGGGCCTCGGCACACCGCTCGATTCGCGTCATGTCATCCCTTCCGTACTTTCACCGACCGGTCGGTCGGTCTGTGAAAGGAGTACACCACACGAGGTGGACCGCGTCCAGACGCCGCGGCTGTGCTTACGATGACGACGTGCAGAGCACCTGGATCGGGCAAGACGGTGAATTGGCCGTCGCCGGCGCGTTCGGTGACATCGCCATGCATCACCACCCTGCGGTGCAGGTGGCGGTTGGACTGGACGGTCCGCTCGAGCTGACCACCTCTGACGGGGTGAGCAGGCAATGCCGCGCGGTCGCGATAGGCAGTGGCACGCGCCATGCGCTCGGCTGCGCGGCCGGGGTGACCCCGATATCGCTGTACCTACGGCCCGAGACCGCTCCCGGTGCAGGCATCAACGCCCGTGCCCGCGGCGGTGTCATGGTTCTCGATGATGAATTATCTGATTGTGTGGCAACACTATTCGCCGAGCACGAACTCGAACAGGCGATACGCCACCTGATTGCCTGGCTGACCGCGCACACGGCCGGGCCGAACCTGCATCCGCAGCTACGCCAAGCCGTCGACCTCGTTCGCGCCGACTTGGCCGAGCGCGCCGATCTGGCGTCGATCGCCAGGGCGGTGGCCCTGTCCCCCGACTATCTTGGCCGATTGTTCAAAAGGCAGACAGGAACCTCGTTTTCGGCGACAACACGGTGGCTTCGGCTCGTCGCGGGGCTGGAACACCTTCGCGACGGTGGGTCCGTGACAGAGGCCGCCCACAGCGCCGGCTTCACCGACAGCGCGCACGCGAACCGGGCCTGCTGGGAGATGCTCGGCGGATCACCGAGCACGCTGGCCCGCGAGCTTCGCGCCTAGGTATCGAAGTATGGGCCGGCGTCACGGCGTGGTTGCACGCGTAGGCGGGTGAGCGAATGCAATCGCCGGCCCGCCTACGAGCGACGACCGGGCGACTACCTCAGCAGGTACAGCCCGACGGTGCCATTGTCGTTCGCGGCGTAGACCGCTTCGCCGACCTCACAACCCTCGTTGTTGGCGAACGTCACTGCAGATGGTGCGTCCGCGTGGTTGCCCGTCCAGCCCCACTTCTTGAAACTCCCGACGGCGTTGTCGTAGACGTACAGTCCCACGGTTCCCCCGTCGTTGACTTCGAATATCGCCTCACCGGCACCACAGCCAGCGGCGTTCGCTGCCGTTGCTGCGGATGGTGCGTCCGCGTGATTCCCAGTCCATCGCCAGTTGCCCATGTCGATTCCCTCCCTGGTTCGTCCCGAATCCGCTCCGAACGGGGCGGTGGAACTATGCTCGCGAGATTGAGTCCTGGGGCGTCACGTATCGGAGTACTCGAATTTCATCAGCGTCGTGAAAAGGCCGACGGAGCCAATGACTTGGCGTCGACCGGAGGTACGGGGAGACTGGACGGATCCGTACAAGCGCACCCGAGGGACACAAAGCAGGCTGAGGGCGTAAGCCTACGAAAGGGAACAACACCATGCCGGCGATGTCGAAAGTCGAACGGGCGTTCTGCTGTGGAGCGCTGTGGCGTACGAGCACCGGAGCGGTGGTCCGCTCGCTGGCAGCCGAGACGCTGGGGCGTGACGTGCTCGAAATCGGCAGCGGCAGCGGGGCCATCGCCGAACAGTTGGTACGCGAACACCCCGGCGTCACGATGACTGCCACGGATCTGGACCCCGTCATGGTGTCGGCGGCCACCGACCGGCTGCGCGATACGCCGAACACCTCGGTGCGTAACGCCGACGCCACCTCGCTGCCGTTCCCCGACGACTCGTTCGACGCGGTGGTGAGCTGCCTGATGCTGCATCACGTGATCGATTGGGAGGCAGCGCTGCGGGAGGCGTCCCGGGTGTTGCGTCCTGGCGGGGTGTTCGTCGGCTACGACCTGGTGCGCACCCCGCTGGCCACCGCGATTCACCGACTGGACCGATCGCCGTTCCGGCTGTTCGCCCCCGCAGAGTTTACCGACGAAGGCGCCCAAGCGGGCTTTGCGACGGACGCCAGCACGGGCCTGCTGGGTCATGTACTGCGGTTCGAATTGCGTACCGCGGCATGAGCGTCGCGGTGATGTGCATCGGCGACAGCAACACCCGCGGCGAATACGGGGTGGGCTACGCCGGAATGCTGACGCAACGTCTGCGCGATGACGACGTCACCGTGACCGCAGACGGGGTGAACGGCGAAGTGTCCTACGGGCTGTTGCAACGCCTCGATCCGATCATCGAACAACGGCCCACGGTCGTCACGGTCCTGATCGGAACCAACGACGTGTGGGGAACCCTGAGCGACGCCAACGCCCGACTGCTCATCAAACGGTGCGACTTGCCGTACGCCCCGAGCGCACAGCACTTTCGCGAGCATCTCGACGCGATCGTGGGTCGTCTGCAGGCCGAGACCGATGCACGTATCGCGGTACTCTCGCCCCCGGTGCTCGGCCAGGAACTGGATTCCCCGGCGGTGCGGACCGGCCGGGAATTCGCCGAGATCACCGCGGAGATCGCGCGCCGGCGGAACGTGGACTACCTACCGTTGTTCGAGCACCAATGCGACCACCTGCGATTGAACGATGCCGTGCAGGTGCCGCTGCCGTCCGGCGAACGAGCGTGGTATTCGGCGATGGTGCAGCATCTTCTGCTGCGGCGGTCCTGGGATCGGATCGGCGAACGTCGCGGCCTGCTGCTGACCACCGACCACGTCCATCAGAACAGCCGGGGCGCCACAATCATCGCCGACCTCGTCGAAGCCTATGTGCGCACGGGGATCACAGACCGCTAGCCTGCGCGGGTAGCGTGGCGCGGCGATCAGGGACCCGTTCCAGTCCGAGATGCCCGCGCAACGTGGTGTGCCGATACTCCCGTCGGAACAGTCCCCGGTCACGCAGGATCGGGATCACATGATCGACGAAAAGCTCCAAGCCGGAAGGGAAGACGTCGGGCATCAGATTGAAGCCGTCCACCGCGCCGGCGACGAACCACTCCTCGATGGCATCGGCGATCTGTTCCGGCGATCCCACCACCAGGCGGTGCCAGGTGATCACCCGGTCGAGAAGTTGTCGCACCGTGAGGTTCTCCCGGCGGGCCAGGTTGACGACGATGTCGCGGGCACCCTGGGACCCCACGGTGGTCTCGGCGCCATCGATCAACCACCGCGGCAACGGTTTATCCCATTCCAGCTCCGCCGGGTCGACGCTAAGCTGACCTGCCAGGTGCGCCAGCCGGCGCTCCCCCGCCAGGTCGTTGAGCTCCCGGTGCCGTCGGTGCGCCTCCTCCTCGGTGCTGCCGAGCACGTAGGACAACCCCGGCATGATCCTGACGGCGTCGCGCGGTCGCCCATGGGCCACGGTTCGCGTCCGCAATTCCTCTGCATTGCGCAACGCATCCGGCAGTGATGCCTGCGCGGCGAACACCCCGTCGGCGTAGCGGGCCGCCAGATCCAGTCCGCCCGCTGAACCGCCGGCCTGAAACAGCACCGGGTGCCCCTGCGGGGACCTGGGCAGGGTAAGCGGACCGTCGACGCGGAAGAACTCACCGCGATGGTCGATGGTGTTGATGGACCCGACCCGGCTGAACGCTCCCGTGCGCTTGTCGGCGAGCACCGCGTCGTCATCCCAGGAGTCCCACAAAGCGCGCACCACATCGATGAATTCTGCTGCGCGGCGGTACCGTTCGTCGCGCGCCGGCTGCGCGGACGGATTTCCCGCACGGCCGAAGTTGTTCCAGGCGTATGGATCGCTACTGGTGACGACGTTCCATGCCACCCGGCCGCAGCTGAGGTGGTCCAGCGACGCGAACCGGCGCGCCAGGTTGTATGGCTCCTCGAACGAGGTCGACACCGTGCCGATCAGGCCCAGATGCGTGGTCGCCGACGCCAGGGTCGACAACAACACGATCGGATCCAGGGCCAGTGGCGGGGCGACCAGCGGCTCACCGGGCGACTGGAACAATGACGGACTGTCGGCCAGGAACAGCGCGTCCAGGGTGCCGCGTTCGGCGATGCGCGCCAGGTTGATCCAGTAGGCCGGGTCGGTGAACCAGTTCGGATCGGCGGAGGGGTGCTGCCAAGCCGCCGGATGCATCCCGTCGGACAACACGTTCAGTCCGAAATGGAGCTGTCGGGTCATGCCGGGTTACCGGGCAGTGCCAGCTTCTTCACTTCGGGATCGTTCTCGATGAACGTCTGCACCCGCGGATCCTTGAACGCCTTGATCAGGTTCTGGATGTTCTGGGTGTCGACGTAGTTGCTGCCCACCGTCAGCACCGAGGCGAACTCGTCGGGAGACTTCGGGGCGAATATGAGCTTGTCCTCCGGCACCCCTGCGGCGAGGAACGACTCGGCGTAGCCGACGATGGCGTCCAAGTCGGGCAGTGCACGCGGTTGGGCGCCGAAGTCGAGCAGGGTGAACTTCAGGTTCTTGGGATTGGTGGCGATGTCCTTCTGCGTCAACGCAGTGACGTCGGCATCCGGCCGCAAAGTGATCAGGCCGGCCTGAGCCAGATACCAGATGCCCTGGGCGTTGTTCGCCGGATCGGCGAGCAACGACACGGTCGCGCCGTCGGGAAGATCCTGCACGGACTTGTACTTGTCCGACCAGATGCCGAACACCCAGTGGAAGAACGGGCCCGTTGCCGCCTGCTCCTTGAATCCGGGATTGGCATCCAGCACCTGCTGCAACCAATGCCGATGCTGGAAAATGGTACCGGCGTACCGGCCGTCGTTGATCGCGCTGTTGATCTGGGTGCTGTCACCGAGTCCGACGGCGGCGACGTTCACGTCGTAATCGGAAGCGACATGCTCTCCGATGTAGTCGATGATCGCCTTCTCCGCGGGATTGGAGTCGAGGTACACCACCTGCAACGTGGCGCCCGCCGTCTCATTGGCCGACTGGGTTCCGTTGCTACGGAACACAAAGAAGTAGGCGGCGACAGCCACCACCAGCGCGACGGCGATCGCGATGAAAGGCCACGTGCGGCGCTTCTGCAGGGTGAATCCGTGGGAACTGGTGTCGGCTTGCGACTCGTCGATACTCATAACGGACTGAGTGTGGCCGTCGACCGCACCGGGCTCAATGCTTCTGCTCAGCCTGGAGTCAATCAGGGTCGTCTGCATTCACGCTGAGTGCAAAGGTTTCGCCGCACTGTCCGTTCTGACAGCGTCGACGCCCATGATCGAACTCACCGATGTCACCAAGGCTTACGGTCACGGTGCGCAGCGCACGGTGGTGCTGGATCGGATCAACTTCCGCGTGGACACCGGCGAGATCCTCGCCGTGGTGGGTCCCAGCGGGGCCGGCAAAAGCACCCTGGCGCAATGTATCAACCTGCTGACACTCCCCTCCTCGGGATCGGTGGTGGTCAACGGCGACGACCTGACCACCCTGTCGGCCCGCAAGTTGCGTGTCGCGCGCCGCCGGATCGGGACCGTCTTCCAGTCCTCGGGACTGCTGGAGCGGCGCACCGCAGCCGAGAACGTCGCGCTGCCCCTGGAGTACCTCGGGGTCACCGCCGCCGAGGCGCAGAAGCGGGTGGCCGAACTGCTCGACCGGGTGGGGCTTTCGCAACGCGCGCAGCACTATCCGTTCCAGTTGTCCGGTGGCCAGCGCCAACGGGTCGGCATCGCGCGCGCCCTTGCGCTGCGCCCCTCGGTTCGACCACCAGCTGGAGGTGGTGGCGTGACCGACATGCTGCTGGCCAACAGCAAGGTTCCGTTCAACGAATTGCCCGCACTGCTCTTCCCGGCTCTGCTGGACACGTTGATCATGGTCGGGATCGTGATGTCCATCGTGGTGCTGGTCGGCATCCCGCTCGGTGCACTGATCCACAATCTGGGTCAGGGCGGACTGTTCGAGAATCCAGCCCTGCACACCACGTTGAGCTGGGTGATCAGCATCGGCAGATCGCTGCCCTTCCTGATCCTGATGGCGGCGATCATGCCGTTCACCCGCTTCATCACCGGCACCAACATCGGTATCGCCGCCGCGGTGGTGCCGATGTCGCTGGCCGGCATCGCCTTCTTCACCCGCATCGTGGAGAACTCACTGCGTTCGGTGCCACCGGCCGTCGTCCAGGTGGCCCGGGCCTCAGGCGGATCCCGGCTGCAGATCATCCGCACCGCCCAGCTCAACGAGGCGGTGCCCTCCATCATCGGCGGCCTGACCATCAACATCATCGCGATGATCGAATACTCCGCGATCGCCGGGACCATCGGCGCGGGCGGGATCGGTTATGTCGCAGTCACATACGGCTACCAGCGGTTCGATCAGGGCGTGATGCTCGCCACCATCGTCATCCTGGTCATCACCGTCGCGCTGGTCCAACTCACCGGCGACGCGCTGGTCCGGTACACCACCCCGCACCGCCGGGGCCACATCACTTCACCCCTGCGCCGAAAGGTTCCCGCATGACCACCACGCCCACCACAGACACCGGCCGAGAACAGGATGACCACGGTTTCGAACTCAAGCGGAACGCGAAGTGGGCCTGGATCGCGCTCGGGCTCGCCGTCGTCATCGTCGGTGCCGTCGTCGTCCGCTACGCCTTCTTCAATGAGACCAAGTCCGCCAACGAGATTGCCGGAGCAACGCTGGTGGTCGCCACCAACGAGGGCAACGCCGCAGAGCAGGCACTGATCGAGTACATCGGCAAGGAAGTCGCACCCCGGCACGGGATCAAGGTCGCCTTCCGCGGCTTGTCGGACAGCAACACCATCAACCGGGCCGTCAACGACGGCGAGGTGGCAGGCACGGTTTATCAGCACAAGCTGTGGCTGGGCCAGGTGCTGGAGGCCAACCCTGACTTCCGTGAGACCGCCGCGACCCCGGTATTCCGGTGGGGCTTCGGAATCTGGTCCGACAAATACACCGACGTGTCCCAACTGCCCGACGGTGCCAACGTCTCGCTGTACTCCGACCCCGCCAACGAGGCGCAGGGTCTCTGGCTGCTGGAGCGCGCCGGTCTGATCACGCTCAAGCCCGGCACCGACAAGTGGCAGGCGACGCAGAAGGACATCGAGGGCAACCCCAAGCACCTGCGATTCACCCTGCTGGACTTCGCCGCGCAGTCCCGCTCGCTGCCGGATCTGGACGCCGCCGTCGGTTATACCGAGTACTACCTCGCCGCCAAGGTGCCGCTCAAGCAGCAGATCTTCGCGCCCCCGGCGCCCGACGAGTTCGCCGGTCAGCTCACCATCGGCACCCAGTGGGCCGACACCGAGAACATCAAGAAGCTGGTCGAGACGTTCAAAGATCCTGCGGTACAACAGTTCCTGGCGACCGATCCGAGCGTCAAGGACATCCTGCTCCCGCTGTAGGGGTGAGCTGACCAGCAACGAGCGTGCACGTTTGCACACCATGTGCGGCGTGTCGGTGTTCAGACGCGCACGCTCGCGCCCGTTAGTCAGAGTTAGAGCCGCTTACGGAAGTACACCCGCTGAAAACCGTCCGCACTCCGGCGTCCCGTCTCCTCGTACCCACGACGCGGGTAGTACGTCAGATTTTCGGTCATCGCCCCATTGGTGTAGAGCCGCACCTCGGTCAGTCCGAGTGCGCGGGCATCGGACTCGGCCCGTTCCAGCAGTCGGGCGCCGTATCCGCGCCCCTGCGCCCCGGGATCGACGGCGATGGTGTCGATCAGCACGTGGTCGGCGTGGTGTTCGAGCACCAGCACGGCTTCCACGCGGTTGTCCCGCTCGATCAGCCACACCAGTGAATCATTCAGTGCCGCAGAGAAATCGGCGTCCATGGGTGCCGGCCGTCGGCCGATCCGGTCCACATACTTCCCGAAGGCCTCGGCAACGAGGCCGTGTACCGCAGCGTGATCGGCGCCGGTGGCCCGGCGGAGTCGTGAAGCATCCACCGGGCCAGCCTAGGCGCACGCTGGTGGCTACCTGCCCCGAGTCGGCTGCGCGGCCACCGATGCGGCCGAGGACGGCAGCGTCGAGGGTCGGTCGATGATCGTCGAATTCTTGCCGCCGACACGGTAACTGGCACCGCGATGCTCCTGCGGCAGCCGGTCACCCTTGCCGAGCAGCTTGTTGCGCAGGGTCCCCGGCGCGTATTCGGGCTGATAGGCGCCGCGTGCGGTGAGTTCGGGGATCACGTGGTCGACGATGTCGGTGAACGATCCGGGCGTGATCGCGTAGGCGAAGTTGAACCCATCCACGTCGGTCTCCTCCACCCACTCCTGGAGTGAATCCGCCACCTGTGCACCCGATCCCACGAAACGCGGTCCGAGGCCACCGATCTTGCCCCACTCGGCGATGTCTTTGATCTGCCACTCCCCGCCGTCGGGATCCGCGGACTGGAACGCTGCCACCGCGGACAGGATCGCGTTGGAGTCGACATTGCCCACCGGCTCGTCGAACCCGTAGCGGGCCAGGTCGACACCCATCCAGCCCGACATGAACGTCAGGGCACCCTCGGGGTCGCCGAACGACAGGTACTCGGCGTGCTTGGCGTGCGCCTCCTCCGCGGTGGCCGCGGTGACCACGGTCGACAAGTTGAAGATCTTCACGGCGTACGGGTCACGTCCCGCGATCTCCAGTTCACGCCGGATGGTCGTCACCGTCTCGCTCAGAATGGCTTTCGTCGGCGCTGCGGTGAAGATGGCCTCGGCGTTCTCGGCGGCGAACCGGACCCCGCGCGGTGACGAGCCGGCCTGGTAGATCACCGGGGTGCGCTGTGGGGACGGCTCGGAGAGATGGACGCCAGGAACGCTGAAATGCGTTCCCTCGTGCCCGATGTGGTGCACCTTGTCGGGGTCGGTGAACACGCCACGGTCCTTGTCACGGACGACGGCGTCGTCCTCCCACGATCCCTCCCACAGCTTGTACAGGACCTCGAGGTACTCATCGGCGTGGTCGTAGCGGGCGTCGTGCGCGGGCTGGTCGGTCTGGCCCATATTGCGCGCGGCGGCGGGCAGGTACCCGGTGACGACGTTCCAGCCGACGCGGCCCTTGGTGAGGTGATCGAGCGTCGAGAGACGCCGGGCGAACGGGTAGGGGTGCTCGAAACCGGTGCCGGTGGTGATGCCGAAGCCGAGGTGCTGGGTGACCAAAGCCATCGCCGACACCAGCAGCAGCGGGTCGTTGACGGGGATCTGGGCCGCCTGCCGGATCGCGGCCTCATCGCTGGCGCCGTAGACGTCGTAGGTACCCAGCACGTCGGCGATGAACAGGCCGTCGAAGCGGCCGCGTTCCAACAGCTTGGCCAGCTCGGTCCAGTACTCGAGGTCCTTGTAGCGCGCCGATTGATCCTCGGGGTGTTTCCACAGGCCGGGAGACTGGTGGGCGACACAGTTCATGTCGAAGGCGTTGAAACGTATTACACGGGTCACTCCGGCAGCATTCCCGGTGGCCGCGGCGGCGTCACCGGTTGTGTTCAGCGTGCGTCAATGGCGCCGGCGGGTGATCCCCTACGCTGAGCCCATGGCACGCCGCAAAGACGCCACCTCTTGGTCCTGGCTGTTGCCCGTGGGGGCGGTGCTCGCGATATCGGCGTGCAGCGGGCCCACCGTCATCAACACCGGCGAACCCCACGTACCCCTTTCGACGTCCGCGGCGCCGCCGTCGCTTCCCTCGTACGCCACCAATGCTCACCTGGCCACGGCCGGTGAGTTCTACGCCACCTCCGGCGAGCAGCAGGCCTACTACTTCACCACGCCCAGCGGCCGGTGGCGGTGCGCGGTCGTTCCGCACGCGCAGGCCGGTTGCCAGGCCGCAGGGTCTGCGGCGCTGTCGATCACCGGCGCACCCACTACCGTGCCCGGTGCCGACGGCGGTGCGGCTACCCCGAACGCCTTGGTGATCGACCGCGACGGCGATGCGCAATTCATTGCGGCCGAAGGTGATCCATTCAGCTTGCAGCCCGGGCCCGCGGCGACCCTGCCGTTCGGAACGGTACTTGCGGTGGCCGGATTCCGTTGCAACGTCCAGGAAGCCTCCGGTGTGTCGTGCGGCAGTGAGGCCAGCGGCAGAGGGTTCACGTTCTCCTCCGACGGCTACACATTGGCCTACACCGATGTCCCTCAATAGGGCGACCCGTTTCACCGCCGGTCTGGTCTTCGCGCACCTGCTCACCTCCGCCGAGGTGGTCATCGTCCTGGTCTCGCTGGGCCGCCAGAACTCCAGTGCCGCGCAGTCTTTGGTGCCCAAGGCCGACCTTCCGGCATTGCTCGTGGTGGTGCTGCTGGGTACGGTACTGACCGCGATCGGCGGTTACCGCATCATCGCGCCGTCGCTGCGCTGGTTCGAGGCCGGTATCGAACCCGATGTGCGTCAGCGCCGCACGGCGATCAACATGATCCGATCACAGTCGGTGTTGCTGCTGCTGATCTGGTTGCTCAGCGGGGCGATCTTCATCGTCACCAACGATGTGACCGGCTGGATGCCGATCCTGCTGATCGAGCTGTCGGTGCTGTTCGGCGGCATCTCCACGGCCAGCAGCAGCCTGCTGTTCACCCAGCGTGTCACCCGTCCCGTGGTGGCGGCGGCGACAAGGGATTTCGAGAGCCGTGTCACCGCGCCCGGTGTGCAGGCTCGGTTGGTGCTGATGTGGACACTCACCACCGCCGGGCCGAGCGCGACGATCGCGATCATGGTCATCTGCCGGGCCAATGGCTGGCTGATCCCCGAGACCGCTTCGGTGGACGTTCCGGTGGTGCTGCTGTCGCTGGTGTCGGTGTTCCTCGGGCTGCGCACCCTGATGCTGGTCTCCATCTCCATCTCCGATCCGCTGCGCGAGATCATCGACGCGATGGCCGACGTCGAGAAAGGGCATATCGGCAAACAGGTCGATGTGTACGAGCAGTCGGAGATCGGGCGGCTGCAGAGCGGGTTCAACCGGATGGTGGCGGGCCTGCAGGAACGCGACAGGCTGCGCGACCTCTTCGGCCGCCACGTCGGCCCCGACGTGGTGCGGCTGGCGGTCCAGGCCGACGATGTGCTGTCCGGCGACGTCCGCGAAGTGGCCGTGTTGTTCGTCGACGTCACCGGTTCGACGGCGCTCGCCATGACCCGCACGCCGGCCGAAGTCGCCGAGGTGTTCAACGACTTCTTCCAGATCGTGGTGGCGGCCGTCGACGCCCACGACGGGCTGATCAACAAGTTCCAGGGTGATGCGGCGCTGGCCGTGTTCGGCGCGCCGATCGCGTCGGACACCGCGGCCACCTCGGCGCTGGCCGCGGCCCGCACCCTGGCCGCCGCACTGGGGCGCCAGGAGCTCGACTACGGCATCGGGGTCTCGGCGGGACCCGCCTTCGCGGGCAACATCGGTGCGGAGAACCGCTACGAGTACACCGTGATCGGCGATCCGGTGAACGAGGCCGCAAGGCTGGCCGATGCGGCGAAGACGACCAGCGCCCGCATCGCGTGCTCGGGTGCGGCCGTGGACCGCGCCGACGACACCGAGCGCGGGTTCTGGTGTGCGCACCACGAGGAAGTCCTGCGTGGGCGCTCCGAACCGACCCGATTGTTCGTGCCACGATGACGGCATGAGCGACATTGCGCCCTTCCGCATCGCGGTGCCCGACGACGAGCTGACCGATCTGCGGCGGCGCCTGGCCGCAACCCGCTGGCCCGAAGCCGAATGCGTCGACGACTGGAGTCAGGGCATTCCGCTGGCCTACACCCGTGAGCTGGCCCGGTATTGGGCGGAAGACTATGACTGGCGGGTCCGCGAAGCCGCGCTGAATCGCTTCCCACAGTTCACTTCCAGCATCGATGACCTGGACATCCACTTCATCCACCAGCGTTCGCCGCACGACGGCGCGTTCCCGTTGCTCATCACCCACGGCTGGCCCGGGTCCATCGTCGAGTTCCAGAAGGTGATCGCCCCGCTCACCGATCCGACCGCCCACGGCGGCCGCGCCGAGGACGCCTTCCACGTGGTGTGCCCGTCGCTGCCCGGCTACGGGTTCTCCGGCAAGCCGACGTCCACCGGCTGGGGTGTGGAGCGCATCGCGCAGGCCTGGGACACGTTGATGCACCGCCTCGGTTACGACCGCTACGGCGCCCAGGGTGGGGATTGGGGATCCGCGGTGACGACGCAGATCGGGCGAAACGGGGGCGGCCGGAGCCGCTCTGGCGGCGACATCAACGGGTGCATCGGCATCCACACCAACATGCCGATCGGCCGTCCGCCCAAAGCCGCCCTGGAATCCCCCGCCGAGGAGGACGCCGCGATCCTCACCGCGCTGCACGCCCATCGCAAGTGGGGCACCGGCTATTCCAAACAGCAGTCGACGCGGCCCCAGACGCTCGGCTATGGGTTGGTGGACTCCCCTGTGGCACAACTGGCCTGGATCGTGGAGAAGTTCTGGGCGTGGACCGACTGCGACGGCCACCCCGAGAATGTGCTCACGCGCGATGAACTTCTCGACAACGTGATGCTGTACTGGATCACCGGCGCCGGCGCCTCATCGGCCCGGCTGTACTGGGAGAGCTTCACCGGCTTCGGGCAGGGTGAACGTGTCGAACTCCCCACGGGTGTCGCGGCTTTCCCGAAGGAGATCCTGCGCACCCGGCGCAGTTGGTGCGAGGACGCCTACAACATCACCCACTGGACGACGATGCCGCGCGGCGGGCACTTCGCCGCGTTCGAACAGCCCGAACTGTTCGTAGAGGATGTCAGGACGTTTTTCGGGACCGTGCGTTGACGAGCCGGTAGCCGCCGTAGAGCACCACGGCGACAACGAAGTTCACGAAATACGCGACATCGGCGCCGTGCCATGCCACGGCGACCGGGCCCTGGATCAAGGTGGTGTTCATGAACGGGATCGCCGCCGCGTAGGACACCACGAACACCAGCAGCGCGGCGAACCCGTCTGCGCGGCGCGTCGGCTCGGTGGCGACGTCCACGGCGGGGTCGACGCGTCCCCAGGTCCGCAGCAGCCAGTCGATGACCACCACGGCCACGAAAGCCGGGATCCAGTAGCCGACGAGCAGCAGGACATCCTGGAAGCGGGTCGCGGTGTCGGCGCCGTGCAACCACAGGATCAGGGCGAAGGCGACCACGGTGACCAGCGCGGCCGAGAACGGCCTGCGCACCTTGACTCCCATGGTCTGCAGGGCCAGGGAGCCGCTGTAGTCGTTCATCACGCCGGACCCGATCGAGGCCAGCGCGATGATCAGCAGGGCCACCGCGCCCAGGATGCCGCCGCCCATCACGTCGCGCACCCCGGCGGCCGTGTGGTCACCGATCACACCGGCTGCGGCGATCCCGATGGCCTGCACGAACACGTACGCCAGCACCATGCCGCCGAAGGTGTAGCCGAAGACCTTCAGCCGGGACGACTGCGCGGGCAGGTAGCGGCTGAAGTCGGCGGCGTAACTGGCCCATGAGATCGACAGGCTGAGCGCGATGGTCACCTCGAGGACGAACGCACCGACCAGATCGGGGCCGGCCACCGCCGCGGCGGTCACCACGTCATGACCGCTGACCAACTTGACCGCGAAGACCACGAACGTCACGAAGAGCACCACCGTGAGGACGGCCTGCAGTCGGTGGATCACCTCGTAGCCGAAGAATCCGACGGCGCCCTGGATGGCGAGCACGATCAGCACCGCGGCCCAGAACGGGATGCCGAGCAGCACCGAGAGCGCCTCGCCGCCGAACAGTCCGACGAGCGCATCCCAGGCGATCGACGACAGCCACTGCAGCGCGGCGGGCAGCACCACCCCGGGCCCGAAGGCCAGGCGGGCGGCGGGCAACTGAGCGGTGCCCGTGCGCGGCCCCCAGGTCGACAGGTAGCCGACCACCAGTCCGCCGAGAACGGTGCCGATGACCATGGCCACCAGTCCCAGCCAGAATCCGAGTCCCAGCGTGATGGCCAGGGTTCCGGTGAACACTCCGGTCATGTTGACCTGCGGGGCGAACCACACCGTGAAGAGGCGCCCGGGGGTGCCGTAGCGCTGCTCGGCCGTCACGGGAGCGATACCGTGCGTCTCCACGGAGAGATCACCGGCTCCGCTGGGCGTACGCCCTGAGAATGGTTCTGCGTTGAGTCCCCGGAACGTGCGTACTGCCCCACCTGTCATGCGACTATTCGATCACGGGCGGCTGGACCAGCCTGTTCCCTCACCACCGATGGCGGGGCGCGCCCCATCGGCGCGCCGGATTCTGCCTATATTTCGGATCTTTACTATGGATTCCATTGTCAAAATGTAAATTCGTTGCGGAATCGCTTGCGAAGGTTCTTGCGATGGACAAAGGTTAGGGGCGCAACGACCACCATGCCGAGGGAGGTCCGGTTCTGACCGGCACACATACCACCGCCGCGGATCACGCGACGGGAGAGGACGGGGCCACGTCGACGAAGGCGGCCCCGGTCATCGAGATCGACCACGTGACGAAGCGCTTCGACGACTACGTCGCGGTGGCCGAGGCCGACTTCACCATCGGCTCCGGCGAGTTCTTCTCCATGCTCGGCCCGTCGGGCTGCGGGAAAACCACGACGCTGCGCATGATCGCCGGCTTCGAAACGCCGACATCGGGAGCCATCCGCCTCGAGGGCGTCGACGTGTCCACAGTTCCGCCGCACAAGCGCAACGTGAACACCGTTTTCCAGCACTACGCGCTGTTCCCGCACATGACGGTCTGGGACAACGTCGCCTATGGGCCACGCAGTCGCAAGAAGTCCGCCAAAAAGGACCCAGCCGAGATCAAACGCGCCGTCGACGAGATCCTCGAGATCGTCCGGCTCACCGATTTCGCCAAACGCAAGCCCGGTCAGCTCTCCGGTGGCCAGCAGCAACGGGTGGCTTTGGCCCGTGCCCTGGTCAACTACCCCAGCGCTCTGCTGCTCGACGAACCCCTGGGCGCGCTGGACCTCAAACTGCGCCACGCCATGCAGTTCGAACTCAAGCGCATCCAGCGCGAGGTGGGGATCACGTTCATCTACGTGACCCACGATCAGGAGGAGGCGCTGACGATGAGTGACCGCATCGCGGTCATGAACGCCGGCAACGTCGAGCAGATCGGCACCCCCACCGACATCTACGACCGGCCCGCGACGGTGTTCGTCGCCGGCTTCATCGGTCAGGCCAACCTGTGGGCGGGCCGTCAGACCGGGCGGGCCAACCGCGATTTCGTGGAGATCGAGGTACTGGGCTCCACCCTGAAATCCCGCCCCGGCGACACGACCATCGAACCGGGCGGCCAGGCCACCCTGATGATCCGGCCGGAACGGGTTCGCGTCACCACCGAGGAGCCGGTCGGCGACGTAGTGTCGGTGCGAACCACGGTGCGCGATATGACCTTCCAGGGCCCGGTCGTGCGACTGGCCGTCGTCGCTCCCGACGAGTCGGTGGTGGTGGCCCACGTCGGGCCCGAGCAGGATCTGCCGATGTTGCGGCCCGGTGACGAGGTCTATGTGAGCTGGAGCCCGGACGCTTCCCTGGTGCTGCCCGCCGCCGACATCCCCACCACCGAGGACCTCGAGGAGATGCTCGACGACTCGTAGCGGTCGCCGAACATCCTGTCCCCCAACTGTTCAGAATTTGACGAAAGGTCCCGCATGTCCAACGAGATCGACCCCCGGCTGCTGTCCCGCATGGCTTCCAACCGGACCAGCAGGCGGCGCTTCATCGGCGGTGGTGCGGCGGCAGCCGCGGCGGCGATACTGGGCCCGTCGTTCCTGGCGGCCTGTGGCTCCAGCGACAGCGGGACGGCAGCCAGCAGCACCCAGGACAGTGGCCCGGCGTCGGGCACGTTGCGCGTCTCCAACTGGCCCCTGTACATGGCCGATGGATTCGTCGCCGCCTTCCAGACGGCCTCCGGAATCACGGTGGACTACAAGGAAGACTTCAACGACAACGAGCAGTGGTTCGCCAAGAACAAGGAGCCGCTGTCGCGCAAGCAGGACATCGGTGCCGACCTCGTCGTACCCACGCAGTTCATGGCCGCTCGGATCAAGGGGCTGGGCTGGCTCAACGAGATCAGCGATGCCGGGGTGCCCAACCGCAAGAACCTGCGCCCGGACCTGCTGAACTCGCCCGTCGATCCGGGCCGCAAATACACCGCGCCGTACATGACCGGCATGGTCGGCCTGGCCTACAACAAGGCCGCCACCAAACGGCCGATCACCAAGATCGACGATCTGTGGGATCCCGCCTTCAAGGGCCGGGTCAGCCTGCTCTCCGACATCCAGGACGGCCTGGGCATGATCATGATGTCGCAGGGCAATTCGCCGGAGAGCCCGTCGACCGAGTCGGTGACCAAGGCCGTCGACCTGATCCGCGAGCAGAAGGACAAGGGGCAGATCCGTCGCTTCACCGGCAACGACTACGCCGACGATCTCGCGGCCGGCAACATCGCAGTGGCACAGGCATATTCGGGCGACGTGGTCCAGTTGCAGGCCGACAATCCGGACCTGGAGTTCATCGTTCCCGAGTCGGGCGGTGTGTGGTTCATCGACACTCAGGTGATCCCTTACACCACGCAGAATCAGAAGGCCGCCGAGGCCTGGATCGACTACGTGTACGACCGCGCCAATTACGCCAAGTTGATCGCGTTCACCCAGTACGTGCCGGTGCTCTCGGACATGACCGACGAGTTGAACAAGATCGATCCCAAGCTTGCGGCCAACCAGCTGATCAACCCGCCCGCCGACGTCCAGGCGAAGCTGAAGTCGTGGGCGACGCTCACCGACGAGCAGACCCAGGAGTACACCGGTCTGTACGCCGCAGTCACCGGCGGCTGATCATGGCTGGAGCCGCCACCAGCAACAGGCAGCGGAGCAAGATCGCGCCGTATCTGATGATCTTGCCCGCGCTGGGCTACCTCGCGATCTTCTTCGTGGTGCCGTTGTTCTCCTTGGCGCGCACCTCACTGTCCACCTCGGGCGGGTCGGTGTATCTGCCGACGCTGGAATTCGGTTGGAACTTCGGCAATTTCACGAAGGCGTTTCACCTCTACCAAGATCAGATCCTGCGGTCGTTCGGCTATGCGGCCGTCGCCACGGTGGCGTGCCTGCTGCTGGCCTTCCCGCTGGCCTACGTGATCGCTTTCAAGGCAGGCAGATTCAAGAATCTGATCCTTGGTCTGGTGATCCTGCCGTTCTTCGTCACCTTCCTCATCCGCACGCTGGCGTGGAAGACCATCCTGGCCGATGACGGCTGGGTGGTGAGCATCCTCAACACCATCGGCCTGCTGCCCAGCGAGGGCCGGCTGCTGTCGACCAGTTGGGCCGTGATCGGTGGCCTGATCTACAACTGGATCATCTTCATGATCCTGCCGCTCTACGTCAGCCTTGAGAAGATCGACCCGCGCCTGCTGGAAGCCTCCCGTGACCTGTACTCGTCAGGACCGCGCAGCTTCCGCAAGGTGATCCTGCCGCTCTCGCTGCCCGGCGTCTTCGCCGGCGGCATGCTCGTATTCATTCCTGCGGTAGGTGATTTCATCAATGCGGACTATCTGGGCAGTACCCAGACGACCATGATCGGCAACGTCATCCAGAAACAGTTCCTGGTGGTCAAGGACTACCCCGTCGCCGCGGCGCTCAGCCTCGGGCTGATGGTGCTGATCCTCGCGGGCGTGCTCATGTACACCCGCGCCCTGGGTTCGGAGGACCTGGTATGACCGCCACGCTGCCGCAGTCGGTCGCCAAACCCGTTCGGGCCCGCCCCAAGTGGGGTGACCTGGTGCTGCGAATCATCGCGGGCCTGGTGCTGCTGTACCTGTTCCTGCCGATCTTCGTGATCGTGCTGTTCTCGTTCAACCACCCGGCAGGCAAGTTCAACTACACCTGGCAGGGCTTCACCTTCGACAACTGGCTGCACCCGTTCAAATATCCCGCCCTGGTGGAGGCGCTCAAGCTCAGCTTGAACGTGGCGCTGGTGTCCACGTTGATCGCGCTGGTACTCGGCACCCTGTTGGCGATCGCCCTGGTGCGCCAGCGGTTTCGCGGCCAGAAGGCAGTCGACACCTTCATGGTGTTGCCGCTGACCGCACCCGAGGTGGTGATGGGTGCCTCGCTGCTGACGTTGTTCCTGGATCTGCACTGGGCGGCCGGCTACACCACCATCGTGATCGCGCACGTCGCGTTCGAGGTCAGTTTCATCGCGATGACGGTGCGGGCGCGGGTGCGCGGTTTCGACTGGACGTTGGAGGACGCGTCGCTGGATCTCGGTGCAGGCCCGGGGCGGACCTTCTTCAAGGTCACCTTGCCGCTGATCGTGCCGGGCATCATCGCCGCGGGCATGCTGTCCTTCGCGCTGTCGCTGGACGACTTCATCATCACCTACTTCGTCAGCGGTTCCACCGTCACCTACCCGCTGTACGTCAACGCGGCGGTGAAAGCGGCTGTGCCACCGCAGATCAACGTGTTGGCCACGGCGATTCTGGTGATCAGCTTGATCCTGCTCGCCGGGGGAACGCTGTACCGGCGCAAGCGGATCGACTGAGCTCCCTCTTCAGGTCAGCGTCGCGGTGACCGAAACGGCACCCTTGGCGTCCCGGGTGGCCACGGCATGCGCCGGTCGATCGGCGCCGTCGAGCCCGAGGAACACCAGTGGTGCGCCGTCCCCGGTGAAGTTGCGCCACCAGTTCTTCTTGTCCGGCATGCCGACGCGCACGGTGACGGTGTCGCCTGAGCGCCGGTAGCTCACCGGCAGTTCGAAGGTCTGGCCGGACTTGCGGCCCTGATAGCGGATGACGACGCTGCCGCGGCGTAGCAAGGCGCCCAGTACCGGAGCGTGCATCACAGCGACGAACGCCCCGTTGAACGCGCGGACGAATGGCGAATCAGCGAAACCTTTGGCCATCTGACCGAGAGTATCGATACCGCCCGTCCTCGGCGAGTGTGCGCGGAATGCACGCTTATTGCGGCGCGCCCCTGTGCAAACACGCGCGCTCGCGGGAAATAGAGGCGTCGGGCACGGGCGGCGAGGACCGCGCACCGGTGCGGGCCGCGCCGATACCGGCGGCGACGACCGCGACGATGCCGACGACGGCAAGCGGCGCGGGCACCTGGTGCAGGATCAGCAGCCCCATCAGCATCGCGAAACCCGGCTCCAGGCTCATCAGCGTGCCGAAGGCGGCAGTGGTGAGCCTGCGCAGGGCCAGCAGTTCGAGGGCGAACGGAATGATGGGCAGCATGATCGCCAGGCCGATGCCGATCAGCACGATCTCAGGGGTGAGCCTGCCGAACACCGTCGGCCCGGCCACCGCCGTCGCGACGAGGGCCGCGACGGGCATGGACACGGCCAGCCCGGTGATCCCGGCGACCTCGTCCCCCACCCGCTGCGTCAGCAGGATGTACAGACCCCAGCAGACGGCCGAGCCCAGCGCGTAGAGCACCCCGACGGGATCGACGGACCCCGCCCAGGGTTCGGTCAGCAGCAGCACACCCGCAGCGGCAAGCCCGGGCCACAGCAGGCGCTGCCGGCCCGAGCCCTTGGCCACGGCAACGGCCAGGGGCCCGAGGAATTCCAGCGCACTGGCCGTGCCCAACGGGATCCGCGCCACGGCCATCATGAACAGCAGCGTGATACCGGCCGTCACCACGCCCAGCACCACGCACGCCAGGAACGCCGACCGGGTGAACGCCGAGCGGCGTGGCCGCACCAATGCCAGCATCAACAGACCTGCCCAGGCCAGGCGCAGCCATGCGGTGCCCTCGGGTCCGATGTCGTCGATGAGCCCGACCGCGATGGCCGCGCCCAGCTGCACCGAGCACATCGCGGCGATCGCCATGAATGCGCCGGTTCGGGCGGCAGTGGTGGTCATCTCTGCATTGAACGGCAGCCAGAACGTTCACGTCCACGTGATATCTACTGACATATCGTTCACGGTCATCGAACATTCGAGGGCTGTGACCCTCATCCCAATGATCGCGATCGTCGGGTCATCGCGTTTACCCGCGGCGGCGGCGTGGGAAGGCTCCACAGGTCGACATCGTCGTCGGATGCACACTGCCCCCGATCTCAGGAGCACGTCGTTAATGACCGACACCACCGAGCTCGATACCGCCACCAACTTCGCCGTCACGGCGGCCTGGGTGGCCGGGTCCGTCGTCATCGCCTACGGACTCAGTTTCGCGCTGTCACGCCTGCTCGCCCGGCTGGGGAGACGCAGTCGCCTGATCCGCGACATCGGGCACCTGACCCGCAACGCCGTGCGGGCCGCCCTGATCGTGATCGCGGCGTCCGCCGCAGTACGCCGCACCTCCGACATGCATGCCAGCTGGCGCGGCTGGGTCGACCATGCGCTCGTGATCGCCCTCATCGCCACCTTCACCTGGGTGGCGGCCAGCCTGGTGATGGTGGCCGAGCGGCAGGCCATCGCGCGCTTCGCCGGCGGCGACGAGGGTCTGACGGACGCCGACCGGCACCGGCGAAAGATCCGCACTCAGGTGACGGTGCTGCGGCGGCTCGTCATCGCCGTCGTCGTCGTGCTCGGGTCGGCCGCAGCGCTCATGACGTTCCCGTCCTTCAGTGATATCGGCAAGACGCTGTTCGCTTCTGCGGGAGTGCTTTCCGTGGTCGCCGGCCTGGCCGCGCAGACCTCGTTGGGCGCCGCGTTCGCGGGGATCCAGATCGCCTTCTCCAACGCCATCCGGGTCGGCGATGTCGTGGTCCTCGAGGATGAATGGGGCCGCATCGAAGAGATCACCCTGACCTACGTCGTGATCCACCTGTGGGATGAGCGACGGCTGGTACTCCCCTCGACGTACTTCACCACCAAGCCTTTTCAGAACTGGACGCGCAACGCCACCGAACTGCTCGGCACCGCCGAACTCGACGTGGATTTCACCGTCCCGTTCGAATCGATGCGGGCCGAACTCGACCGGCTGCTGCGGGCGGATCCCTTGTGGGACGGCCGGGTCGGTGTGCTGCAGGTGACCGACGCCGTCGATGGACGGGTGCGGGTTCGGATGTTGGTGAGCGCGGAGAACGCGGGCGCGCTGTTCGATCTGCGCTGCGATGTACGTGAGGGAATGGTCAAGTGGCTGCAGACCAATCCGGGCGCGCTCCCGCGCGGCCGCATCGATGGTCTCGGCGAAACCGACGATCAGGTGCGCACGCCGGCGGTCGCCCCGCAGCCCGCCCGTCAGGCCGACTCGGCGCTGTTCAGCGGGAGTCCGCAGGCCGAACGTCGCGGCCGGGTCTTCGACGACTCCGAACAGCATGACGAACTCGAGGACGAGTCGAAGCTGGTGGGCGGCCGTTCCCCTGCGTAGATTGATGCCATGACCAGTGGTGACCAGGTGTCTCAGCCGTGGCAGTACCAGGCCCAGAAGCCCGCCGTCGCCGGCAACCTCGGTCGCCGGTTCTTCGCCCGGTTGATCGACGGCATCATCGTCAGCATCGCCAGTGGCTTCGCGGTGGTCTCACTCGATTCGGTCTCGAATATCCTTGTCACCGGGCTGTTTTCGGGACTGCTGACCTTCATCTACTTCGTCGCGTTCGAAGTTTCGGTCGGCTGGACGCCGGGCAAGAAGATATTGGGGCTACACGTGCGCGGGCCACACGGCCGGCCACACCCCGACCTGAAGCAGTCGGCGATCCGCAACGCGTTCACCTTGCTGGCCGCGGTGCCCTACCTCGGCGGGCTGCTGGCCTTCGTGGCGTACGTGATGATCGCGGTGTCGATCAAGAACAGCCCGTGGCGCCAGGGCACCCATGACGACCTGGCCGGTGGGACGCAGGTCGTCAAGGGTTGAGCGCGGCTGGGCGGCTCAGCCGGCCATGAACTCGCTGTAGGCCGAGGCCATCTCCGGTGAGAGCACCGTGGTGTTGCACGCACGCTGCTTGTCGGCGATCGGCGACAGGATGTTCTTCAGCTCGACGTACTCCTGCGGGTTGGCGGTGAAGTACGTCCGGATGCTCGCCGACGCAGCCTCGCGCGGCTGGGTGTAGATGACGGAGACGGCCTGATTGGCGCCCGGGTGGGCGTTCAGGTAGCCCTGCGCGGCACCGGTGGTCTGCTGGACGGTGGCGTCGAGCGCCGGCCGGCTGCAATCGGCCGGATCGGCGGACGCGATGGGGGCCAGCAGCATGCCGAAAGCTCCGGCTGCAGCGAGGGCGGAGAAGGCGATGCGATTGCGGAACGTGACTTTCATGATGAACAGATATTCCTTCGAGTCGTTCAGTTTTGTTCGGGACCCGACCCGATTTCCACCATACGGAAACCTTCAAACACGACGAACGACGGCGTCGGCCCGATTTCGGGCCGTTACAGCAAACAGACGTGAGGTCGCTCGCAGTTTTGCGCCCGATGGAGGGTTGTTGCGCTGGATGGATCGGTCGCTGATGACGTCGAGGCCAAAGCAGGACAGATCGTGGCGTTTTGCGTGACCGAATTGTTATCGGGTATCCCGCCAGGGTGGCTGAATGTGCACTCGTCGTGGTCGATATGTTCAACGAATATCAACATGAGGACGCCGATCAGCTCGCGTCCAACGTCGAGAACATCGTCGCTCCGTTGGTGACATTGATCGGTGCCGCGAGGTCTCATGACGGGGTAGACCTGGTGTACGTCAACGACAATCGCGGTGACTTCACGGCGAGCAGAGACGACCTCGTGCGAGAAGCGTTGCGCGGGCGCCGTCCGGAACTCGTGAGGCCTTTGGTGCCCGACCGTGATGCGTTGTTTCTGACCAAGGTTCGGCACAGCGTCTTCTACTCCACCGCGCTGGACTATCTGTTGCAACGGTTGGGCACCACAACTGTCGTCTTTGCTGGTCAGGTTACCGAACAATGCATCCTCTACAGCGCGCTCGACGCCTACGTGCGCCACTTCGATGTGGTGATCGCCCGCGATGCGGTGGCGCACATCGATGCTGATCTCGGGCGGGCGGCCCTGCAGATGATGGAGCGAAACATGCGTGCCACCATCGCGGACTGCACTTCTTGTCTGCCCTAGCTTTGCCCGTTCACGTTTCAAGCGGTCGCCATCGGGTACTTTTCCTTTGCTTTTCACAAGGGAGGAACACGTGGACGTCGATCACGGTGCCGATTCGATCACCGCTCTGCGGCACCACACCTCGCGTAGCCCGCAATCGGTGGCGCTGGCAGCCTGGTCGCGCCTGATCCTCAAGAACACACTGCGTATCTGGGCCAGATTCCCCGACTTGGGCTGGCCACTGGCCTCGGTGGACCGCATGGCCGGACTCGTTCCGCAGTCGGTTTCGGCTGTGTCACAGCGCATTGCGCTGCCGCATTGCCGGGCCGAACTGGTCGGCAAGCGGAATCCCGCTGCGCAGCGGGCGATTCTGTACCTGCACGGTGGGGCTTTTCTCACATGTGGCTTGAACACCCACCGCTCGATGGTGGCTCGGCTGTCCGAGGCCGCGGACGCCGAAGTGCTCAATGTGGGCTATCGGTTACTGCCGGCGAATCGGTTGTCGTGTGCCGTCGAGGACGCGCTCGACGGGCTGGACTGGCTGTTTCGGCGGGGATATCGGTCCCATGAGATCGTCATCGCCGGCGATTCGGCCGGGGGCTACCTGGCGCTGGCCAGCACCCTTGAACTGATTCGCCGCGGCGGCGGCCCGGTCGCCGGGGTCGCGGCGCTGTCGCCACTCACCGACCTCGATCCCCGCCGGAAACTTGCGGGCCGCGGCGCGGGATCCTGTTCGATGTTCCCGGCTAATGCCTTGGCGATGTTCGCCCGCTACGTGCGTCGCGGCGACCAAACGTTGCCCGCCGAGGGCGGCGGTGAGGTGCTCTCTCCTGCGGACGCCGATCTGACCGCGATGCCGCCGGTGATGATCCATGCCAGCACCGGAGAGATCCTGCTGCCGGACGCCGAACTGATGTATGAGCGCCTGCAAGAGGCCGGAACCCCGTGCGAGTTGCACCTGTGGGACGGTCAGATCCACGATTTCCCCTTGGCCGCGGACGTTCTGCCGGAGGGACGTCGCGCGCTCGAGCACGTCGGTGCTTTCGCGAAGAAGGTGACCGCGGCCGGCGCGGCGATCGGTCGGCACGCGGCTGCAGGCTGAGCTCAGCGGGTGCGGTCTGGGAAGGGGTCGTCCGAGAAATCGATCTGCGCGGCCGGGTTGGCCACGGCGGTCACCATGCCCGTTCCGAAGGCGCCTGTGCTGTCGAACAGCGTCGACGTCCCGACGGAGATACCGTCGTCGGCCCAGTGCGAATCGGCCTGCACGCCGATCCAGTCGTCCTGGGGCAGTCGGGACAGCGCGACGGTGAGATCCCCGTTGATATAGCCGACGCCTGCCGTCCCGAGGTTGGTGACCAGGCTGGTGCCCTCCGCGGCCATGGCCGCCCGGACGAATGGTGAATTCTCCTCGGTGGCGACGACGTCGATGGTGCGATTGACGAAGCGTTTGCGTGAGGTGTTCTGGTGGTCGGCGATGGCGTTGGTCCAGCCGACGTCGTCACTGCCGATACCGATCCCCCGGGTGTCGTCGCGCTCCATGGGGCCGGTGAAAGTCGTTGGTGCAAACCATTCCTGGCCGCGAGGCGATTCCGAGAGCCGGTACTGCACCAGCGTGGCGCGCACGACGGTCACACCTTCCTGAACCAGTTCACACTCGGCGTTGCGCACCCGGCGGCCGTCGCGCACCAGGGCGAGCTTGGCGGTGGTGGGCACGCCGCGGGCGGCCTTGAACAGGTCGACCGTCAGCCTGGCCGGTAGGAATTCGGGCCGCCCGAACGCGCTTTCCAGGGTGCGGGCCACCAGACCGACGAGGGCCGGGCCGTTGAGGTGGTCAGGACCCCAGTGGCTCTGCGCGTATGCGGTGGGCAGGAACGTGTCCTGCTCGGTCTGGGTGAAATGAAACGGACGTGCCATTGCCGCATCGTCGCACAATGCTGATTGTGCGCCACAGCGCAGTGCTCATCGTGCGCCGGAGCGCAGTCCTACAACGGGCTGACGATGCCATGGTCGTAGGCGTACACGATGGCCGCGGCGCGGTCCCGCAGGTCGAGCTTGTCGAAGATCCTGCCGATGTGGCTCTTGACGGTCACCCCAGAGATGAACAGCTCGTCGGCGATCTCGCCGTTGGAGAGACCCTTGCCGATCAGGGTCAGCACGTCCAACTCGCGCGCGGTGAGTTCGGTGACCGTCGGGCCCATCCTCGGGGACGCGGTGTCTGCCACTCTGCGGTAGGTGCTGAGCACCCGCGACGTCACGGCCGGGTCGAGATAGCTGTCGCCGTGGGCCACCGCCCGCACGGCCCGGATCAATTCTTCGGCCGACGAGTCCTTGAGTACGAACCCGGCCGCACCGGCCCGTAGCGCGCCGGAGAGCAGCTCGTCCTCGTCGAAGGTGGTCAGTGCCAACACCGGCGGCCCCCCGACGGCGGCCACCCGGCTGGTCGCCTCGATCCCGTCGATCCGTTTCATCCGCAGATCCATCACCACGACGTCGACCCGATGCTGCGCCAGTGCCGCGGCGACCTCATCCCCGTCGGCGCACTCGGCGACGATGACGAACCCGTCCTTGCGGCGCAGGATCCGTCGCAGCCCAGAGCGCACCAGTTCCTGGTCGTCGACGAGCAGGACCGCGATGTCGGCGCTTGTTATGGCGGTCACGTACCGCACCACCTCTGGCTTGCGTTGTCGTGCAATGGGATCCGCGCCTGCACGGACCACCCCTGCGTCGTCGGGCCGATGTTGATCACCCCTCCGAGCAACTCGACCCGCTGACGCATCCCGCGCACTCCCCTGCCGTCGGTCACCCGCTGCGCCTGCACCGTGACTGCGACCGGAACCTCGTTCACGATCGACAGATCGGCGTGGTCCTCCGATGTCGTCAACGTGACAGACGATTTCGAGTCCGGTGAATGCTTGGCGATGTTGGCAAGGGACTCCTGGGTGATCCGGTACAGCGCGAGACCGGTGCCCGGGGAGACCCGGACCATCGGCCCGTGCGTGCGCAGGATGACGTTCAGCCCGGCGCCGGTGAAATCGTCGATGAGCCGCTCGATGTCCTCGACGCCCGGTTCCGGCGCGATCTTCATCGGTGCATCGTCGAGCAGCCCCACGGTCCGGCGGATGTCCGCCATCGCCTCGCGCCCGAGCTTCTCCGCGTCGGTCAGCGCGTCGACCGCGTCATCGATGTCGCGATCCTGCTGCAGCGCCCGGCGGGCGCCGGTCAGGTGCAAGAGGGTGACCGACAGCGAATGCGCGATGACGTCGTGCACCTCCCTGGCGATGCGCCGGCGCTCATCGGCGGCGGCATGCTCGGCCAGCGCCTCCTGCGCGGCATGTTGCTGGGCGTGCAGCTGCTGCTGCACGTGCATCAGGTAGCCGACCAGCCAGCCCATCCCCAGGATGCAGACGTAGAGCAGCACGCCGTCCAGGCGGTGCAGGGCCGCGGCCAGCAGCAGGATCGCCAGCGCGGACGCCGTCGAGAGCAGCCCGCCGGCGAGCGACGTCATTGCCGCGACCGCACCCACGATGAGGACCAGCAGAAGTGGAGCGAAGTCGTATGCGATGGGCGTGGACGTCCCGAACAGCAGAATGGAAGCGGCGGCCGACCAGGACACCCACATGAGCAGCGGGCTGAAACCCATCCCGCTGAAGAAGAAGAGCACCAACGGGCACAGCGCGATCAACAGCGCGACCGGCACGGCAACCAGGTGATCGTGATGGGGGCGCTGAAGGGTGGCCCCGATAGTGATGAGGATCATCGCGGCATCGGTGGTGACCACGAAGGCCCAGTTGAACCCGAGCGGTATCAACTCGCCGCGGCGCTGTAGGCGCACACGCACGAACTCGGGCACGGCGACGCGCATCGGCCAATCGTAGGGCCGCGGGCCCGCGTTGACCATCATGCTGCGGGCGGGTTCGGCTTCCTACCACGGTAGGAGGCCACGTTCGGCCTTCGGGACGACGCGCGGCCGGTGCTCCGCTTCCTAACGTCTAGCCATATGAAATGGTCGGCGCTGGTTTCGACGCGGGGTGCGATGGTTGTCGTCGGCTGCTGGCTCGTGATCGCTGCGGCGGCCAATGTGGCGGTGCCGCAACTGGAACAGGTGGTGCATCGGCACGCCCGCGCGTTCATGCCCACCGMCGCCCCGMGCKCGGKGGCGKCGGCGCAGTCCGGCGCACTGTTCGGGGGTGCGCCTGACAACAACCTGAACTACGTTGTGCTGGAGCGTGATCGGCCGCTGTCGGAGGCGGACCGGCAGTACTACGACCGGCTGGTCGATGGGGGGGCCCCCCCCGACCAGCGGTCGGCGGTGGTGATGATGCGCCTGGCGGGCTCGCTGGGTACCACGCAGGCCGGGGATTCGGTGCGGGCCGTGCGGGATGCGGCGGCACGAGCAGGCCCGCCCGACGGCCTGACCGTGTACGTCACCGGGCCCGGCGCGACCATCGCCGACGAGTTCGCCGCCATCGATCGACAGATGTTGATGATCACGGCTGCGACCATCGCCCTGATCGCGCTGCTGTTGCTCGTGGTGTACCGCTCGGTGATTGCGGCGGCGATACCACTGCTGTCGGTGGGAGTGGCGCTCGCCGTGGCGCGCCCGATCGTCGCGGCCCTCGGCGATGCCGGGTACATCGAGGTGTCGATGTTCTCGATTGCGCTCGTCGCGGCGATGATGCTCGGGGCGGGAACCGATTACGCGATCTTCCTGACCGGCCGGCACCGGGAGGGCCTACGGCGCGGGCAGCAGCACGCCGAGGCGCTGACCGGCGCCTGCCGAGGGATCGCACCGGTGGTGGTGGGTTCGGCGCTGACCGTCGCGGCGGCGTTGAGCTGCCTGGGGCTGGCGCGCGTCGCCGTGTTCCGCAGCACCGGAATACCCTGTGCCATCGGCATTGTGGTGGCGATGTGCGCGGCCCTGACCTTGACGCCGGCACTGATGACGCTGACTTCTCGGCTGACCGGGACGCGTCCGCCACCCGACCGGACCGGGCGACGCTGGCGGCGCGTCGGGGCGGCGGTGACCCGCTGGCCCGCTCCGATCCTGGTCGCCGCGATCGGCGCCATCGCGGTGCTGGCACTGCCCGCAGTCACCCTGCACAGCGAATGGAACGAGACGACCGCGCCCCCGAAGGGCGCCGAGTCCAACCGTGGGTATGCGGCCGTGGACCGTCATTTCGGCGCCAACCAGTTGTTGCCCACGGTGGTGACGGTGGCCGCCGATCACGATCTGCGTGATCCGGCTGGTCTCATCGCGATCGAGCGGATCACCCGCGCCCTCATGGCGATACCCGGTGTGCGCCTGGTCCAGTCGGCGAGCAGACCGTCGGGCACCGTTCCCGAGCAGGCCACCTTGAGCGGGCAGGCCGGCACCATCGGCGACCAACTCGGCGGCGGCGTCGACGAGATCGTCGCCCGGCTGAACGGACTGGGCGACCTGGACGGGATGCTGGCCGCCATGAGCTCGGCGCTGACCGGGATGCGCAACGGCCTGCAGGGCAGCGCATCGGGCCTGGGTGAGGTGTCGGTGGCGGCGCAGGACATGCGGCGGGGCACCGACACGCTGCAGCAGACCGTCGACGAGACCGCGGGGTATCTGGATCCGGTCCGCGGATTCGTCGCGTCCACCCCGGACTGCGCGAACAATCCACTGTGCGCGGTGGCGGCGCGGGTGCTCTCGCCCGTCGATGCGGTGATGACGTCCACGACGGCGCTGACCGCCGGCGTGGATCGGATGGGCCACGGATCCGCCACGGCGACAGGAGCTCTGGCCGGGGTCCCGGCTGCCATCGACGCGATGTCCTCGGCCGTCCGCCAGGCCCGGTCGACGATGGCCGATGTGCGTGGACAGTTGTCCGCGGTGGGGCCGCGACTGCACGCGCTCACCGACTACCTACGCGAAACCTCGGTGGCCTTCGAGGGCAGCGCTGCGGGCGGCTTCTACATGCCCGAGCGGGCGCTGGCCGATCCCCGGCTCAAAGCCGCTCTGGACCAACTGATCTCGCCGGACGGCCGGTCCACCTATCTGATGGTCTACGGCCGCGGCGAGGAATGGGGCAACGACGGTGCCGCGCGTACAGAGCTGATCGACAGCGCCGTGACCGAGGCGACCAAGGAGGGCACGCTGGTCCCGACCGGGGTGTACCTGGCGGGTGCGGGCCCGGCCACCCACGACTTGCAGGCGTTGGTGCACCGCGACACGGTGCTGCTCGCCGCCACCACGTTGGCCCTGATCTTCGCCATCGTCGCGCTGCTGCTGCGCAGTCCGGTGGCGGGACTCGTGGTGGTCGGTACCGTCGCGATCTCCTTCAGTGCCGCGCTGGGCGCCAGTGTGCCGATCTGGCAGCACCTGCTGGGCGCGCCACTGCATTGGGTGGTCGGTCCGATCAGTTTCATCGCGCTGGTCGCCGTCGGCGCGGACTACAACCTGCTGTTGGCGATGCGCATCCGGGAGGAGGGGCGTGACAGGGTGGCCGTCATCCGCGCGTTCGGTGCCACCGGCGGGGTGGTGACCACTGCCGGTCTGGTCTTCGGCATCACCATGCTGGCGCTGGTGGCCAGCACCGTCACCAGCGTCGCGCAGATCGGCCTCACCGTCGGCGTGGGACTGCTGATCGACACCCTGATCGTGCGGACCTTCGTGCTGCCGTCGATCGTGGTGCTGCTGGGCCGGTGGTTCTGGTGGCCGTCAGTCCGTCCCGAGCACCGAATCGGCAGGCGTGCCCCAGTGGTCGAGGTAGACGGCGTCGCGCAGCGACCGCCGCCGCAGGGGGCCGTGCCTGCCCTTGGGCCAGCCGAGCACGATGTGCCCGCCGAGCATCCAGTCCTCGGGCACCCCGACGGCTTCCCGCAGAATGGCCTCACCCCCGTAGGAGGCCCAACTGGTCAGGCAGGCACCCAGGCCCTGCGCCCGGGCGGCGAGTAGAAAATTCTGCATCGCCGGGAAGATGGATCCGCCCAGCAGCAGCTCCGATGCCGTGGGGAACCTCTTCTGGGTGAACAGCACCGAGGTGAATTCGCCTGCCCGGTCGTGCAATTCGTAGGTGGCCCGATTGTTGCGGGCCGCCGGGCCGGTGTCCTCGGCGGTCGGCCGGGTCATCCCGTAGACCGGTTCGATGACCGACAATGCGTGCGCCGCCGCGCTCGCCACGGCCGCCCGCAGTTCGGGTGAACGCAGCACCACGAACCGCCACGCCTGGGCATTGGCGCCCGAGGGTGCCCAGGTGGCCGCTTGCAGGCACCGGGTCAGGGTGGCGTCGTCGACCGGCTCGGCGGTGAACCGGCGGATGGTCCGCGCGGTGGACAACACTTCCCAGACGTCACTGCTCGCATTCGGCATAGCGGGCACCTTAGCGCGGGCTCACCCCATCGCCGCCGCACTGGCCGCCGTGATCAGGGCGACGGCCTCATTACGGGTCATCGACGCCAGCAGGGGCGCGACTGTCTTCATCTGCTCACCGACCAGCACGGTGGGGCCGTGGGTGAGGCTCGCGAAGGCCTCTTCGACGACGTCGGCGGCGGGTGTGGCGTCCGGGGGTGCGGTGCCGGTGTCGGGCAGCACGCCCCGGCTGTGTTCGAGTGTGCGTAGGGCCGGGGTATCGGTCTTGCCGAGGATCAGGCCGACGACGTCGACGCCCTTGTCGTGCAACTCGGCCCACAGAGCCTCGGCGAACACCATGTCGAAAGCCTTGGAAGCACCGTAGGCCACCATGTTCGGTCCGCCGGCGAAGCCCGCGCCCGAGCCGAACAGCACGATGCCACCCCGGCCGCGGGTCACCATCGGTGCGGCGAAGTGATGACACAGTCGCATAGGAGTGACGCAGTTGCGCACCACCATGGCCTCGGCGGCGGCGACGGGCTGATCGAGGAAGTGCGCGAAGGTCGGGTCGGCACCCGCGCAGTAGACGAGGAAGCCGATCTCCAGATCCGCGGTGGCGGCGGCGATTGCTTCGGTGGCGCCGTCATCGCTGAGATCGATTGCCAGTGTGCGGGTTTGGACGCCGGTCCGGGCTGCGATGGATTCTGCGACCTGGTCGAGCACCTGTTGGCGGCGGGCCAGCAGCACGACGTTGACGCCGCGTTCGGCCAGGCCTTCGGCGAAGGCGGCACCGACACCGTCGGAGGCGCCGGCCACCAGGGCCCACGGCCCGTACGTCTGGGCGAAGCTCATGACCCCACCGTCGTGAGTCGCACGGAGGTGAACCGGCGGCGTGCGATCCGCCAGCCGTCCCCGGTGCGGACGAGTTCGTCGTCGTAGAAGCCGACGGCGTTGACACCGGAGGCGTTGTCGGCCGCCAGGATGAGGCCGTCGATGTAGGTGCGGGTCGTCGCTGTGTCGCCGGTGACGGTGATGGCCATGTTGCTGAGCCGGTGCATGGTGTGTCCGGCGCCGGCATGGGACAGCTCCATGAATTCGGTGACGGCGTCCACTCCGTTCCAGGTGCCGATCTGGCCGTAGTCCAGCTCGCAGTCCGGCGTGAACACGGTGCGGAACAGCGGCCAGTCCCTGCGGTCGATGCCGGTGGCGTAGCGGATCAGGACATCGGTGATGTCTTCGCGGTCACTCATTCCGGGTCTCCGTTCGGGTGCACGATGATTCGGGGTGGGCCCGCGGAGCGGCGGGCGAGGTCGAGGGCTTCTGGCACGTCGTCGAGTCCGATGATCTTGCCGACCGCGGGCAGCGGGTCCAACCGGCCGTCGACGATGGCGTCGAGGGTGCCGTACCAGTCCTGCGGCATCGGTCCCCCGCCGAACTGGATGGTGACGCCGACCTGGGTGGCGTCGGTGATGCTCAGTGAGTCGCCGGTGTACCAGCCGCCCGCGCAGTAGATGCGGGTGGTCATCTCGACCGATTTCACGATCTGCTGGATCAGGCCGGCCGCGCCGACGCATTCGAAAACAACTGCGGGTCCGGGCAGGTGGCGTTGGGCGCGGATCTCCCGGAAAACCTCGAACGGGGACTGCACGGCCGGATCGACGGTGAGGTGCGCCCCGAACGACTCGGCCAGCGCGCGGCGGTCAGCCTGATGGTCGGAGACCACGATCGGCTCGATCCCTCTGGCGCGCAACGCCGCCACGGCCGACAGCCCGATGGCGCCGGCGCCGATGACGATGGGGATTTCGCCGGGTCGCACCGCCGCGGAACGTACGTAGAACTCACCGACGGCGAAAGCATCGGTGAGTGCGGCCGCATCGGCGGATACCGTCGGCGGCACGGGTTTGGCTGCCATCTCGCCGACGACGAGTTGTTCGGCGAAACTGCCCTGCGCCTCGGGATGCTGGCCGATGATCCGGACCCCGTCTGCTCCTCCGTTGATGAGTCGGATCGGGATGGACGTGACGCGCGTACCGACCGGGTGTTGATCGGTACAACCGGGCCCGTGCCCGATGACCTCGCCGACGAACTCATGGCCGAGCACGATGTCACGTTCGGCGTCGTAACAGGACCGGCCGGTCGGATCATCAAGGTTCGGGTTGTCCATGAAGTGCACGTCTGAGGCGCAGATGGCGGTGCTGAGGGTGCGCAGCAGCAACTCGCCCTGTCCGGGAACCGGGTCGGGGGTGTCACCGACAGTGAGTTCACCGTGTCGTAGCAGCACAGCCCGCATCGGTTGCCTTTCTCGACTATTCGAGACATAATCTCGAATATTTGCCATCACGCTAAGCGTGCCGTCGGTGAGGAGTCAAGACATTCGCGGATCCAGCTCGGCGCCGACCGCCAGAGCACTCGATGTGATCGAACTGTTGGCCCGGCCGGGCAATGAGACGCTGCGGTTCTCCGACATCGTCCGCGAACTCGAACTCACCCAGGCCACCGCGCATGCGATTCTCAAGACGCTGTGGGATCGCGGCTGGGTGAGCCGGGATCAGACCGACAAGACCTTCACGTTGGGGCCCGCACTGGCGTTGGTGGCCGAACGCGTCGACGCGGCACGTCCCGTCGTGGTCGCGGCCCGGATGGCGATACGGCGCCTGTCGGCGGAGATCGGCTATCCGGCGTCGGTGGTGGAACAGGTGGGGGCCACCCTGGTGATCACGGCCTTCGAAGGCGGCGCGGCCAGCGCCCCCGGTGACCGGATCCCCTACGCCCCACCGTTCGGGGTGGCTTTCGCGGCGTGGGACACCCCGGACGGCCGGCAGGACTGGATCGCCCGGGCCGCATCCTCGAATGCCGAACTGGCCCAACGGCTAGAGCAGGTATTGGACCACACCCGCGAGCGCGGTTTCGACATCGATTGGACGACCCCGGCGCTGGCGCAGGCGGCCCAACTGATGGGCACCGCCACCGACCTGCCCGAGTCGGTGCGGCAGCTGATGGAGCGCCTGCTGGTTGAGTTCACCACCATCGGCCTGCTGGAGAGCAGCGAGACGCGGCCGGTGGCCACCATCGCCGCGCCGGTGTTCGATCAGCACGGCCGCGTCGCGCTGATCGTGGCCGTACATCCGTTGCGCCCGTTGGCGATCGGTGAGATCACCGAGATCGGTGCCCGGTTGGTCGCCGAGACCACTGGCCTGTACTAGGCGGTGAGTCATGCCGCCTTGCGTGGGATGACGATGTGGATGTCGCGGGTGAGAACCCGCATGCCACCAGCGATCGGTGGCGCAGTGGAACGGTAGACCGCGCCGGTCGGGGTGGTGTATTCGGTGCTGTGGCGGCCCGACTGATCGGACACCACGCGGACCGCCCAGCCGGCCTGCTCTTGGGCGTAGTTGCAGCGTTCGCACAAGCCTTGCCCGTTGACTGCATGGGTGTGGCCACCCTGGCGATGCGGCTTGGCGTGGTCGATGTGCCGGATAGGTGCGTTGCAGTACGGGGTGCGACAGGTGCCGTCGCGGAACCGGATGAACTGAGCAATGCCTTTCGGGAAGGTGCGAGACATCGATTCCATGGCGACGAGCGCGCCGCTGGCTGGACGTGAATACAAGCGGCGCAGGGCGATCTGACCGTCGTTGTCGAGAGACTCGGTGATCAGATCGCGTGCGATCTGGGCCGGGATCGGTCCGTATCCCTCAACCTTGGCCGGTTCGGTGCTACCGGCGAGGAGTGCCTCGTCCGAGAGCACCACGTTGACGGTGACCGGCACCGGTATTGCGGCGGGCCGGCCGGTGAGGCGTTCGACGAAGGTATCGGCCATGACCTGCCCGCGGGTGCGGTCGTCGGCGCAGGTTTTCGCAGCCCTGTCGAGGGTGGCGTATACGGCGACACCTTGCGGCATCGGCACCAATGCGGTCACGTAGGCCATGGCGTCCGGCGCCGGGCGGACGGAGACGTAGCGTTCCGCGGGGGCTTTGGCCGCGTGGTCGACCACCGCTTGCGGGTCGAGACGGTAAGCAATTTTCTGGGCCTCGGCGGCGATCCGGGCATCTCCGAAGCCTTCCAAGGCGTTCGGGTCAGCGCAAAGTTCCTTGTCCAGTCGGCGGCGGTCCTCGACCGTCAGACATGCCGATTCCCGGACTATCAATGTGGCTCGCCATTCGGAGAGCAACCCCGCCTGAAGGAGGGCCAGGGCGTGCGGCATTTCGTGGACGAGGGCTTTGGCGAAACCGAGATGCTGAGATCCCCGTTTCGGCGAATCATGGCGGGCCAGGCCGATTTCGGTGGCCAACCCGCGGCCACGTTTGGCAACCGGCACTCCCGCCGTGGCTTCGGCGGCGCGCCGTAACTTCTCCCATTCGACGGTCAGTCGAGCCTGTTCGGCGGCCGCCGCCGACTTCTGCTTTTCCAGCTCGGTTATCCGGTCACGCAACGCAGCCTCGCCTGCATTCGGATCGTCGACCGGCCATTCGAACATATGTTCACCCTACGTCACCCCGCCGACAAGTCGGAGCACTTCTTACCCGGGTCAGCATGGTCTGCGCGGGCACCGTGAGATCGGTTGGTCGACGCGGCCGCGAGATTGTAGTTATGGTGCGGTTGTTCGAGTGAACCGCGCCATAACTACAATCTCGCGGTGTCGATCAGGAGATCGGCGTGCGCCGAGCTTGCTTCGATCAGTCGCGCGTTCGGTTCGTCGACATCGCGCACCCAGCGTCGTGCGTCGTCCGGTGACTTCCCGAACCGGATGTGCCGATCCACCAACCTTCGCAACCGGAGGTCCTCGTCCGCGCGCAGGTACCAGATCTCGTCGATCTCGGCGGCCACCTCCCGCCACGCCGGATGCTGGAGCAACAAGTAGTTGCCCTCCGTGATGACCACCCGCACATCGGGATCGATGGCGAGTGCGCCCGCCAGCGGCTGTTCCAAGTCACGTTCAAAGGCCGGGACATAGACAACGGCGTGCGACTGCCGGACGCGCCGCAACAGCGCCGCGTACCCGGCGGCGTCGAAGGTGTCGGGTGCGCCCTTTCGTTCCAGACGGCCGAGGCCGCGCAACGCGACGTCGGCCAGATGGAACCCGTCCATCGGTATCTGCGCCACCGCGTCGGCGCCCAGCACCGCTGCGACGGCCGGTACCAAGGCCTCTGCGAGCGTGGACTTCCCGGCTCCCGGCGCACCCGCGATACCGACGATCGACGTGCCCGGCTCCCCGGCGCATGCCAACACGCGCGCCACGAGGTCGTCGAAGTTCATGACCTCATTGAATCGCGTCAGTCGGCGAGCGTGAACTTCAGGTGCAGCTCGGTCAACCCGCGCATGATGAACGTCGGTTCGAAGGTGTATTCGCGCGCACCCTCGGGGCCGTGCACCGTCTCGTCGATGGTGATATCGGCCAACCGGTCGAGGATCAGATTGATCGAGATACGGCCCTCGGCCCGAGCCAGCGGTGCGCCCGGGCAGGAGTGCGAGCCGCGGCCGAACGCGATGTGCTCCCGCACATTCGGCCGATCCACCCGGAACTCGTTGGGTTCTTCGAACTTTCGAGGATCCCGATTGCTCGCTCCCGGCAGAAGCATCACGGTGCTGCCCGCGGGAACCGGGCACCCGCCGACGGTCGTGGTGGTACGCGCCATCCGAAAGTGACTCTTCACCGGGCTCTCCAACCGCAAGACCTCCTCCAGGAATGACGGGATGAGGCTGCGGTCTTCGCGCAGTCGGGATTGGATGTCGGGACGCTCCCCGATCACCCGCAGGGCCGCGCTGAGCAGTTTGGTGGTGGTGTCCTGACCCGCGGCGAACAGGAACGTCGCCAGCTGGGCCACGTTCTTCACCTCGGGCGTGGATCCATCGGGGTACTTGGCCTGGGCCAGCGAGGTGAGCACGTCTTCGCGCGGCTCGCTGCGCCGGTCGGAGACGTACCGGGTGAACCGGTCGTCCAGCCACATCAACGGATTGTGCGCCAGTTCGTCATCCAGCGCACCGACGACCTGGTCGCCCATCACGGCCTCGAAATCACGGTGATCCTGCTCCGGGACCCCGAGAAGGTCGGCGATCACCAGCATCGAGAACGGTTTGGCATAACCGCCCATGAACTCGCCCCCGCCCCGCTCCAGGAACGAATCGAGCTGCCGCTTCGCCAGCGTGTGCATGAACTCTTCGTTCTCGCTGAGCCGGCGGGGGGTGAGCAACTTACTCAGCAGGCCCCTGGTGCGGGCGTGCGCCTCATCGTCCATCGTCACGACGTGCTCGGCCATCGGGATCTGGTCCCGGCGGGCCTCCAGCTCGGCGCTGATGTCGTCCCCGGCGTTCTCGAAGGTGACCCCGGCGAACGGGCCCACCACCGAATTGCATGACGAGAAAGCGGCGTCCCGATAGACGGCCATCGCCTCCTGATGACCGGTGACGGCGATGGATCCGGTCACCGCGCCGGGCAGGATCGGGCATTGGTCCCGCAGATGGTCGAAGTATTCGTAAGGGTCCGGGATGAGGCTCGGATCGGTGAAGAAGTCAACCGAATCAAACTGTGACACAGGGGGTTCTCCCGTCAATGCGCGATGGCGGCGGTGGCTGGGGCGATGGCGCCGGACAGGTCCATGACCTGATCCAGGTTGCTGGCGATGTCCTCGGGGCTGATGGACGTGCCATTGATGCCCTGGGCATACACGACGGCGATTCGGGCGACGCTGCCCATCCCGGCCTGCAGCACCTCGCCGTTGAGCGGGCAGGATTCGTGGGCGAGGAAGGCCATCGCCGGAGCGCAGAGTTCGGGTGGCATGCTGGCGTTGATCTGGTCCATGACCTCTTTGGGCATTCCCATCAGGGCGGACAATTTGTCCGAGTGCGACGCGGACATCCGGGTATACGCCCGTGGGGCAACGGCATTCACCGTGATGCCGGCGTCGGCGCCTTCGGTGGCCAGGTTGCGGGTCAGCCCGAACACCGCCCCCTTGGCCGAACCGTAACTGCTCAACTCGGGGATCCCACCCAGCATCGCCTCGGAGACGGTGTTGACCACCCGCCCGTACCCGGCCCGGACGAAATGTGGCCAGGCCGCTCTGGTGACGAACAGCGCTCCGAAGAAATGGACGTCGAGCATCCGCTGGAACTGAGGGGTGGTCAGGTCCGAAAACAGGGCGGCATCATGGATTCCGGCGTTGTTGATCACGATGTCCAGCCGGCCGTAGGTGTCGATGGCGGCCGCCACGATCGACGCCGCACCGTCCTCGTCGGCCACCGAGGCATGGCAGGCCACCGCCACGCCGCCGGCCGCCCTGATCTCGGCGGCCACCTCTTCGGCGGGGGCGGAGGACGAACCCGCACCGTCGATCCCGCCGCCGTGGTCGGCCACCACCACCCTGGCGCCCCTCGCCGCGAGCAGCAGCGCGTGGCTGCGCCCGACCCCGCGCCCGCCCCCGGTGACGACGGCGACCCGATCGTCGAAACGCAGCTCAGACATCGAAGAGCACCGGAAGTGACGTCGGTGACCGGAACACCTGCCCGCGGATGTGCGGATCGCCGCCATCGGGATCCAGACGCAGATTCGGCAACCGGTCCAACAGCAGGTTCAGCGCTGTCCGCATCTCCAGACGGGCCAGATGCATCCCGAGGCAGACATGCGCACCGTGTCCCCACGAGATCGGTACCCGGGCCTCGCGGTGGATGTCGAAACCGTTCGGGTCGGCATAGCGGTCGTCCTGCCGGTTGGCCGCGCCCAGCATCGGCATCACCGAGGACCCTTCCGGAATCGGCACGCCCCCCAGTTCGGTGTCGCGGGTTGCCACCCGCGTGATGGTCAGCAGGGGCGCCTCCCATCGCACCGCCTCCTCGATGGCCTGCGGGATCAGGCTACGGTCGTTGCGGACCTCGTCGAGTTGTGCCGGATTGCTCAACAGGGCGAACAGCAGGTTACCCAGCGAGCGGTAGGTCGTCTCGATACCGGCAGGCAGCAGAAGCCGCAGGAACGAATAGATCTCGTCGTCGGTGAGCCGCTCCCCGTCGATCTCGGCCGCGGCGAGGCTGCTGATGAGATCGTCACGCGGCTCGCTGCGGCGGGCCGTCAGGATCGGAGCGAAGTACTCTTCCAGCGCCAACGACGCGGCCTTGCCGCGCTCGGGGTTGATGATGAAACTGAGCAGGGAGATGGACCACCGCTGGAACTGCGGGAAATCCTCCTCGGGCAGGCCGAGCAACCCGGCGATGATCTGGGTCGGGAAGGGGAAGTTGAACTCCTTGACCAGGTCCGCGCTGCCGCGTTCGGCGAAGGAGTCGATGAGTTCGTTGCCGATCCGCGCCACCAGCTCGGTTTCCCAGCGCGCCAACGCCTTCTGGGAAAACGCCTTGGACACCAGCGCGCGGTGCCTGCCGTGTTCGGGTTCGTCCATGCCGAGCATCACATGCTTGCCCAGCACGTCGCCGAAGGCAGTGATGACGATCGCCGACGAGAACGTCTCGTTGTCCTTCAGCATCGTGGTGATGTCCTCGTGCCGGTACACGATGAACACCGGCTTGCCCTCCTCTCCTGGCATCCCCGACATGTCGATGCGCTGGATGGGATCCTCCCGGCGCTGCCGGGCCAGTTCGGTGTAGGGGTCGCGGACATCGCCGGACACCACGTCGTCGAACGCCCCGAAATCCTCGAGATCGTCAAAGAGTTGCATTGCATCCCCTAATCAGCTGGATAAGCTACGGATTTGATTTCGGTGTACTGCTCGAAACCGGCCTGTCCGTTCTGCCGGCCGACACCGCTGGCCTTGTATCCCCCGAATGGCACGTCGGCGCCGTAGCCCGCCGTGCCGTTGAGCCCGATGAAGCCGGCGCGGATCCTGCGCGCGACCGCGAGGGCGCGCTCGTTCGACCCGGACATCACGTTGCCTGCCAAGCCGTACTTGCTGTCGTTGGCAATGCGGATCGCGTCGGACTCCCCGTCGTAGGGAATGACCGACAGCACCGGGCCGAAGATCTCTTCCTGGGCGATCGTCATCGAGTTGTCGACGTCGACGAAAAGGGTCGGCTTGACCCAGAACCCCTTGTCGAACGGCGAATCGGTGCCGCCGACCAGCAGCGTCGCGCCTTCTTCGACGCCCTTGTCGATATAGCTTCGGATGCGGTCGCGCTGCTTGGCCGATATCACCGGTCCGCACAGGGTGGACGGATCCTGCGGATCGCCCGGGGCGACGTTCTCGTAGATGGTCTTGAGGATCGCCACGCCCTCGTCATAGCGGGATCGCGGCAGCAGCAACCGGGTCGGATTGGCGCAGCCCTGTCCGGCGTGCATGCACGGTGCGATGCCGATCAGGCAGGCCTGGTTGAAAGCTTCGGCATCAAGGTCGTCGAGCACGATGGTCGCGGACTTCCCGCCCAGCTCCAGGAACAGCCGCTTCATGGTGGCGGCGCCCTTTTCCATGATCCGCTGCCCGACGGCGGTGGAGCCGGTAAACGAGATCAGGTCCACCTTCGGTGAGAGGGTGAGCTCCTCTCCCACAAAGTGATCCGACGACGTGACCACGTTGACGACACCCGCGGGGATGTCGGTCTTCTCGGCTATCAGCCGGCCCAGCCGGGTGGCGTTGAAGGGCGTATCGGGTGCCGGCTTGAGCACGACGGTGTTTCCGGTGGCCAACGCCTGGGCCACCTTGTGGATGGCGACCTCGAACGGGAAGTTCCACGGTGTGATCGCGCCGACCACCCCGACCGCTTCGCGCCAGACCTTGCGCCGGGTCAAGCGGCCCGTCACCGAGACCATGGCCTCACCGAGATCGGTTTCCCACGGGAAGGTGTCGATCAGTTCGGCCGGGTAGCGCAACGCGTCGGACAGCGGGGCGTCGAGTTGGGGTCCGAAGGTGATGGCCCGCGGACAACCGACCTCGGCAATGAGTTCCTCACGAAGGTCTTCCTTTTCGGCCTCCAACGCGTCCTGCAGCTGCTCCAGGCAGCGCTTGCGGAAGCCATGGCTGGTAGACCAGTCGGTCTCGTCGAAGGCGCGCCGGGCCGCGTCGATCGCGCGGCGCATATCGGCGGTGGACGCATCGGAGACCTGGCCGATGACATCCTCGGTCGCCGGATTGATGACGTCGAAGGCGCCCGCTGCGCCGTCGACGAGCGTGCCGTCGATGAGCATCCGCGATTCGGACCTGACAACTACCGGGGTATCAACCATTGACGTCGACCTCTGTGACTGTGGGGCTGTCGTGGGATTGTGGCGGGGACGGGGTGAATCTGTTCGCGATGGTGACCAGGCGCATCAGCACCGGTGTGGGAAGGACCTTCGCGGCGAGCACCATGGCGTGCTGGGCCGGCGTGAGGGTGATGATGCCGGGTCGCAGCGCACCCAGCTTCGGCAGACCCATCGCCAGCCGCGCCATGTGATGGACACCGGCCGCAGGCAGGATTCGATTGGCCAGCAGCAGCATCCGCGCGTCGGGACCCACCGACCGGCGGACGAACGCGGAGGTGTCCTCCAGTGCGTTGGCCAACCCGGCGGCGAAGATCTCCGGTGGCCGGGCCAGCTTCATGGCCATCCGGCCGCGTTTGTCGATGCTGGCGTGATGACGGGCGTAAGGACCGTTGAACTCGCGGAAGTCGGAGGTGCCTGCATCGGTGATGATCTCGGTGTCATAGGTGCCGGTCACCAGGATGGTCACGCCGAGCCCGAACGGTGCGATCTCGCCGGACATCGATTCGCCCCAGCGTTCCATGGCGCCCTTGGCCGCCGAATACGCCGCGATCGACGGCATCCCGCGCACCCCGCCCTGACTGGAGATCAGCACGATCCGTCCGCGTCCGGCGGCGCGCATGCTCGGCAGCAACGCCTTGGTGAACTGCACCGGCCCGAACAGGTGGGTGCGGAACATCTTCTCCCACAGCTCCATCGGTGTCTCTTCGACCATGCCGGCCGCGGAGATCCCGGCGTTGTTCACCACCGCGTCGGGCGCGCCGACGGCGGCCTCGATCGCCGCGGCCGCGGCCGTGATCGATTCCGGGGATTCGAGGTCGAGGGCCACCCCGATCAGGCGCGGATCATCCTCGGCCGCACCGGTGGCAGCGCGGATCCGGGCCATGCCTGTCTCCGGATTGCGCATCGCCGCGACGACCTGCCAACCCTCGCGGTAGAGGTGGATCGCCGAAGCGAGTCCGAGACCCCGGGATGCCCCGGTGATGACGACAATTCTACTCATGGGCGTCTCCGCATCGGTTACTGACGGACCCCGCCTGGACGTCGGGGCGTCCGTCGGGTTGCCCGCTCATCCAGGTGGACATGATGCCGACCGCGAACGGTCCCTCGGCGCCATTCTCTTCGTAATAGCCTTGCGGGTCATAGACTTTCGCCTCTGGATAGGGCCACGGACAAGCGACCGAGGTGGCCGCACCGGAGAGCCGGATCAGGGTGAAGCCGGCGCCGTAGGCGAAGTAGGCGATGTTGATCATCACGAACATCACGACGAACATCCCCAGTCGGGGTCGATTGAGGAACAGCCGTGACCGTTGGGCCAGCTTCTCTGCGATGGTCTTGCCCGTGTCGTCCCGGTACACCAGGAGACCGGCGGGCACCATCACGAACGTCACCATCACCGATTCCCAGATCAGCGGGAACTGGAAGGTGCTGCCCGTGAAGATGGACCCGAACGGGATCACCTGCGAGTAGATGTACAGCCCGGTGCGCACCAGGGTCAGCTCGAGCATCATGTCGAACAGGAAACCGATGACGAAGATCAGGCCACCCAGGGTGATCAGCGGATGACGCCAGACGAACGCGTCGACCTCTCTGCGTGCCTGCAACTTCCGCAGGATCCACACCGCCGGGAAGTACGGCCCGAACTGGAACATGACGTAGCCGATCACGACGAACGGCTCGACCGTCGGTGACAGGGACACCCACGGCCAGTCCTCGGGCCAGTGCCACAGCTCGGGGTTGTAGACGGCGTACGGAGCCCAGTTCATGTACGGGTCCTGCCATACGATGGCCGTGGTGATGCCCGCCATCATCACGATCGGGCTGCCCGGGTTGCGGCGCCAGGCGATGATGCACACGATCAGCAGAGCGGGTACCGAGAAGATCGTGAAGATCTGCCACAGGTCGATCCAGTGCTCGAAGCCGAACAGGAAATCCACGGGACGGGGTGCGCCCTCGATCTCGGGGTTGCGGATCCGTGGTGAGACGGCCCCGCTGCGGGCGTGATAGGCGATGACCGCCAGGCACAGCAGTCCTGCGGCGATCCAGACGAATCCCCATGGGAAGTGGCGCTTCTCGACGTCGGGAGCCTCGTCGGTGGGTGCGATGTGATCGGTGCTCATGGTCCTATTCCTCGCCGAACCGGTCGACGAGGTGGGAATTCACGCCGTCGGCATCCAGCGTCCGGGCGACCAGATAACCGGCGCCCATCCAGGCGCGCCGCGTCCAGTTGCCGAACGACACCCGGGTGCCAGGGGCGCCTGCGGCGGCGGGCAGCATCTTGACCCGTTCCAGGGCCTCCTTCACGCCCCGCGGGCTCAAGGGGTGCGCATCGGTGAAGGCTTGCAACAGCGTGTTGGCGACGTCGTGGTTCACCACCGGGACGCAGTACTCGGGCCGCCGTCCGTACGCCTTCTGGTAGCGGTCCAGGAACCGTTGGCCCACCTGATTGGACTCGTCGTACTGGTCCACACCGGTCCAGCCCATGAAGGCGCTCCACATCACCGGATTGACCCACGCGTTCTGGAAGGCGGTGCTGGTGAATCGCGTTGGATCCCAGCCCAGTTCGGCCAGCACGGCGTTGAGGAAGACGATGCCGAAGCCGAATCCGCAGTGCACGAGCGCGGTCGGCTTGGCCTCGTACACCGTGCGTACCGCCTCGTTGACGTTCTGTGCGGTCTGGGCGATCTGCGCCTCGGCGACGATCCGAATGTTCTTGCGGCGGCAGGCTGCCCGGAAACTCTTCAGGTAGGACTGGCCGACGAGGGATGCCTCGATCAGCACGCCGACCTCGGTGTGGCCCGCCTTGGCGAGCAGGTCTGCCCAGAAGATGGGCTCGTCGGTCAGCGACCCCTGGGGAAAGGAGAACGTCCACTCCCCCAGCCAGTCATCGCTTCCCGTCACGCTCAGGGCCGGTACGCGGAACCGCTCCTCGATGGCCTCGCGGGTCGGTACCGCGTTGTCGGTGATGTGCGGACCGAACACCGCGAGGCACCCCTCGTCGACCAACTCGCCGTAGGCGTCGATGACTTTCTTCACCGATCCCTTGGGCAGGCCTTCGACCTCGCGGTAGACCATCTCGATGGGACGGTCGATCTGTCCGGCCGCCAGTGCTTCCTCGAAGACGAGGTGAAACGGCTGGAAGAAGTCGTCTTTCATCTCCTGCGGGTAGGCGTCGGGCAGACGGAAATCCATCAGGTAGCCGACCTTGATCGGTTCGGCGGTGCTCTCGTAACTCATTTCAGTCCTCTTCGCTGAGGTGGACATCGTCTTCCAGATAGACATCGATCATTTCCATCAACCCGCGTGTCACGGACGGGTCATCGGTGAGCGGCCCGGCGATGGCGGCACGGGCAGCGGCGCGTGGGCGCAGCCCCTCGACCGTGAGGCGTGCTGTGGCGATCAGCACACGGGTGGAGGCCACCTCGCGCAGCCCGCCGCGCTCCAGACGCCGGATGGCCTGCCCGAGTCTGACCAGGGAGCCGGCGCGGCGGAAGTCCACACCGGCCTCTTCGACGAGGATCTTCTCCTCGATTTCGGGATTGGGATAGCCGAATTCGATGGCCACCATCCGCTGGCGGGTCGAATCCTTGAGGTCTTTGAGCACGCTCTGGTAGCCGGGGTTGTAGGACACCACGAGGCAGAATCCCGGTGCCGCATCGAGGGTGATGCCGAGGCGGTCGATGGGCAGTTGGCGGCGATGGTCGGCCAGCGGGTGCAACACGACGGTGGTGTCCTGGCGGGCCTCCACCACCTCGTCGAGATAGCAGATGGCGCCGTCGCGGACCGCGCGGGTGAGCGGCCCGTCCACCCATTCGGTTTCGCCGCCGCGCAGCAGGAACCGGCCCACCAGGTCGGCGGTGGTGAGGTCGTCGTGACAGGACACGGTGATCAGCGGCCGGCCTAGGTCGTGCGCCATCGCTTCGACGAATCGTGTCTTGCCACATCCGGTGGGTCCTTTGAGGACCACCGGCAGGCCCTGCCGGTAGGAGGCTTTGAAGACCTGTTCCTCGTCGGCGACGGCGACGTAATAGGGGCGTGCTGAGGGGGGKGGGCTCGGGTGAACCGGGTGCATGACTTCCTCTCTGGCAACCAGTGCCCCGACTCTAGCGCGGAACAGATGTTTGGTTCAAGGCCTGCGGGGAAGTCAGGACACGTGTCGCCGAAGATCGGCCGAACGCAACGCGGAACGGAACAGTGGACCGACCACATCGGCGAGGTCCTCGGGCCGCGCGATCGACGCGTGCGCCGCCGTGCCGAACACACGGCGCAGATCATCGGCGCCGGTGGCAGCGCCGACGGTCAGCGCCAGGCAGCCGGTTCCTGCCCGGCGTGCCTCGGCCAATGCGTGCCGGGCGTCGGCGGCGCCGTACGCGCGCTCGTAGCCATGGTCGTAGGCAAGGCCGTCGGACACCACCACCAGCAGTCGGCGGGCCGTCCCCGCCTCGGCGGCCATGACCACGGCACCGTGCCGGATGGCGGCGCCGAGCCGTGAATAAGCGCCGGGCACAAGCGATCCCAACCGTCGATCCATCTCGGCGCCCACGACCTCGCCGAATCGCAGCACCGGGACCACCTGGACGGCGGTCCGGCCGTGGGACCGGAAGCCGTACAGCGCGATCCGGTCACCGAGGCTGTGCAACGCGACCGTGAGCGCATGAGCCGTCGTCACCTGGTGGTGGTGCACGGTGCGCCCGCCGGTGCCGGGTTCGGACGCCGACCCGGAGACGTCGAGCAGGACCAGCACGGACAGATCGCGACGCCGGTGCCTGCTCTCGAGATAGACGGCGGCGTCACCGGAGAATCCGGCCTGCACGTCGACCAGGCATTCGACCGCCGCGTCGATGTCGATGTCGTCGCCTTGGGTCTGACGGTGGCAGGTGTCCAGGCCGGTGCCCAACCTGGTCAGCGGTCGCCGCAGGGCATGGACATCGGGGCGGGCCAGTGCTTCTCCGTCACCCGCCGGCGGATCCACCTCGGTGACGGTGCACCATGCCCGCCGGTACCGCCGCCGGCCGGTGTCCCACTCGGGATAGGTCGACTCCCCGCCCTCGCCCTCGCCGCCGGCGCCGTCGTCCGGCGTGGCGCCGGGGGTGTACGAGGTGACCGTCCCCGTGCCGGCGCGGCCGGAGCGACTTCGGCGGTTCGGCGTGTCGGCGCCTGGTTGGCCGTCACCGCCCGACTGCCGGGCCCCCTTCAGCAGTCGCTGCAGCAACTTGCCGATCGCGCCGCCGCCGCCCACCGGGGTGGAGAATGGATCGGTGAGCGCGCCGGTCTCGTCCTCGCTGTCATCGTCGAACTCCCCCAGGTCCTGGTCGCGTTCACCACGTGGGCGGTGGACGGCCCTGCTATCACGCAGTGCCGCAAGGACTTCGCGGGCCCGAATGGCGCCGAATGCTGCGGGCGTCGCGGCGATCGCTTCCCGCGTACCGGCCAGGGCCAGCGAGGACTCGGGGGAATCGCTGCGCGCGGCCACGTCGCGGTCGAGCAGCGTCCGCACGCCGCGTGGCAGCAGATCCTCGTGACCAGCCAAGGCCCGGTGACCTTCGATGGCCAGATACCGCCGGGCCAGCGTCTCGCGTCTGCCGAGCTTGCGCATCACTGCGGGGGTGAGGCTGCCCGCGGACAGTAGGCAGGCCTGTACCGACAATTGCTCCAGGAGCTCCCGCGGTGCCGCGGACTCGTCGAGGTACACGATCGTGCCATCCGACCATGCCGGGGCGCCGGGCGCCGCGGGCTGCACACCGATGGTGCGTCCGGCCAGCGCTGAGCCCAGTAATGCCAGCGCCTGCAGCCTGTTCCGCGACTCGTCGCCCGTCAACCCGGCTCGCCTCCAGTTTGTTGACATCGTATTGACCAAATATTCGTTCAACCGTAGAGTCCCGGCCACAGGCAGTCAATCGTCCGAGCAGACGGAAGAGCGTGGATTTCTCCTACTCACCAGAAGCGGTCCGGTTCCGCGGCGAGTTCCGCGCGTGGCTCGACGCATTCCTCACCGACAAGGTCATCCGCAGCGGCGGACGGCAGGGTCGCGACGACGGCGCGTTCGAGGTGCTGCGGGACTGGAACGCCCAGATGGCCGACGCCGGGTGGGCCGCGGTGTCCTGGCCCGAGCAGTACGGCGGACGCGGTGCCACCGTACTCGAACAGTTGGTGTTCGCCGAGGAGACCACCAGGGCCCGGGTACCGCTGCCGCTGAACATCATCGGGATCAACAACATCGCTCCGGCGATCATGCAGTACGGATCCGAGGCGCAGCGCCGCCGTCTGCTCCCCCGCATGTTGCGCGCCGACGACATCTGGTGCCAGGGCATGTCCGAACCGGAGGCCGGCTCGGATTTGGCTTCGCTGCGAACCCGCGCCGTGCGGGACGGGGAGGACTACATAGTCAACGGCCAGAAGATCTGGACCTCGCTGGGACATCGCGCCGACTGGTGTCAGCTGTACGTGCGCACGGATCCCGATGCGCCCAAACATCAAGGTATCTCGTGTTTCGTCGTGGACATGGCGCTGCCCGGTATCGAGGCGCGCCCGCTGGTGACGCTGAACGGGGACGCCGACTTCGCCGAGATCTTCTTCACCGATGTCCGCGTGCCGGCGGCGGCGCTGCTCGGTCCGCTGAATCAGGGTTGGCAGGTGGCCACCACCACCCTGTCCCATGAACGAGCCGGAGCCGCAAGACTCTACGCGGAGCTGCAGATGCGGCTGCATGATCTGGTATCGGATCTGGCCGCGGCCGGGGCTCTGACCGACACATCGGTGCTCAAACGGTTGGGCGAGTTGGAACTCGAGATCGGCTTGTTGGAGACACTCTGTCAGCGATCGGTGTCCGAAACATTGTACGGTGGAACTGGATTCGGCACCGCGAGCCTGGCCAAGACGGTGTGGGCGCGCCTGGGCCAGGATCTGGCGGCTTTCGGCTACCAGATGCTCGGTGACGACGCGGCGGACGGACGCTGGGCGGACCATCGACTCAACGCCCGGGCGCTGAGCATCGCCGGGGGCACCACCCAGATCAACACCACCATCACCGCCCAGCGTGTGCTGGGGCTGCCACGACGATGAACCTCGAATACAGCGACGAGCAGCTGGCGCTGCGCGACACAATTCGTCAATTCCTCACTGCGCGTGCGGGGCCGGGCCATGCCAGGGCGATGTTCGACGAGCCGTCGGGCACCACCGCTGCCCTCTGGCGCGGTCTCGCGAAACTGGGCGCCACCGGGTTGCTCGTCCCCGTCGCAGCCGGCGGTACCGGACTGACGATGGACGAAGCGGGGATCGTCGCCGAGGAACTGGGCGCGGCGGCAGACCCCGGGCCGTGGATCTCCACGTCGGTCCTCGCGCCGCGGGCGCTGCTGCGCTTCGGCGCCGAGGACGGCGCAATGCTCGGGGGCATTGCCGACGGTTCGGTCCGGGTCGCGGTGGGGCCGCTGAGCGCCGACTCGGTGGTGGCCACGGGGCACGGTGAATCCGTCACCCTGCGTGCGGCACCGGCGGTGGTCGCCGACGTCGAGGCCGCCGATGTGCTGCTGGTGCCGGCCCGCTACGACGATCGCTGGGCACTGTTCGCGGTGTCCACCGAGGATCTGCCGACCAGCCCGGCCACCGGCATCGATCCCACCCGCAAGAGCGCCCGCGTCCATCTCGAGGACTTTCCGGCGCGGCTGCTGGCGGTCGCCGATGCCGGTGCGGCGGCGGCCTTGCGCGACGACGCCCTCGCCATCACCGCAGCCGAGGCGCTCGGGGCGGCACAGCGACTGCTCGACCTCACCGTCGCACACGCCAAGGACCGCAGGCAGTTCGGACAACCCATCGGCAGCTTTCAGGCCGTGCAGCAGCTGTGCGTCGCCACGTTCGAGACGGTGGAACTGTTCCGTGGCGGGGTGTTGCGAGCCCTGTGGACCGCAGACCATTCCGCGCCTGCGGTCCATCATCTCGCCGCCGCGCGGTTGAAGGGCTTCGCGGCGCGGTTGGCGAGCGTCGGAGACAATGCCGTTCAGGTGCTGGGTGGGATCGGCTACACCTGGGAGCACGACGCCCATCTGTACCTGCGCCGCCTCCTGGCGTTCAGCGGGTATCTCGGCCGTAGCGACACCTACTTGACTGATCTCGGGGCGTCGCTCCTTGCGGAAACACTGCGCACCTCAACGGAAACGGCGTCGGCATGATCGAATTCGAAGGACAGGTGGCGATCGTCACCGGTGCCGGTCGCGGACTCGGCCGGCTCTACGCGCTGGACCTTGCGCGCCGCGGAGCCTCCGTCGTGGTGAACGATCTGGGTGGGTCCATGCACGGCGAGGGTTCCGACCGCGACGTCGCCGATGAGGTCGTTGCCGAGATCAGCGCCGGCGGCGGCACGGCTGTCGCCTCCTACGACTCGGTGGCCACGGCCGCCGGTGGCGCGGCCGTGGTCGACGCCGCCCTGGACACGTACGGCCGCGTCGATGCCGTGGTGAGCAACGCCGGCATCTTCAGCAGTGTGGCCTTCGACGAACTCACCGAGTCCGACTGGCGCACCATGTTGCAGGTCCACCTCGACGGCGGCTTCTACCTGGCCCAGCCCGCCTACCGGGCGATGAAGCGCCAAGGCTACGGCCGGTTCGTCTTCATCTCGTCGTCGGCGGGGATGTTCGGCCAACCCTGGGAAGCCCATTACGCCGCCGCCAAGACAGGACTGGTCGGGCTGACCAACGTGATAGCGATCGAAGGCGCAGAACACGGCATCAAAGCCAATTCGGTTCTGCCGTTCGGGTTCTCGCGGATGGTCACCGAGACCCTGGGCGATCCCGAGGCTTTGGCGGAAACGGGCTTCCTGAAACTGATCGCCCCGGAACTGGTGGTACCGATCGTGGTGTATCTGGCCAGCCGGGAATGTCAGTTGACGCACCAGAATTACTCGGCGGGCGCCGGGCACTTCGCCCGGGTGTTCACGGGTCTCGCAGAGGGCTGGAGTGCGCAACCAGGCACCGTGCCGACGGCCGAGGAACTTGCCGAGCACATCGCCGAGGTAAGCGCCACCGACCCGTATACGGTGCCGGGCTCGATCTTCGACGAGGTGTTCGCCCTGTGTCACCGGTTGGGCGTGAGCGCCCTGTGAGGCCTCTGGGCGGAGCAATCAGCCGCTCGGAACGGCAAAGGTCGTAGACTCGACCTTTCAGAGGTGTCGAACTTCGCGAACCGGAAGGGAGTGCGCGGCATTGAACCCGTCGATCCCGGCAGACTCCCCCATCGACACACGCCGCACCGAGATCCTTCGGACCGCCAACGATGTGATCGCGGCATCCGGTCTGCGCGCATCCCTGCAACAGATCGCCGATGCCGCCGGAATTCTGGCGGGCAGCCTGTATCACCATTTCGAATCCAAGGAAGCCATCCTCGCGGAGCTGACCCGGCGGTACCACGCCGACCTGGACCGGATCGGTGAGCGCGCGCTCAGTGGATTGGACGAGCCGGATCCGCGGCCCATCGAGGACCAGGTCATCGATCTCGGCCGCGCCATCGCGGGCTGTGCCGTCGCGCACCGGGCGGCACTGCAGATGTCGTTCTACGAAGGTCCGAGCGCGGACCCCGAACTCGCGGCGCTCACGCGTCGCAGGCCAGAGGGCATTCTGTCGGCGATGCTGCAGATGCTGCGCGCCGGTCGATGGAGCGGATTCATCAGACCCGAGATCGACCTGCCCACGCTGGCCGACCGGATCTGTCAGAGCATGTTGCACGTCGGTCTGGACATGATTCGGCACAAGGCGTCCAGCGACGACGTGGCAACCCTGCTGTGCCGGATTCACCTGCACGGGTTGGCGGCTCAGGAGCCCGCCGACGCTGACCTGGACCGGTCCGCGGCGTTCGCGGCGGCCGACGAGGTGGTCAAGAGCTGGTCGGCGGGTGACGAGTCGGGTATCGACAGCAAGGCCGCCCATGTGCGTGCCGTCGCACGAAGCGAATTCGGCAGACGCGGCTATGAGATGACCACGATCCGCGACATCGCCGCGGCGGCCGGAATGGGCACCGGGACGGTGTACCGCATCATCGGTTCGAAGGACGAACTGCTGATGTCGATCATGATGGACTTCGGCCAGAAGGTCGGTGACGGCTGGACCGAGGTGTTGCGGTCGGATTCCGGGACATTGGCCAAGCTCGACGCGCTGAGCTGGCTCAACATCAATGCGCTGGACCAGTTTCCCGACGAGTTCCGCATCCAGCTCGCGTGGATGCGCCAGTCCCCGCCCGATATCGCCGACCCGGGTTGGGTTTTCACCACCCGTGTGCGCCAGACGAAATCGATGTTGTCCGCCGGTATCCGATCCGGGGAGATCAGGATCGAGAGCCCGAACGCGGAGATGCTGGCGCGGTGTGTGATCGGCGTGCAGTGGATTCCGGAGAACATCCTGGCCGAACTCGGCACCGACCGGGCGCTGGCCCACTCGCGGGACACGGTGATCCGGGGCGTCGCGGTCCGCCGTTAGCCGATTCGGTTCAGGCGCAACGGCATTCGAACCACCAGCGACCTGTTGATCCCGCACGCTCCACTGGGGCCGGTCGTCTCATCCCAGCCACCGAGCGATACCGCATCGTAGTCGTCGGCCCGAGCCGGCCAGAAGCTGAAGGACTGCCGGCCGGGCGCGGTGCTGCCGTCGGCGCAGCGCTCCCAGTCCGGGACGGTGCGGACGGCCCGCCACCGGCCACTGAGGTACACCAGCGGTGCGGTCCACCCCTGATCGCTGACGACCTGTCCGGTGCAATCCTGGAAGGTGGTGCAGATCGAGGTGATGGTCCAGGTACTGGTGGTCGTCGCCTCGTCGTGGAACGAGTCGTTGGTCTTGGCCCAGGTCCCGTCGGAGACCGCCGTGAAGGTGCCGTCGAGCGCGATCCCATCGACCGTCGCGGAGGCGGGCGGCGCACTCGCGGTCAGCAGGACGGCGGCGAACATGAGGTGGATGACTTTCATCAGCCCACTCCAGGCGGCAGCAGTAGGCGCTTCCAGTCGCCAGGGGGTACCGGCGCGGCCAGGTCGGTCTGGGTGGAGACGTGGCCGTCCGGGGTGGCGAATTGGCCGGTGGCCGGGTCGTAGTGGGCGACCGCTACCGGAGGCGCCGGTCCGGTAGGTGGCGGTGGTGTCCCCTGCACCGGTGCGAAGATCCTGTCGTCCGCGGTGACTCGGTCATCGGGCGGAATGCCTTGGGCAATTAGATTGGGGTCCAACGGGTATGGACCCAACGCATGCTGGCGCATCGCCAGCGGCGTGAACGGCTTGTCGCTGTAGCACTCCTGCACCGTGGGCGCGTACTTGCCGGGGACACCCATACACGGATAGTTCCGCGCGCCGCGCACCGCGATCGGTGAATCCTGGGGCAACTTGCAGTACAGGCCGTCCGGGGTGTCGACGGTGCTCGTCTCCGACGGGCTGCGCCAGGACGAAGGTGGCAGAAACCCGACGGTGCAGGCCGGCGGGTCGCTCACCGAGACGCGAAAGTCGCCGACCGGCAGTCCGGTGGCGTTCTGACTTCCGTTGGAGGCCTGGTAGTAACTGACCAGCGGCGGCAGCAGGACCAGGACCTGTTCCAGCGCAGGCCGATAGGTCACCGCGACCTGACCCAGGGTGGACATGTTCGCCATCAGTACCGGCAGAGTCGGCTTGAGCTGATCGAGCAGCTTGGTCACCGCGTGGGTGGTGCCCGGCCCGTCACGGAGTACCGCGCGGATCTGGGGATCGTCGGAGACCAGCTGATCGGTGACACCGGCCAGGTGCTGCGACCACGACCGCAGTGAATCGGCGCTCTGCGCCTGGGCGTCCAGGAAGGGTACGGCGTCGTCGATCAACGTGCCCGCCTGGGCGGCGGCGTCGTTGAAGTCGGCGCTCAGCCGGCCGCCGGAATCCATCAGCGACCTCAGATCCGGTGCCGCACCGTTGAACGCCTGAAAGGATTCGTCGATCACCTGGTTGAGCTTGTCCTTGGGCACGCTGCCGATCAAGGCGCTGAGCTGGTCCATCATCGGGCCCACCGGCTGGGGAACGGTGGTGTTGTCGCGGTCGATGACCGATCCGTCGTGCAGGTAGGGCGCGGCCGCCGTGCGGGGAAGCAGGTCGACATACTGCTCACCGACGGCGGAGACACTGCGTACCGCGGCTTGTACATCGGCCGGGATGGGCGGTGACGTGGCCAGGGACAGCGTCGCGACGGCGCCGTCGCGGTGGACGTCGAGTTCGGTCACCTTGCCGACCTGGATCCCGCGGTAGGTGACGTTGGCGAACCGGTACAACCCGCCCGCTGCAGGCAGATCCAGGGTGACCGTGATTCGGCCGATCCCGAGAAGCGTTGGAATCTGTAGATATTTGACGATCATCACCGCCGACCCCACCACCGCCGCCACGGTGAAGACGATCAGCTGGATCCGTACCAGGCGAGTGAGCATCAGCCACCCCCCGCCGGAGCACCCACCGGTGCACCCAAGGGATTGGTCGAGTAGAACGCGTCATAGCCGGGATCGCCGGGGGCAGGCACCAAGGGCGCGTTCTCGTCACCGAATCTGGTGCCGGCGAACAATCCCCGCTTGAGACGTGCGTGCGTGAGATCGACGGTGACCCAGAGGTTCATGTAATCACCCCGGATCCCGCGGTCGATGATGTTCTGGCCGATCGGGAAGACCGGTAAGAAGGCGATGGTCCTGCCCAGTTCCGGTCCTACGTCAGCCAGCGCCCGCAGCGTGGGCTCCAGATTCTGCAGGTTTCGCACCAGGTAGGACTGGGTGTCGTTGATGACCGCAGACGCGGTGTCACTGAACACCCCGAGCCGATTCAGCGCGGCAACAAGGTTGGGACGCTCTTTCAGGAGCACTTCCTGTGCCTTCGGCAGGGAGCGCAGCGCCCCGGCGATGGTGTCGTGTTCGGCGGCCAGCGTCGAAGCGAAGCGGTTGACCTCGGTGACGGTGTCGATGATGTTGTCGCGCTGGTTGTTCAGCGTTCCCACAAAGGTGTTGAGTTGCTCGATGAGCTCCCGGATATCACCTTGGCGTTGATCGAACATCGCGTTGAGTCCGGGGATGATGGTGCCGATCTGGCCCAGCCCACCGGGATTGACGACGGCAGACAGCGCCGCCAGGGTCTGCTCGGTGGTGGGATACGTCGACGATTTGCCCAGCGGGATGGTCGCCCCGGCGGGCAGGCGGCCCTGCGGCGCCTGCCCCAACGGCGCCCCCAACTGCAGGTGCATCGAGCCGAGCAGACTGGTCTGGCCCACCGCGGCGACGGTGTTGGCGGGCACCGTCACCTCCCGCCGCACGGAGATGTCAAGTTGGGCGTGCCGGCCGGCGACAGCTATCCGGTCCACCGTCCCGACCACCACGTCGTCGATCAGTACCGGCGAATTGGGTTCGAGCATGGCGACATTGGCGAGTTCGACGTGATATTGGACGCCGTCGGATCCGCGACCTACCGTGCCGGGCAGCGGCAACGAGTTGACGCCGCTGAATGCGCAGGAGGCGCAACACAGCACCGTGAGCAGCAGAGCAGTGACCGTCGCGGCCAATCGGATCGGGGTCACGGCGCCGGCGCCTCTGCCGCGGGCGGGAAGATCAGGTCGTCGACGGTGGCAGACGGATCCCCCGGAGCGCCGGTATAGGCGGAGACCGCGGCATCGGGACCGGCGGGCGGTCCGCCCTGATCGCCCCCGGGGGCCAGTTGCGGTTCGCTGTAGACGAGCTTGCCGGGCGACGGGGCGGCGGTAAGGAAGGGGTTGAACGGGAACGGCAGATAGTTGAAGTTCGCGGTGCGCAGGGCCGGCCCCAGGTATTGATCACAGAGCTTGGCGGTTTCGGGCGCGGTGACGTTCTCCAGTGCGCCCAGCATTCCGCAGATGAACTTCGTCGGGTTGGAGAAGTTGTTGAGCACGAATACCCCGCTGGCGCCGCCGGTTCGGGGATCGAACATGTTGTACGCGTTGGCCAGCGCCGTCGGGGTGACGTGTAGCACCTGCTCGAGGTCCATCCGGTGATCGACCAGGTTCTGCGTGACATCGGCCAGGCGCTGCACCTGCTCGCTGGTCTTGTCGCCGGTGTCGTGCACGAACCGCTGGACATCGACGACGGCCCGGGACAGGTCGGTCAAGGCCGCGTCGAGATCGGTTCGGCTGCCATCGACCGCCGCGGAAAGGGTGGACAGCCGGTCCTGGAACTGCACCAACTGCCGGCCACTGTCGTGCAGGGCGGTGACGAACGTCTGCAGATTCCGGACGGTACCAGCGATGTCACCGCTGCTGTCCGCGAATATCCTGGCAGTGCCGGACAATTGGGCGATGGTCTCGCGAAGCTTGGCGCCGTTGCCGTCGAGTGCGTTTGCGGCGCTCTCGATGAACCGGCCGACGGCGGTCCCCGACACATCCCCGTGCGGCCCCAGGTCGGTGGCGAGCCGGGTGAGTTGATCCTTGACTGCGTCCCATTCGACGGGGATGGCGGTGCGGTCCAACGGAATCGTGGCACCGTCGGCCAAGACGGGTCCGCTCGTGTAGAACGGGGCCAGCTGCACGAAACGGGCGGAGACAAGGTTCTGCGCGACGATGACCGCGCGCGTGTCGGCGGGAACCGCCACGTCGCGGTCGACCGTCATGGTCACCACGGCCTGGGTGCCGTCGGGCTTCATGGCGGTGATGGTGCCGACCTTCACGCCCGCGACCCGGACCTCATCACCCGGGTAGATCCCCGTCGCGGACTGAAAGACCGCGGTGACGGTACGCGGAGCGAAGTAGCGTTCGGTCACCACCAGGTACCCGCCGATGGCGAGGACGGTGATGAGTATGGCCCCGGCGGCGGTACGCAGATGGCGGCGGTTCATCAGTGTGGCCCCTCGGGGATCCCGTTGTACGGGAACGGGAATTCGGCCCGCGGCCCGGCGTTGTCGGGTGGCTGGCCGGCATTCACCCCACGCCGCATACCGAAGGCGTAGTCGAGGAACGGTTGCAGCAACGGCGGCAGGTCGAGGTTGGGAATGTAGGCGCTGTAGAAGGGGCCGTTGGCGACGGTCTCGCCGAGGGTGATCTGGTACTTCGCGAGCCCGGGTAGGGCCGCAGCGATGTTGTCCCGGTTGCGCTGCAGCACCGCGGTCACCGCATTGAGCTTGTCGAGCGTCGGCGCCAGCTTGCTCTCGTTGTCGCCGATCACGCCGGTCAGGGCGCGCGATACCGCGGAGATGTGCGACAGCAGTTCGACGATGGCCCAACGGCGCTCGGACAACACCCCGACCAAGTCGTCCGCATCCAACAGCAGCGTGTTCACCTGATTTCCGCGCTGGGCCAGGATGTCGGTCACCGCATGGCTGCTGCGCAACAACTCGCCCAGCGACTCATCCCGCGCGTTGAGGGTCGCCGAGATTCGGGTGAGACCGTCGAAGGTGGGCCCCAACTGCGGCGCCACCTGGTCGATGGTCGCCGACAAGGTATCCAGGGACTGGTTGATCGCAGCGGTATCGGTGGCCGCGGTGTTGGTGGTGATCTCTCCCACCGCGTCGGTGAGGCTGTAGGGGGTGAAGGTGCGCGAACGTGGGATCAGTGACATCGGCCGCAAGGTTCCCGCGCCGGCCGACTCCAGCGTCAGTTCACGCTGACCGAGGATGGTCCCGGTACGGATGTGGGCCGTGGTGCCCGCGCCGAACTGCAGCCGTGCATCGGTGGTGAACGTGACCAGGGCACCGTCCTTACCGAGGCGGATGTCCGACACGGCACCCACATCCGTGCCGGACACGGCGACCTTGTTGCCGACGTTGAGCCCCGCCGCGTCCTCGAACGCCGCCTGATAGCGCACGGCGGTGGCCCAGGTGAGGAGCTGCTGGGGTTGCAGCCCCACCGCCACCACCAGGGCGCAGAGCACGGCGCCGATGACGCCGGCCCGAATCAGATTGCCGGAACGGTATTTCAGCATCAGGGTTCCTGACACCTGCCCTGCGCCTGCTTGAACACCGGGAACACCGCGGTCCGCCCCTGCAGGTCGGTGACCCGCACCGCCATGGAGCAGATGTAGTAGTTCACGAAGCTGCCGTACGATCCGATCCGCACCAGCTTGCGGTAGTTCTCCGGCGCCTTCTGCAGGGCCGTGTCGATGAAGTCCTTCTGGTGCTCGAGCTCGGGCGCAAGCCGGTTGAGCTGATCGACCGTACCGGCCAGCGGAGCCCGCGCCGTGCCGAGAAGGTCTGCCAGGGAGGCCGTTCCGGCATTGAGCGCCTCCACGGCCGTCCCGATGGGTTCGCGGTCGGCGGCGAGTTCGGTGACCATCTGCTGCAACCGATCGATCGTCGTCGAGAAGTCCGACCCCTGATTCGACAGCGTGCCCAGCGTGCTGCGCAGGTTGTCGATAACCTGCCGGATGGTGGCACTCTTGTCCGCCAGCGCGTTGGTGAACGTCGCGGTCTGGGACATCAGGGATTCCATCGCGCCGCCCTCCCCCTGGAACACCTGGATGAGTGATCCGGTGAGTGCGTTGACATCCCCCGGATCGAGCCCCTTGACAACGGGTTTGAGACCACCGAGCAACAGGTCGAGGTCGAGTGCCGGGGCGGTGCGGGTCAGCGGGAGCTGCGCGCCCGGCGGTAGCAGCCGGGTGGAGCCCGGGTCGTCGACGAGCTCGAGAAAGCGATCACCGACGAGATTCAGGTAGCGCACTATCGCTTTGGTGCCGTCGGTGATGACGACATCGCGGTCCGCCGAGAAGGATACGATCACCGACTTGTCCGGCTGGATGGCAATCTTGTCGACCGTGCCCACCCGGACGCCGGCGAACCGGACCGACTCCCCCTTCTTCAGGTGGGAAACATCGGTGAAGACGGCCGAATATGCGTTGACCGCGCCGGTCCGGTACTGCCCGAAGGTGGCGAACAGGGCGATCGTGACAACGACCATCGCCACCACGAAGGCGCCGAATTTGATTCCCAGCCCCCTCACCCGGGCTGGCCGATCTGTGCGGTGTTGCGGGGCGGACCGGAAAGCGGGCCCAGCAGAAGCTGTTTGAGGCCATCGGCATTCAGCATGATGCCCGGGTTGGTGTTCTTCCACGGATTGGCACCGACATCGGTGACCACGAAAGGCGGGACCGTGTTGAACGGGACGACCGGCAGGTCGGTGCATTGCGGACCGCCCTTGGCGGCCACCTTCGGGATGTTGTCGGGGTAGCGGTAGCGCTCCTGCCCCCACATGAAGCCGGCCAGGATCTCCACCCCCGGCACTGTCAGGGGCGGATTGGTCGCCATCCGTGCCACACCACCCAGGGCGCAGCGCAGGGCATCGTTGTACTGGCTGGTCAGCTCGGTGGTCGGGGTCAGCAGCCGGACCGCGTCGGTGAAGGGTTGCCGAACCGCGGTGAGCACGTCGTTGCCGACGTCGGCCAATCCGATGGTTCCGAGCAGCATCGCGTCGAGGTTCTGTTCTTGCGACACGACCGTGTGCCCGATGGTGGTGACGTTGCGTACCACCGTCATCAGGTCGGGTGCGGCATCGGCATACGACCGGAACACTCCGGGAGTCAGGGACAGGTCGGTGTTCATCGCTTCGGTATGCGAATTGAATTGCTGCAGAGCTGAATTGAGATCGGAGAGCATCGTGCCCACGCGCTGCCCGTTGTCTCCGGTCGCCGCGGCGATGGCGCCGAGCGTCTCGTTGAGTTTCTCAGGTGCGATGGTGGACAACACGGACACCAGTTGGCCGAAGACGGTGTTGGCCTCCACCATCACCTGCTGGGCGTCGATCACCTGGCCGGGGTGCAGCGAGTCGCCGGCGGGGTCGTCAGGCAGGATGAACTGGACGTTCTTGGCGCCGAACACGGTGGTGGAGGCGATCTCGGCAACCGCATTGGCGGGAATCGTGTGGAGCCGCTCCGGGTCCATCGCCAGGCGGATCGCCGCGGACCCGTCGGTGCGTTCATCGATACCGGCGACCTTGCCGACCTGCACCCCATGGAACTGAACCTTGGCATCGGGGTTCATCACCAACCCGGCCCGGGGAGCCATCACGGTGATCGTTGCGGAGTCCCGGAATCCGTCTTGGAATGAGTAGGCCGACACGCCGACCACGCCGGCGACCGCGCCGATGGTCGCGAGACCGGCCAGCGGCCTCAGCGCGGCACCACGCACCGCGTCCTCCTCCCCGGTATGGCTCCAGCCCCTGTTCGCCTGCGGCGTTCTGAAAACCTAACGTTTGATTCGGAAGCTACTAGTCGCCGGCGATGTGGTCAAGAGTGGCCGCGCGCCGCGTTCGACGCATGAAATGCCTTAAGACAGTGCAATTGTGTGTTCTGGGCCGCGTCCTGCGATTTCGCCGAACCAGGCTCGATCGACCAGTATGCAACAAAAATTAGGTTATAGTCGTGCGCGTTAGCCATGGAGGGCCGAAGAGATGTTCACGCTCCGCTTCGACATGCGTGCGCCAGAGTCCGGCGCGCCGGCCGACCGGCTGTACGCGGCTGCGATCGACATGTGTGAGTGGGGCGAATCGCATGGGGCGATGATGGCCGTGCTCTCCGAACATCATGGGACTTCGGACGGGCATCTCCCGGCGCCGCTGATGCTCGCCTCGGCGATGGCGGCGCGTACCGAACGGTTGCACCTGATGCTCGCCGCGGTGGTGTTGCCGTTCTGGGATCCGGTCCGCCTGGCCGAGGACATCAGCGTGCTCGACCTGATCAGCAACGGACGGGTGGCCTATGCGTTCGGCGTCGGACACCGGCCACAGGAGTACGAGCACTTCGGCATCGGGTTCGGTGAGCGCGGCCGCCTGGCCGACGCAAAGCTGACTCTGCTGCTGGATCTCCTGCGGGGTGACCCCGTCGAGCATGCCGGCCGGCGCATCCAGGTGACGCCGCGGTGCCGTTCGTCGGCGGGGCCGACCATGCTGATCGCCGGGGGAAGTCGGGCTGCCGCGGACCGGGCCGCCAAGCACGGGCTGGGGTTCATCTGCCAGACGGCGGATCCGAAACTCAAAGACCACTACGAGGACCGGTGCCGGGTGCACGGAAAGACCCCGGGATTCGTGCGGTTCCCGGACCCCGGGGCGCCGACGACGGTGTTCGTCGCCGACGATGTCGATCGAGCCTGGACGGAACTGGGTGCCCACCTGCTGCACGACGCCAGGATGGCGGCGTCCTATCGGCATGGCGACGACTCGGTGGCCAGCATCTCGCGTGCGGAGACCGTCAGTGCCCTGCGCTCGGCACGCGGCCCGTACCGCGTCATCAGCACGGACGAGGCGGTGGGGATGATCCGTGGCGGCCGGCCCCTGCCACTGCTCCCCCTGTGCGGCGGACTACCGCCCGAGATCGCCTGGCCGTACCTGGAACGTGCCGCCGCGGCCGTGGAGCGGGCGCGCCTCGAACCATCTGTCCGAACAACGTGAGGAGCACCATGGCAGCGTCACCGCACCGGGTCGTCGTCTGGTCCACCGGGGGCGTGGGGTCGATCGCGGTGACCGCGGTCGTGGAGCGGCCCGACCTGGAACTCGTCGGCGTCTGGGTGCACAGCCCGGACAAGGTCGGCAGCGACGCGGGCCGGCTTGCCGGCGGAGCCGCCGTGGGTGTCACCGCCACCGCCGACGCCGACGCGCTGATCGCCCTGGCACCTGACTGTGTCGTGTACGCGGCGAGCGGGCCGGAACGTGACATGGCTGCGCTGCCCGACTACGAACGACTTCTGCGGGCCGGCATCAACGTGGTGTCGACGACCTCGACCAGCTTGGTGTACCCGCCGTCGTACTACGTCAAGGACTGGCGCGACCGGCTGGAAACGGCTGCCACGCAGGGTCAGTCGTCGTTCTACGCCTCCGGGGTGTTCCCCGGGTTCGGCTCCGACCACCTCGCGCTGACGCTGTGCACCCAGTCGCGCAAGATCCGAACCGTCACGGTCACCGAGGTTTCGCTGAACGACCACTACCCGGTTGCCGACGTCATGATGGACGGCATGGGGTTCGGGCGCCCGCTCGACTTCGTGCCGATGCTCAAGACCCCGGGCTTCATCGAGATGGCGTGGAGTGCACCGATCCGATTGATGGCGCAGGGTTTCGGCGTGGAGGTCGAGGAGGTGCGCGGCACCCTGGACCGTCGGTTGACCGGTCGCGATATCGAGGTGGCCTTCGGCACCATCCCGGCGGGAACCTGTGGGGCGGTGCGTACCCGGGCGGCCGGCGTGGTGAACGGCCGGGAGGCGCTCGTCGTCGAGCACATCATCCGGATGGCACGGGACGTCGCACCGGATTGGCTGAGCTCGGACTCCGACGCGACCTACCGGGTCGACGTCGACGGCGACCCGGACATCCACTGCACCATGACCCTCGGTGCCGCAGCGGGCCATGGTGCAGGACGAGCGGCCATGGTGGCCACGGCGATGCGCGTGGTCAACGCCGTGCCCTTCGTCGTGGCCGCCCCCTGCGGCTTGCTGAGCTCACTGGACCTACCGGCCACCTATCCCCGGCATGCTTTCGACTGACGCCGACCGGCTAGGCGAGTTGCACTCGGCCGGTGAGGATCTCCATCAGCGGCTTGCCCGGGGCGTAGGCACCCGTCAGGGACGACATGGAATGCCCGCTGTCCACCGTCAGGGTGATTCCGCTGATACCGCTCGCGGCCGCACTGTTGAGGAAGATCATCGCATTACCCATCTGCTCGGGCTGGTGCACCGCCACTCCGGTGGCGTCGCGATAATCCTGTCCGAAGCTGAGCCACAGGTCCGCATTGGCTCGGGCGAGTGGCGTGTCGGTGGGGCCCGGGCAGATGGCGTTGATACGAATCCCCCTCTTCAGCAGGGGATATGCCTGCAATGCGACATAGCCGTTGATGGCCTGCTTGCTGAAGCCGTAGTGCATCGAGCCCTCGGGTTGCAGCTCCACCCACGCCACGGCCGCGGCGTAATCCGGTGTGGCGAGGAAGTCCTGCACGGTCGCGAGGTTGTTCTCCCAGCCCATGCCTGCGACCGATGAGATGAAGCAGACGGCCGACCCGGCCGCCAATTGGTCTCGGGCGACGAGCCGTTCGACGAGATGGCGATGTCCGATGAAGTTGGCGCGCAGCAGGTCTGGTCCGTCGGCGATACCGGCGGCCGCGAAGACCGCGTCCACCGGACCGTCAACGCTGTCCACCGCGGTGTCGATCGATGCCGGGTCGCGCAGGTCCATCGCGATGACGCGGTTCACCCGATGGTCGACGGGTGCGCAGTCCATGACGGTGACGTGTGCGCCGAGGGCCGCGGCGGTCTGCGCAGCGGCGGCTCCCATCCCGGTGGCACCCCCGACGACCAGCACCTTCTTGCCGTCATAGCGGAACTGCTCGATTCCCATGTCCACTCCTCTGTGTCGATCGAAGTCTCATACCTAATTATTGTTCTACGTTAGCCGAGAGCAACGGATCGGGTCAATGCCCGTCAGGAGACTTTCATTGCAGTTCAGACCGGAAAACTAGGTCGGCGTCAACCCGCGCGAACGAGATCATCGGAGTCGCAGCGATTGACCAAATATCTGTTTAGTTCTACAGTCCGAATCAGTACAGCTTCCGCGGGCGCGGATCCGTCACCGTCCACATTCAGGGGGTAGCGCATGGATATGAACGAGTTTGTTCTGGTGTCGGTCGACGATCATCTCGTCGAACCACCCGACATGTTCGAGGGGCACATCCCCGACAAGTACAAGGACGACGTTCCCAAGCTGATTCAGCGCGCCGACGGCACCGACGCCTGGGTTTTCGAAGGTCAGGAGGCCACCAACGTCGGCCTCAACGCCGTCGCCGGCCGCCCGCCCGACGAGTACGGGGCCGAACCCACGAAGCTGTCCGAGATCCGCGACGGTTGCTACGACATCCACGAACGCATCCGCGACATGAACGCCAATGGTGTTGCCGCGGCACTCAACTTTCCGTCATATCCCCAATTTTGTGGCCAGTACTTCGCCAGGGCGCAGGACAAAGACCTCGGTCTGGCGGTCCTGCGCGCCTACAACGACTGGCATATCGATGAGTGGTGCGGCACCTACCCGGGCCGGATGATCCCGCAGGCTCTCCCCCCGATCTGGGATCCGCAGGCCATGGCCGACGAGGTTCGGCGCGTGGCCAAGAAGGGCTGCCATGCCGTCACATTCTCGGAGAATCCCACCAAGCTGAACTATCCGTCGCTGCATGATCAGCACTGGGACCCCTTCTGGCAGGCCTGCAGCGACGAGAACGTGATCGTGAACCTGCACATCGGATCGTCGTCATCGGTGGTCATCACCTCGATCGACGCCCCGGTGGACACCATGATGACGCTGCAGCCGATGAGCATCGTGCAGGCAGCGGCGGACCTCATCTGGTCGCCGACCCTGCGCAGGTTCCCGGACCTGACATTCGCCCTGTCCGAAGGCGGGATCGGCTGGGTGCCCTACTTCCTGGAGCGCATCGACCGGGTGTACAAGATGCACCGGGCCTGGACGCACCAGGACTTTGGCGACAAGTTGCCCAGCGAGGTCTTCCTGGACCGAATTGCGTTGTGTTTCATCGATGATGCGTTCGGTATCGAGACCAGGGACAAACTCAACCTCGACATGGTGGCGTGGGAGTGCGACTACCCGCACTCCGACTCGACGTGGCCGCTGGCTCCGGAGACCCTGGCGATCTACCTCGACGGTGTCGACGATGACGAGATCGACAAGATCACCCACCGGAACGCGTTGCGGCTCTACTCCTTCGACATGTTCTCCCACATACCCAAGGAGCAGTTGACGGTCGGTGCGCTGCGGGCGCTGGCCAAGGATGTCGATCTCGGCTTCCGCTCCTCGGAGCGGCTCAAGAAGACGGGCACCGACACGGTCACGGTGCTCGATCTGGCGCAAAAGCTACCCGTCTGACGGTTAGCAGGGTCATGTCGCGCTGAGCCGCCGGCCTGCGATGGTCTGATAGCCTCCGAGCGAAGGGCTTTCGCTCGGAGGTAACCAGAGGCGAGTCGCGGGAGGTGTGATGGCACCGGCAAAGCCGTCAGACAACACCCGGCGATCCGAGATCCTCGACACCGCCGAATTCCTGATCGCCACCCGAGGCCTGCGGACCTCCCTGCAAGAGATCGCCAGTGCCGCCGGCATCCTCACCGGCAGTCTCTACCATCACTTCGTCTCCCGCGATGATCTGCTGCTGGCTTTGGTGCGCCGCTACCATTCCGACCTCGCCGACGTCAGTGCGGCCGGATTGCGGCGACTCGACGCCCATGACTCGGTGACGGCCGAGGACAAGATCATCGAGCTGGGTGCCGCCATCGCCCAATGCGCGGTCCGGAATCGTGCCGCGCTGCAGATGTCCTTCTACGGGGCACCCTTCGACAACGCGGAACTGGTGGAATTGCTGCGCGCCTCACCGGTATCGGCCGTGGACGCGATGGTCCAGACCCTGCGGGCCGGACGCTGGAACGGTGCCGTCAGACCCGAGCTGGACCTGCCGGTGCTGGCGAACCGGCTGTGTCAATCGATGCTGCATGTGGGTTTCGATGTCGTCCGTGGCGACCTACCGCCGGCCGAAGTGGCCACCGCGCTGTGCCGGATCATGTTGAAAGGCCTGGTTTTCGACCCGCCCGCCGATGACGGTCTGGATGAGTCCGCGGCGTTGCGGGCCGCCCAACAGGTGATCGACACCTGGACTGACAACCAGACGGCCGTTGCGGGTCTGAACGCCAAAGCCGCGCACATTCGCCGGACGGCACTCACCGTGTTCGGGCGCAAGGGTTTCGAGGTCACCACGATCCGCGACATCGCGGCCGCCGCGAGCCTCAACGCGGCCACCGTGTACCGGATCATCGGGTCCAAGGAGGACCTGCTGGCGTCGATCATGCGCGACTTCGGTGCGAAGACGGTGACGGCGTCGGTCGCGGCGATGGATGCGCCCGCGACCCCGGTGCAGAAACTGGACGCGCTGAGCTGGATCTTCATCAACGCGGTCGCGCAGTTCCCCGACGAGTGGAAGATCCAGCTCGCTTGGATGCGCCAGTCGCCGCCCGGCACGCCGAATCCCGGCTACGCGTTCGGCGAACGGATGCAGCAGTTGCGCGAACTGCTGACCGCCGGCATCGACTCGGGCGACCTTCGCGGCCACGGCATCTCGCGCGATCTGCTGACGCGGTGCGTGATGGACGTGTTGTGGGTCCCCGAGGACATCATTCGCGATACCGGCATCCGCGGTGCGCTCACGCTGGCGCGCGAGACGGTGTTCCGCGGCGTATCGCAGCGCCGTGACCTATCCGCCGGGACCGTTGGGCCACTTCAGAAGTGATCCCGCGTCCACGCGAATGTGCTGCCCGTGATGTACCGGCTGTCGTCGGAGGCCAGGAATACCCCCAGGTTCGCAATGTCTTCCGGCTCGACGTACGGAATGGGCATGGCCTGAAAAAGGGTGAACAACGGCTCGGCGTCCGCGCGGGTGGCCTGCTGGCCGGCGTTGGTGAGGTCGGGCCGGAACATGCTGTACATACCGTCGTTCTGCAGCGGTTGGGTGTTGCAGTTGGTCGGGTGCATGGCGTTCACCCGGATCATGCCCGCCGTCGACCCGGTGACCATGATGGACGCGCCGTTCCGGAGGTGCGGGATGGTGACGGCGAAGGTGTTCATCACCCCGACCAGGTCCACATCCGATGCGTCGACGAACTGCATCGGATCGGGCGTGCCCATCGCCATCGGCAGGATGCCTGCGTTGGCGACGACGATGTCGATCCGGCCGAGTTCGATCGGGGCGGCATCCACCGCCTCGCGCAGCTCGTGCCGCTCGCGGACGTCGGCGATCCTGGCCACGATTCGGCGGCCCGCCTCCTTGACCGAGCGCTCGGTCTCCGCCTGGTCGTCCGGTGTCGCCAAAGAGTATGGGTTGGAAGGGGTGTCGCGGCAGATGTCGACCGCGATGATGTCGGCGCCCTCACGGGCTCTGCCCTGCCCGCGGGCCGCCCCGGTGATGAATGCGACCTTGCCGTCGAGCTTCCAGGCATCCGACCTCCACTCTGGTTGGCGCGGCGCAGGCGGCCGCCGATCCCAACGTAAGGCAGACGTCCGTCTGAATCAACGGAATGAGACAAAGTTTTGGTCCTACGCGAAACCAGGAAGGTGGCCGCGCGAAAGTCGGATTGACGCGCGCTGTCACGTGGCGGTAATTTGAAACAAATGTTTGGGTGAAGCGGCTTTGGAGGACACTAGGGTGACGGGCAACCAGACTGTCGAGCTGTATTACGACCCGTTCGACCACGTCATCGATGACGACCCGCACTCCGTCTGGCGGCGGATGCGCGCAGAGGCACCCCTGTATTACAACGAGAAGTACAACTTCTACGCCCTCAGCCGTTACGACGACGTGGCCCGTGCCCTACCGGACTGGCAGACCTACCGGTCGGGGCACGGCACCACGGCGGACATCCTGTTCAGCGGTATCGAGGTACCCCCGGGCATCCTGCTCTTCGAGGATCCACCGATACATGACCTGCACCGCCGGCTGCTGTCCCGGGTGTTCACTCCCCGCCGGATGCTCGCTGTCGAGGACCTGGTGCGTGACTTGTGTTGTCGCGCACTGGATCCCCTGGTCGGTGGGGAGGGATTCGATTTTGTGAAGGATCTCGGTGCGGTGATGCCGATGCGCACCATCGGCTATCTGCTGGGCATTCCCGAGGAAGGTCAGCAGGCCATCCGGGACCGCAACGACCAGAACATCACCGTCGCATCGGAACAGGGTGAGGTCAGGGCGACCATCTTCGCCGAGTCCATCGCGATGTTCGCCGAGTACATCGAGTGGCGGTCCGCCCATCCTTCCGACGACCTGATGACCGAGCTGCTCAACGCCCAGGTCGAAGAGCCGGACGGGTCGATGCGCTCGCTGGAACGTAACGAGGTACTGGCCTACACCGCGATGATCGCGGGGGCGGGTGACGAGACCACCGCACGCCTGATCGGCTTCATGGGGCAGCTGCTCGGTGAACACCCGGACCAGCGCCGCGAACTGGTCGAGAATCCCGCGCTGATCCCCTCCGCGGTCGAGGAGACGCTGCGCTACGACCCGCCGTCGCCGGTTCAGGGCCGCTACGTCGCACAAGCGGTGGAACTCCACGGGCACACGCTGCCGGAGGGTTCATACATGTTGTTGCTCAACGGATCGGCCAATCGCGACGAATCCCACTTTCCCGATCCGGACCGGTACGACATCCACCGCACCGGAGGTCATCTCAGCTTCGGCCAGGGACTGCATTTCTGCCTGGGCTCGGCGCTGGCCCGGTTGGAGGCGCGGGTGGCCTTCGAAGAGGTCCTCAAGCGCTGGCCCGACTGGGAGGTCGACTACCCGAGTGCCATCCGGGCCAGGACCTCCAGTGTGCGCGGCTGGGCGCAACTCCCCGTCCACGTCGGATAGCCGCGCGGGGCGCCTGCCACGACGCAGAATGGGTGCATGGACCCCCGCCGGTTGCAGCTGCTGCTGACGTTGTCCCGGCTCGGTTCCATGCGGGCGGTGGCCGATGCTCATCACCTCACCACGTCGACGGTCTCCCAGCAGCTCGCGGCACTGGCCAAGGAGACCGGGACGACGCTCATCGAGCCGGACGGCCGCCGGGTCCGTCTGACGCCCGCCGGGCGACGTCTCGCCGACCATGCCGTCATCATCCTGGCCGCCCTCGACGCCGCGCGGCTGGATCTGGATCCGGCCGCCGACCCGGCCGGAACTCTGCGGGTGGGCGGCTTCGCGACCGGTATCCGGGTCTCGCTGTTGCCGATCGTGCCCGACCTCACCGCACGCCACCCGGGTATCGACATCGTGGTCAGCGAGTACGAGCCTGTCGAGGCTTTCCGGTTGCTCGCCGACGATGATCTGGACCTCGCCCTGACCTACGACTACAACCTGGCACCCGCATCGCTGAGCCCCGTCCTGGAGGCGGTCCCGCTGTGGAGCATCCCGTGGGGGCTCGGCGTCCCGCAGCATTCGGGATCGGGGACGGCCGCACCGACGTCCATTGCCGCGTATGCCGACCGTCCGTGGATCGTCAACTCGCGCAACACCGCCGACGAGGTGGCACTGCGGACGCTGGCGGCGCTCGCGGGTTTCACGCCGCGCATCGCGCACCAGATCGACAGTCTGGATCTGGTCGAGGATCTCATCACCGGCGGCTACGGCGTCGGCCTGCTCCCGGTCGGACGGCCGACAGCGGCCGGGGTGACGGTGATGGAGCTCGCCGACCCCAGGATAGTGCTGACCACCTACGCGGTGACGAGGCGCGGGCGCGCCGACTGGCCGCCACTGCGTGCGGTGCTGGACCGGCTCCGGCCTGCGCCTGGTCCGCTGCCGACTCCCCCGTGGCCGCGGCCGGCTCCGGAGTCGGCCGGGACGAGCGTGGTGTCGGGCTGAGTTTCCAGCGTATTCTCAGGTAGGTGCGCACCTTGTCCCGTTTGATCGCCGCGACCGCCCTCGCCGGGGCAGTGGGTGGGACGCTGTTGCTCCCCGCCGCGATGCATGAGCCGGCGGCGGCCCTGGCCACCTGTCCCAATCAGGGAATCCTCGTCGGCAAGCAGCAGGTCGGTGCGTACACCGACAACTGCGATCTCGTCGTCACCGCTCCACCGGCCATCGGCGCCGCACCCAGCGCGGGCGCGATCATCGCCTGCCGCGGCATTCAGGGCTGCCTCTCCGACTTCGTCAACAACCCCGGCTGGGTGAAGGTGCCGCGGGTCGACACCCGTCCGCGCCAGAGTCCGTAACCGTCACCTCGGCTGGTTGGGTACCCCAGGGAACAGCTGCTCGGTGGGACCGGATGTCACGTAGCCGCCGAGTTTCGTCACCAGGTGTGGCGCGAAGACGGCCCCGTAGACGGCGTGGCCGACGATGATCACGGCGACGATCGATACCAGCGTCGACTGCACACGCGTGCGGGTGATCCGGTCCGACCACGACTCGATGGCATTGCGGCCTTCGGCGTCGGTGCGGCCGAGCAGATAGGCGAAGACCATCACCTGCACGCCCATCGCGATCGCGTCATAGATGGGGTACTGGTACTTGCTGCCTTCGAAGATGGCCAGGCCGGGAATGACGTAGCCGTAGTAGAAGATGCCCAGTCGGGGCCCGAAGAATGCGTTGAACAGCAGCGCCCAGACAAAACCGACGGCGAGGCCGACGGACAGCAGGGCGTACGGCCTGCGCCAACCGAAGCGGGTCGCGGCCCGTCGGCCGAGCGCTGCACCGATCACGCCGGGCAGCACGAAATATGCGATATAGCCCAGCGGAACCGAGGAGGGCAGTCCGCCGCCGTAGGTCATGTTCATGGGCCACCACGAGGGCATCCGCGGAAGTGCGGGCGGGAACTGCGCGTACATCGTCCAGTCGTACGGCGCTTCGATCCAGGAGAACGAAATGGCCGAGATCGAGACCAGGAGCAGAGGGTGCAGCCGGCCGCGGCGGATGCTCAGATAGACGCCCACCGCGAGGAATACGACACCGCCCACATACGCGAAGGTGAGTCCGACGATAAGTGCCGGTGTCAGTCCGGTGTTCACTTGCCACGCGCCTCGGGATCGAAGTACGTCACCAGTCCGAAGATCAGGATGATCAGCCCGAACAGGGTTCCGAGCATGATGAGTTGACCCACGACCACGTCCCTTCCATACTTGACGATCGTTTAATAGTGGACACTATTAAACCCGCTCGGGTCAAGGGCCCGCTATCGTGAATTCCTGTGTCCCAACGAGGTTCGTCTCGCAGGCCTCCCGGTGAGCCCCGGCGCCTGCTGCTCGACGCGGCCCGCGACCTGTTCGGACGCCGTGACTATCGCAGCACCACCACCCGGGAGATCGCCGGCGCGGCCGGCGTCAGCGAATACCTGCTGTTTCGCCATTTCGGTTCCAAGGCAGGACTTTTCCGGGAGGCGCTGGTGGTGCCCTTCCTCAGTTTTCTCGATGAGTTCGGCACCACCTGGAAAGCCGTCGACCCCGACCGGACCGACGAGGAAGAGTTGGCGCGGCAGTTCGTCGGCCGCCTCTATGACGTCCTCGTCGACCATCGGGGCCTGCTGCTGACCCTGGTGGCCGCCGAGGGCCTGGGCGAGGACGACATCGAGGCCGCCGGCATCGCCGACATCCGGCGGGCGCTGGCCATGTTGGGCCGGATCAGCGCGGAGGGGATGCAACTTCGCGGCCTGCAGTCCAGTCAGCCCGATCTGCCTGCCCACTCGGCGGTGGCCATGGTGGTCGGCATGGTGGCACTGCGCTCCACCTTCGCGGGCGATCGGCAACCGTCGCGGGAGGTCATCGTCGACGAACTCGTCCAGGCGACCCTGCACGGCTTCCTGCACCGCCCCGACTGACTGCCGCCGTCACCGGGCGGCGGCGGGCAGCACGTCCTCCCCGACCCGCTTGAGGTAAGGCCACGCCGTCTCCGGTGGCAGCCCGCCACACAGCGGCGACAGATTCAGAAGGCCACCGCCGCGGACCGTTTCGACGGCGTCGGCGACGCTGATGATCCGGTGCGAGGTGAAGTCGTGGCGCAGCCGGTCGACATCGGCGGCGTCCGAGATGCCCGCCGAGGACGTGTTCCCCGGATTCCACCGGGCGTACATCCGCGCGTCGTGCAAGAGGTGCTGCCCGATCTCGTCCCACGCGGCGTCGATGTCCTCGGCGACAAAGGTGACCGTCGGGGTGTCCGGCTGTGGGAGCAGCGTGCCGACCGGCTGGTGCCCGTGCTTCCGGCAGGCCTCGTCGTAGGCCTCTTGCATACCGGCGACACTGCCGTTGGCGAGTAACCCCAGCCCGTATCTCCCCGCCCTGCGGGCCGCTGCGAGGCTGGCCCCGCCCCACATGAGGACCGGGCCGCCGGGTGTCCGCGGGGGCGGGGACACCACGATGTGTCTGCCGTGGTGGCTCATGGGGCGACCCGTGAGCAGTTGTCGAAGGAGTCCCACCTTGTCGTCGGCGAGGCGTCCGCGCTGGGCGGCGTCAAGACCGAAGTGCTCGAATTCCTCTGGGCGGTAACCGAGCCCGAGAACATAGGTGGCCCGGCCCCGGCTGATGACGTCGAGGAGCGCCATGTCCTCGGCCAGCCGGACGGGGTCGTGAAATGCCACGATGACGACCAGGCTCAACGCCAGCCGCTCGGTGCGGGCAGCGATGGCCGCGCCGAGAATCAGCGGCGCGGGCAGATACCCGTCCTCGGAACCATGGTGTTCGCACAACACCGCCGCGACACCGCCGTGCCGTTCGGCCCACGCCGACATGTCGATTGCTGCCGCATACAGGTCCGTGGCCGGAGCGCCGAAAGCCGGCGCCCGCATGTCGAATCGCAGGGTGAACATCGATTAACACATTAACCTAAGTTTTGTTTCATTTGACGAACTTCGGAGCAGGCCGACGGGTAGCTTGTCCCAAGTGCCGCATTCGCTTCGATGGTGCGGAGCAAACGTTAGGTGTACTCGGGAGGGTCGATGTCAGCACAGCGATACCGCGTCGTGGTCTGGGCGACGGGTGGGATCGGTTCGATCGCCATCCGGGCCATCACGGCGCGCCCGAACCTGGATCTCGTGGGCGTCTGGGTGCACTCCCCCGACTGAGTGACGCCATGGGATTCGGACGGCCGCTGGACTACCAACCGTGGATCGGCTTCCCCGGGGCCATCGCCGGTGAATGGCAGGGGCAGATCCGGATGATCGGCGACGCACTCGGGGTCGAGATCGACGAGGTGCGTGAGTCGCTCGAGCGCGCGGTGACCGACCGGACCCTGGAGGTCGCCATGGGCACCGTGGACGCCGGCACCTGCGGTGCGTTGCGGATGCAGGCCATCGGGGTCGTCGACGGCCGCGAGGCCATCGTGATCGAACACGTCACCCGCTTGGCTCCCGACGTCGCGCCCGACTGGCCGACGCTGCCGGGCGCGCTGGGCTACCGGGTGGTCATCACCGGTCAGCCGGACATCGACTGCACACTGTCGGCCACGGTGCGCGACCGCAAGAAGGCGGGTATCGAGAACATGACGTCGGGTGCCGGCGCGATGGTGGCCACCGCGATGCGGGTGCTGAACGCCGTGCCGTATGTCGTCGCGGCCGAACCCGGTCTGGTCAGCTCGGTCGACCTACCGCTGACGATCCCCAAACACGCCTTCGCCACCCGGTAACCGTGCCGTTCGGATCGGTTCGCGTATAACCACTTGTCCTGCCACGTTGCGCCGGTAGGTTCTGCTGCCATGACACAAGGCGGCAGCGAACCATTCCCCACCACGACCGAACCCGGCGCGCTCGGCACCCGCTTCTTCGCACGGCTGATCGACGGCGTCCTGATCGGCATCGTATTCTTCGTGGCCGGCTTCGTCCTCGACATCCTGGGCAACTACTGGGTGACCGGCCTGTTCTCCGGCCTGCTGGTATTCGTCTACTTCACGGCTTTCGAAGGGACCCAAGGGTGGACGCCGGGCAAGAAGCTGCTGGGGCTGCATGTGCGCGGGCCCAACGGTGCGGCCAAACCGGACCTTCAGCAAGCCGCGATCCGCAACTCCTTCACCCTGCTCGCCGTGGTGCCGTTCGTCGGTGGCTTACTCGCGTTCATCGCCTACATCGTGATCGCGGTGACCATCAACGGCAGCCCCACCAAGCAGGGCAAGCATGACGAATTGGCTGGGGGCACACAGGTTCTGAAGGGCTGACCGCCTACACGAAGATATCCAGGATCAGCACCACGGCCAGACCGCTGACCGAAAGCACCGTCTCCATGATCGACCAGGTCTTGATGGTCTGACCGACGCTGAGCCGGAAGTACTGGTTCACCAACCAGAATCCGGCGTCGTTGACGTGGGAGAAGAACAGCGAGCCGGCGCCCACCGCCAGCACCACCAGGGACACCTGGCCGGTGCTCATGCCCTCGACGAGGCCGAGGATCAACGACGATGCGGTGATGGTCGCCACCGTGGCGGACCCGGTGGCAAGCCGGATCAGCACCGCGAGCACCCAGGCCAGCACCAGCACCGAGATGTGCACGCCCTCGGCCCACCGGGCCAACATGGTGCCGATACCGCTGTCCACCAGGACCTGCTTGAAACCGCCACCCGCCGCGACGATCAGGATGATCCCGGCCACCGGGGGCAGACTCGACTCGAGGCATTTGGTGATCGCGTCACGGGTCATCCCCCCGCCCTTACCGAGGGTGAACATGCCGACCACGACGGCGAGCAACAGCGCGATCAGCGGGGTACCCAGGGCGTCGAGAATCTGCCGCAGCCATTGCTTTTCGTTGTCGATGAAGATGTCGGCAAGTGCCTTGCCGAGCATCAGCGCGACCGGCAGCAGCACCGAGAACAGCGTGATACCGAAGGACGGATGCTTCTGCCCGGTGCGTGCGGCCTCCGGGTCGGCGTCGAAGGTGTCGGGCGCGTCCACGACCACCCACTTGCCGGCCAGCTTGCCGAACAACGGTCCCGCCACGACGATCGTCGGGATCGCCACCAGCACACCGAGACCCAGCGTGACACCGAGATCGGCGTTGAGCAGGCCGACGGCCGTCAGCGGACCGGGATGGGGCGGCACGAAACCGTGCATGGCGGACAGGCCCGCCAGCGCCGGGATGCCGATGGTGATCAGGGACTGCTGCGAACGGCGTGACACCAGGTAGATGACAGGCATGAGCAGCACGAGACCGATCTCGAAGAACATCGGCAGGCCGATGATGGCGCCCACCAGCGCCATGGCCCACGGCAGCATGCGCGGTGAGGCCGCGCCGACGATGGTGTCCACGATCTCGTCGGCACCGCCGGAGTCGGCGAGCAGTTTGGCGAACATCGCACCGAGCGCGATGAGGATGCCGACGCTGGCCGCCGTCGACCCGAACCCGTCGGTGAAGGATTTCAGGACCTTGGTGAGGTTCTCCCCCGCGACCAATCCCACCGTCAGCCCGCCGAAGATGAGGGCCAGGAACGGGTGCAGTTTGACCAGCGTGATCAGGACGACGATGACGGCGATGCCGACGAGGAACGCCAAGATCAACTGCGTCGCGGATGCCACGGGCTCGACGAGCTTGGGCGCGTCGGCCAACAAGGTGACTGCGGCGTTCATCGGGGCTCTCCTCCGGTGAGTGAGATGTAGGTGTCGACGATGGAATCGATGCTGCGGCCGACGTCGATGGCGACGCCCGCCTCGTCTGCCTCGAGCGGCTCGAGGGTGTCGAATTGGGATGCCAGCAGCGAGGCCGGCATGAAATGTCCGGGCCTGCTGGCCTGGCGGGCGCCGATGACCTCAGGGGTGCCGGACAGGTGCAGGAACAGGGTTCCGGTGCAGTGCTCGCGCAGCTGATCGCGGTAGCGGCGTTTGAGTGCCGAGCAGCTCATGACGCCGCCGTCGCCGCAGTGCTCGCCCAGCCACTGGCCGATGGCCTCCAGCCAGGGGCGGCGGTCGTCGTCGTCGAGCGGATGGCCCGCCTTCATCTTCTCGATGTTGGCGGGCGGGTGGAAGTCGTCCGCGTCGGCGAACGGGACGCGCAGACGTTGTGCCAGCGCCGCGCCGACGGTCGACTTCCCGGATCCGGAAACGCCCATCACGACGATGGGTGATGTCAGCCCGCTGACCATGTGCACCTGCCCTCTACTGTGTTTGACCTCACACAGAATGACGCAAAAGTCTGACGATTGCAAGAACATCACGAATAGATCTGTTTTAAACGGGCACAACAAAGTTATGACACGATGTATCCCGTGGGACCTTCGTCAAACGTCAGCGCGCTGCACGACAACGTGCTGACCGGTCTGGGTGCCGCCGTGGTGTCCGGGAAGTACCCACCGGGCGGTGTGATCACACTCGAAGGGGTCAGCGCCGAACACGGCGTGTCCCGCAGCGTCGCGCGCGAGGCGATCCGCGTACTCGAGTCGATGGGCATGGTCGCGTCACGGCGCCGCGTCGGCATCACCATCCAGCCTGCCGTCAATTGGAATGTGTTCGATCCCAGGCTGATTCGTTGGCGGCTGGAATCAGGTGACCGGGCCGCGCAACTGGTCTCGCTCTCCGAGTTGCGCCGCGGGTTCGAACCCGCCGCTGCGGCACTGGCCGCGCGGCGGGCGAATCCGCACCAGTGCCGGATCATGGCCGCCGCGGTCTCGGACATGGTGGTGCACGGCCGATCCGGTGACCTCGTGTCATACCTGCAGGCGGACAAGATCTTTCATCAGACGCTGCTGGAAGCCAGTGGCAACGAGATGTTCCGGGCACTCAACGGCGTGGTCGGCGAGGTGCTGACCGGCCGGACCCATCACGGGATGATGCCCGAGGTACCCAACCCCGCGGCCATCGACTTGCACGACGAGGTGGCCCGCGCCGTGCGGTTACGCGATGAGGCCGGCGCCGAACGGGCGATGCGGGCGATCATCGACGAGGCCGCCCATGCCGTGGCCGAGGACGCCTGACGCCGGGCGCACCGCTCACATTTGGGGCGGCTGACCGTCGGTGCCCTGTTTGAGTTGACCGTGCCGGATGAGTGCGGTGGTGGCCTGGTCCCACCGCAGCGTCTGCTCCCGGCTGTAGAGGGGTCCCGGGATGTGACGTTCGATCTGCTTGCGCAACACGCTCGCCGCCATGCGCACCAGGACCGGGTTCAGCACGGACCACACCGGATCGAGATCGGGCTGGGTCAGGCCACGGGCAAGGAACGTCTCGCCTTGAGTGGCGCTGATCCGCACCAGGCCGTCGAAGACCGCAGCGCCCGTCGCCCCGCCTTCTGGGAGCACCCGGGCGAGGTAGTCGATTACCTCCGGATGCTCGATGAACAGCCGTGCCGTGCCGCCCTGGAAGATGCTCGGCTCTTCCCCGGACGCGGGAGGCGATGGCCGGTCGACGAGCGTCCGGCCACACACCGCGAGTACGTGTTCGTCGACCGCCGCGATCAATTCGGCCTTGCTGCCGAAGTAGTGCTGGATGAGACCGACGCTGACATCGGCCGCGTCGGCGATGGTCCGCAGCGAGGTCCCCGACACGCCGTGCTCGGCGAAGCAGACCATCGCGACATCGCGTATCCGCTGCTGGTTGGTGGTGTCGGCCGCCGCGCAACGATGTGTTCCCGCCGCGTCCGCCATGGCCGAAACCTTACCGGGGCACAGAACCCGGGCAGCCGAGAATGCTTGACTGTCGGGGTGAGCAGACCGACTTCTGTTGCCCGACGGTTGTTCGACCGGCTGGAGCCCGTACACGCCGTCACCTACTTCGCCCCGGAATCGCGTGCCGCGCTCGCCGACCTGGGTTACCGCGGATTCTGGACGGGCTACTTCGCCGCCCGTTCGGCACCGCTCGGGCAGGTACCGCCGGAGGTGGTCACCGCGCTGTTCTACAACTTCTCCCCGCGGCAGGTGCACAAGGCGTTGCCGGCGGCGTGGGAGATCGCCACTCCGGCCTCGGTGGTGACGGCCCGGCAGGGCGCGGCGGTCGCGGCCTTGCGCCGCTACGGGATCACCGACGACGAGACGGTGCGCTCCGCGGCGGAGCTGGCAGAAGTCGCCGCGCGCTCGGCCCCGTTGCACGGTCGCGCCCTGTTCGCCGCCAATGCCGCGCTGCCGTGGCCGGATGAGCCGGTGGCCAAGCTCTGGCACGCCACCACCCTGCTGCGCGAGCAGCGCGGCGACGGGCATGTCGCGGTGCTGGCCGCGCGCGGGATCAGCGGCCGCGCGTGCAACGTGCTGCATGCCGTGGCCGGCCGGGTGCCCCGCGAGATGATCGCTCCCAGCCGTGACTACGACGAGCAGGCCTGGCAGGAGCAGCTGGACGAACTCACCACGCGCGGACTCGTCGACGCGGGCGGATCGCTGACGGCCGACGGCGCGGCCCTCAAGGCGCAGATCGAGGAGGACACCGACCGGCTGGCGTCGGGTGCCTTCGACGCGCTCGACGACCGGCAGTTGGCCGCGCTGTTCGCCGCGCTGACCCCACTCACCCGGCTGGTGGTCGCGGGTGGCGACATCCCGGCCGCCACCCCGATGGGGCTCAATCGCGACGAGCTGGACGACGACTCTCTTCAGGGCACTCGCTAACGAGGGCCGTACATGATGAGACCGACGCCGGCCAGGCACACCAGCGCCCCGGCCAGGTCCCAGCGGTCGGGCCGGAACCCGTCGGCCACCATGGCCCACACCAACGAGCCCACGACGAACACGCCGCCGTAGGCGGCCAGCACGCGGCCGAAATGTGCGTCGGGCTGGAATGCGGCGACGAATCCGTATGCGCCCAAGGCGATCACGCCGACACCGGCCAGCCACCAGCCGCGGTGTTCACGCACGCCCTGCCACACCAGCCAGGCGCCGCCGATCTCGAGCACCGCCGCGAGCACGAACAGGGCCATCGATTTCAGCGCGAGCATGCCACCAGCTTGCCCTCCTCAGAGGTTGCGGTTCCATTCCACCCAGCCGGTGCCGCGGCGGCCGTCGTCTGCGGTCACGCTCACCCAGGCCCGCGGGAAGTGGCTGACCTTACCGTCCGGGGAGGTCAGGAGCACCGGTGCGTGGCCCTTCACCTCCACGCTGACCGAGACGTCGCCGGGCGCCAGCGCGATGGACGTCGATACCGGCAAGCCGTTGTCGCCGAAGGCTTTCTCTGCTGACACCGACTGCAGTTCGACGAACTCGTCACCCTTCTGCAGGTAACCGATCCCGACCGGGGGGATGCCGGGGATCCTGATGTCGACCCCGTGCAGGTGGGTGCCGTCCTCGAGGTGCAGGGCGCTCCACACCCAGTCCATGCTCCACCAGTCGCGTACCCCCCACGAGTGGTCGCGCTGCCCGGGGACCGCGGACAGGGTGTACTCATGTCCTGCCACCGTCGCCGTGCCGCTGACCGTGCACGGGATCTCGTAGCGCGGCGTGATCCGGTACTGGTACGGCGTTCCCGCGGTGGTGAACTCCAGATCCAGCGTCAGGTCCGCGGGCCGGCCGGTACCGCCATGCAGCAGGCCGGCGGGATCGTCGAAAGCCTCCCCGCGGCCCCGCACGGTGACACGGTAGGAGCGCAGCGGGTCGATCGCCGTCAGCGACAGATCGAGGGCATCGGTGCGCAGACGTCCGGGATCGGCGGGCAGCGTCACCTCGAAATCGTTGAGCGCCACCGTCGGCATACCCGGCCCGCACACCAGCGCGTTCACCCAGGCCGTGCCCTGATTGGGAATCAGTCCCAGGCGCACCCAGCCGCCGATGCCCTGGGCGTCGTCCGTGAAATCGAAATACCAGCTCTCACTCCACAGCGGCTCATCGGTCGGTTGATGCGGGCCCTCGTCCTCGGCGTCGGGTGTGAGTGGCTCTGGCGCAGCAGCTTCCGGGAGCACCGCGAGTGCGTCGATGTCCAGCACGTGCTCACAGTGCCGGTGCAGCATCGTCATGAACATCGCGTCACCGCGGTCGGTCCGCTCGACCAGCATCGACGAGACGATCGCCATCATCACGCCGAAGAAACTCTGCCTGCGCACGCCGTCGCGCACCTCGCCGAGCGTCGGCGCACCGGTGCCGAGGGCACCGTGATAGGTGGCCAGCAGGTCCTCGTAGTGCTCCCGGCGCACTTCTGGCGCCAGCGCGCAGCCCAGGAAATACGCGACGTCGGTGCATGCCGGTCCCCAGGTCACGGTCTGCCAGTCCACCACCGTCAGTGGCCGGTCGGCGCCGGGCTGCCCGAACAGCATGTTGTCCAGCCGGTAGTCGCCGTGCACCAAACCCGCTGTGGCCCCGGCCTCTTGGGCCAGGTAGTCGTCGAAGGCGCCGACCAGGCGCTCGCATACCGCGCGGTGCCGCGGGTCGATCCGATCGGCGTAGCGCTCGGCGAACGCCGCGTACAGGCCGGCGATCAGCGCCTGGTTGATGGGCGCGTCACGGTTCAGCCAGGCCGCGCCGGCCAGTTCGGGGTTTCCCAGTAGCGGGCCGTGCACCAGGCCCAGTTGGTGCAGTGCCAGCGCCGCCTGTTGGGCTGTGGCCCCGCGGATCTCGTCACCGACGGTCGCGGGTGCGGCATCGCCGAGGACCAGGTCGAACGCACCGGTCTCGGCATCGTAGGCGTGGTGGAAGCACGGTGCGAACGGCGCGTGCTCCCCCGCGCTCACCCCGGGTGCGACCTCGGCGTAGAACCGCACTTCGCGTTCGTAGAGGCCCATCGCCAGCCCGGTGGTGCGGCTGCTCGGGTCGGCCGCGGCCACCTTGAGCACCACCGACGCCGGGCCGCTGTCGCCGTCGGCATAACGCAGCGCCACCCGGTAGCACTCGCTCATCTGGCCGGTGCCGATGCGCTCGACGTCGTGTCCGGTGACCCGGCCCGTACCCAGCACGCCGGTGAGCCATTCGTCGGTCAGATCGTCGGGTCGTTCGATGAGTTGACTCTGCACGGGTGTGAACCTAGCAGTGGCGGCGATCACATGTGACAGGTGTCAAGTTTTTCTTCCGCGACGTCCAGCGCCGGGTTGCGGTCGAAGAAGCCGAACGGTTTCAGCCAGAACGACACGATGTCGACCGGCATCACCGGCCAGTCCTCCGGCCGGGTGATGTGGTGCAGGCCGAAGACGTACCAGAGCACCACGTCGGTGTTCAGGATCGGCCGGTCGGCCTTCGTCCATTCCCCCAGGCCGGTGTCGGATACCGACTGGTTGACGAATTCGCCTGCCGGCCAACGCTCGTCGGCGTGGTTGGGGGTGACCCACAGGGTGTGGCCGATGACGTTGGCCCGCTTCAGCACGGGCGCGGACGGATCGAACATGGCAGGCAGCGCCCCGGTGGGCACCAGCTTGTACGACGGGTGGGTGCCCAGGCCGTTGACGACGTTGGTGTTGACCACCTTCCAGCTGCGCTGGGTGCCGAAGTTGAGGTCCTGCTTGCCTTCGTTCTCGGTGCGCAGCGGGACGTTTCTGGTGACCACCGACAACCCGTGCGGGTTCTGCTCCGAGATGGGCTCGGCGTAGGACTCCGACATGTAGACGGTGTTGTCCGGCCCATCGATGTCCAGGTCCAGGCGGGCGACCAGGAAGTGCTGATGAAACGGGGCGTAGGTGCGCTCGTCGACGAGGGTGCCGTTGGGATTCGGCGCACCCGGCGGCAGCGGGGTGGTGACCATGATGCCGGTGGCCCGGACCTCGCACTCGATGTTGCCGTCCTGGTAGAGCCGCCAGTAGACCAGGTACTCGTAGTTGGCGACGGTGACATGGAAGCTCAGCGTGAGCCTGCGCATGCGGCGCACGGCGGCACCGGCGTCGTGGTCGACGTGCTTCCACAGCACCGCGTTGTCCTCCTCATGGATGCAGATGGCGTCGGCGATGGTGTACGGCTCGCCTTTGCTGTTGTGCAGCACGGCATCCAGGTACCGGATCTCCCCCAGGCAATCACACCCCAGTGCCAATGAGGTGGTCATGAAACCGAGACCCCACTCGCCGATGTCGAAGGCGGTGCGGCGGTAATGGTCCACCGAGGCGTCCCGATACGGAACCACCATCTCCGCGAACGACATCCGGTGGGCGACGGGACGCACCCGGCCGCCGTCGCGGTAGGTCACAGCATGCAGTGTCATCCCTTCGCGATAGTTGAAACCCACGCGCAGCGACCAGTTCTGCCACGTCAGCAGGTGGCCGTCCAGGCTGAACGACGGGCCCTCGGGCTGGGTGATGTGCAGCGGTTTGAGCGGATCACGTTGGGAAACAGCAGATATCCGATCGGGGATGTGCCGCGGGAGGTACTCGCCCATCACCTGCGGGGGCTGCACACCCTCGGCGAACGGGCCGCTGTCCTCGACCCTGAGGACCTCCATGGAGTTCAGGTCGATGACGCAGTGCAGCCCACTGATCAGATGCGCGTACGGATTCGCGCCCGGCGCGTCCCGGCGCCAGGTGTCCGACCAGCCCAGCCTGCGGTCGCGGAACTCCGGTGGCGCCACCGCATCCCCGAAGGTCCAGGTGTCCATGAACACGCTGTCGAGGTCGGTGATGCCGCGCCGGGCCAGCGCGGCGATCACGTCGGGGTGCGCGCGCAGCACCTGATCGCACTCGACGAATTCGTCGACGGTGAAGTTGGCCTGTACCCCCGGAATGTGCTCGAAGGATTCCACCGCCTGAGCGCTCAGTGACACCACCGCCCTGTAGGTGGCGTTGCGCGCGCGATCCAGGCAGACAGCGAGTGCCCGCCGCGGCGGGGCCTCTGCACCGCCGGCGAAGGCGCGCAACTCGTCCTTGGCCGGCTCGGCCAGTTCGATGGAGGCGAAGCGCCAGCCCGGGGCGCTCACCGCGTGGTGTGCGCCGAGGAGTGCGGCCACAGCGGTGAATTCGTCGGTATCGAGAGGATCGAGCGGGTGCGCCATAGCTCTACGCAAGCACACCGGACGGCACTGCGCAGGCCATTCCGAAGGCTGATGCGAAGCCGTCAGCCGACCGTCAGCGTGAAGCCCTCCCAGGCCTGGCGGCGCGCGGCGGCCGGGTCGTACTCCAGATGGGTGTTGCGGTCGAAGACGAGCACCGACCGCATGTCCGTGTCATACCGGGGCCAGTCCTCGCCCGGCTTCCCGGTCCGGCTGAAGCTGCCCCACCGCGTCTGCATGTCGCGGCTGACCCGGCGCGCCGATGTACCGTCGGCCGCCGCGGTGAGCAGCCCACCGAGCCGGGTGCGGTACACCCCGAAGACGGCCAACAGTTCGGTGGCGTGGGTGGCGCCCATCCCCGACCAGTGCAGGATCCGCGGCGCGTAGTCGTAGCGGTAGACGTAGGTGGGCTGGTGGCGGTGGTGGGCCTCGGCGATGTCCCAGCTGGCGGTCCCGAAGGCGAAGTCGCCACCGAGCCGGATGCACGCGGCCCGGCGCGGGTAGTCCGGGTAGGCGGCGATGACGCGGTCGCGGGTTTCGGCGCCGGTCGCCGACAACAGCATCTCGATGCTCTGCTCGGTGGTCGGGAGCAGCTGCATGAAGCGCGTGAACAGCCGGCCTTCCTCGGCGTTGCTGCCCACGATCAGCGGAATCCGGTGCGCCCGCCCGGCGCGCATGGCCGCCACCGGGTCTTCGGGCAGCAGCTCGGTGCCCGCGGTCGGCCCGACCGGGAAAGCGCCCGGCATCTCCTTGCCTGCACGGGCGATCAGGGTGTCCAGCGCGGCGAGCAGATCCGCCGGCGATGCGGACATCGCTGCCTGGGCGCCGTCGGCCCGGGAGGCCCCCAACAGGCCCGCGAACTGCTCGGCGAACATGGCGGCCTGCTCCGGGGTGCGCACCATGCCGCTGGCGGCACTCTGCGAGATCGCCTGGGCGAAAAGGCCTTCGGCTGCGGGCACGGCCATCAGGGTCGCGACGGCGTGGGCGCCCGCGCTCTCCCCGAAAATCGTCACATTGTCCGGGTCGCCGCCGAACACCGCGATGTTCTCGCGTACCCACTTCAGTGCCAGCACCAGGTCCCGCAGATAGAGGTTGTCGTCGACCGGATGCTCCGGTGTGGACAGTGCGGACAGGTCGAAACAGCCCAGCGCGCCGAGCCGGTAGTTCACCGACACGTAGACGCAGCCGCGGCGGGCCAGCGCGACCCCGTCGTAGATGGGTGTCGCCGAACTGCCCATGATGTAGCCGCCGCCGTGGATGAAGAACATCACCGGAAGGGGCCCGTCGTCCGCGGGATCCTCCGGTGCCACCACGTTCAGCGTCAGGCAGTCCTCGCTCATCGGCTGGTAACGGCCGACGCCCAGCAGGGTGTACATCTTCTGCTGGGGGGCGCAGTTGGTGAATCCGTGGCAGTACCGCACCCCGGGCCACGGTTCGGCCGGGCGGGGCGCACGGTAGCGCAGGGCGCCGACCGGGGCCTTCGCATACGGGATGGAGCGCCACCGATGTACCCCGTTGCGGGTGAATCCCTCGATCGTCCCGGTGTTGATCTTCACGCGGACGGTGTGTTCGTGCATGGCCTGACCGTAGCGAACGGCTACCCTGGCCGCATGCGGATGGCAGTGCTTCTGATGGCGTCCGCGCTGGTGGCGGGGTGTTCACAGGATATGAAGGGGGCGGCCGTCCCCGCGCCGCCACCGCTGACCGCGATCACGCCCGGAACGTCCCGGCCCGCGACCACCAATCCCCCGGCCTCGACGCCCGCGCCGACGCGCAGTCCCGCTCCCGGTGCGCCGATCGCCGAGGTGACGCGCTGGGTGGACGCCGGCAAGGCGGTGCCTGCCAAGAAATTCGGCTCCGTCAGCCGCGACGGCGCCACCACCGATGTGCACGGGGTCGCGTTCACCACCGACACCGTCAGCTGCATCAGCAGTGCCCAGTACAACGACGGCGCACTGGCGTGTCTGGTGAAGCTCACCAATCCGCCCCCGAAGCCGCCCGATGCCTACACGATGTGGAAGGGCAACTGGGTGGACTTCGACGGGACGAGCGTGAATATCGGCTCGCTGCATGGGGATCCGGGCCCGTTCGGGGACGGCAGCGGCCCCGGTCTGGCCCAGGGCGAGACGTTGACGTTCCACGACTTCGCCTGCCGCGCCGACGGTGACGCGGTGGTGTGCGTCAACCATGCGCACCAGGCGGCGGCCCGGATGCGCCCGGCCGGCGTGGACGGTTTCGGTTGCCTGGCCCCGGCGACGGCGCCACCGGACATCGGGATCAGGCTGGCCTGTTAGTCGGTGACGCCCTTGGCCTTGAGCAGGGGCAGCACGCCCTCGGCGAACCAGTATGCCTCCTCCAGGTGCGGGTACCCGGAGAGGATGAACTCGTCGAAACCGAGTGAGTAGTACTCGTAGATCAGGTTGGCGACCTCGTCGTGGCTGCCGACCAGGGCGGTGCCCGCACCGCCGCGGACCAGCCCCACCCCGGCCCACAGATTCGGGTAGATCTCCAGTCGGTCCACCCGGCCGCCGTGTAGGGCGGTCATCCGGCGCTGCCCCTCAGACTCCGATTTCTGATGCAGTGCAGTGGCTTTGGCGATCTGTTCGGCAGGAATACCGGCCAGCAATTCGTCGGCAACCGCCCAGGCCGCCGCCGAGGTGTCCCGGCTGATGGTGTGCAGCCGGATACCGAAGCGCACGGTGCGACCGCGCGCATGTCCCAGTTCGCGCACCCTGGCGATCTTGGCGGCCGCGTCCGCGGGTGGCTCGCCCCAGGTCAGGTACACGTCGACGTGCTCGGCGGCGATCGGCAGCGCGGCCGGCGACGATCCCCCGAAATAGATCTGCGGCAACGGATCCGGCGGTGCGGACACCCGGGCATCGCGGACCCGGTAGTGGTCGCCGTCGAAATCGACGGACTCCTGTCGCCAGATCGCCTTGACCAGGTGAAGGAACTCGCCGGTGCGGGCGTAACGGGCATCGTGGTCGAGCCAGTCACCGAACCGGCGCTGCTCGGTGTCGTCGCCGCCGCTGACGATGTTGAGCAGGATCCGGCCTCCGGAAAACCGTTGCAGCGTGGCGGCCTGCTGGGCGGCCAGGGTGGGCGGTACCAGACCCGGACGGAATGCCACCAGGAATTTCAGCCGCTCCGTGTCGGCAAGCAATGCCGCCGTCGTCAACCAGGCGTCCTCACACCAGGTCCCCGTCGGGGTGAGCACCCCTTCGAAGCCGAGGCGATCCGCGGCGCGGGCCACCTCGCCGAGATAGCGACGGCTGGGCTCCCGGAAGCCGGGCGGCACGTGCTGCTGGGCCGAGGCGTGGGACGAGCCGACGATGAACCGGCTGTCACCGCTGGTGGGCAGGAACCAGAAGAACTTCCCCGACACTACGAACTCCTCGCTAGACCAACGCCACGCTACGGGCGCGTGCACCACGGGCGGAAGCGTTTGGTTCGTCGCGAGGAAAACGAAAAGTCCTCGGCAACAAGGGTTGCCGAGGACTTTTGGGGTGAGGTGTCAGCCGAAGCGGGTGGTGCCGGTGACGAGCTGGCCCGTCACCTGGGTGCCGTTGATCCGCGAGATGAGGGTGTTGTTGGACAGTTTGACCGCCTGATCGGCCTGCTGCAGTTTGCGCTTGTTCCGAACCTGGGCCTGGAACTGCGCCGCGTTGAGCTGCTGGAGCTCGGCCTGCTCGAAATCGCGGCCGCTGATACCGCCGTTGAACTGCACGCCGGTCACTGAGCCGTCGGGCCGCACGATCCAGGAGGCACGCGCACCGTCGAGGGCTGCGGTGTACATCCCGGCCGGGGCCGACACCGGGGCGGCGGTGAAGTCGTAGGTGATGCCGTTCATGGTCAGCGCGCCCTTCACGTCGTTGCCGGTGAAGGTCGCGTCCAGGTTGTCACGCAGTTTCGAGGTGATGTCGATGCTGCCTGCGGCCTGGTTGCCGAAGAACCAGGCCTCGTCGTCGGTGCCGTTGCAGGCATACGCCGTGACGGAATCGCCGTCGACCGAGATGCCGATCGCCATCTTCTTACCGTCCTTCTCGGTGTCGGCCATGTAGCGGGCCGACGCGGGGAACGGGGTGGCGGTCGAGCTGGAGGGGGCGGCGGTGGCCGATGAGGACCCCGCCTCGGTGGAGGGGCCACCGGAGCAGGACACGGTGCCCAGTGCGAGCATCGCGGCGGCGCCGGCGAGGAGGGTGCGGGTGAACTTTCTCATGTGCACCAGCATGGTCGCCGCCGCCCGGTGGCACATGAAGATTGTGTGGAGATTGCGTGGAGAACGCGATCCGGTTCAGGGAGCCAGGAAGTCGGCCAGCTCGGTCAGGAAGACCTGCCACGCGGGTTCGGTCTCGGTCAGCAGGTGGTTGTTGCTCTGCAACGCCACCAGCCGCGAATCCGGGATCAAGGCGGCCAGTTCCTCCCCGTAGCGCATGGGCACCCGGCGGTCATCCGCGGAATGCATGATCAGCGTCGGGCAGGACACCTCACGGGCGAGGTCGCGCACATCGATGCGGCCGAACTCGTCGAGGAAGCGCACGGCGTTCTCCGGCGAGGTGGTTCGGCGCTGGAGATGGTCGAAGGCCTCCCAGTCGGCGCGGGTGCCGTCGGGCTGGAACTGCGCGGCGAAGACCTGCCGGAACGCCGGGTCGTCGCGGCCCCACCCCACCCGGGCGAGGTCCAGATCCAGTGCGGCGGCTCTTCTTTCGTCGTCGTTCATCGCCCGCACGGCGCGGCCCCGGGCGTAGGCGCCGCACAGGATGAGATGGGAGACCCGGTCCGGGTGGCGCGCGGCGTATTCCACCGCGACCGCGCCACCCTGGGATACCCCGAGTAGCGGGAATCGTTCCAGCCCAAGCGCTTCCACCACGGTCTCCAGATCGGCGACCCAGTCGTCGAAGGTGAAGTCGATGGCTTCCCAGTCCGACAGTCCGCATCCGCGCTCGTCGTACCGGATGAACGTGCGACCGGCGGCCAGGTCGCGCACCCAGTGCCGCCAGACCGGGCTCTCGATGTCATAGCCGAGGTGGGTCATCCAGTTGGCCGCGCGCACCAGCGGCGGTCCCTCGCCCGCCACCGCGTAGGCCAGCCGGACGCCGTCGGTGGCGCGGCAGAATGCGATGTGCTGCCGCGGTGGCGGCGCGCTGACCGGGGCGACCGGCGCCAGCGGGATGTCCAGGGTGCCGACGAACTGATAGCCGCGGCCGCGGACGGTGCGGATGTAGCGCTGCGACTCGCCGTCGTCGCCCAGCGCGCGCCGGACCGCTTTGATCCTGCTGGTCAGGGCCGCTTCGCCGACGAATCGCCCGCCCCACACCTTGTCGAACAGTTCTTCTTTGGTGACGAACCGGTCGTGGTTGCTGACCAACTGGGTCATCACATCGAAGACCTGCGGCTCGACCCGTACCACCTCGCCGTCGCGGCGCAGTTCGTAACGCTGGGTGTCCAGGACGAACTCGTCGAATCGCCACACACCGGCTGGAGCGTCAGGTGCGGGGGTGGACACCGCGTCATCCTAGCTGTGAGAAGCCTTCGGGGAACGCCGTCAGCGCCAGCCGTCGGCGGCCTTGGCGGCCTGGATCAGCACGTCGCAGAGGTCGCGCAATTCAGCACCGTCCGCTCCCTCGTTCAAGGCGGTCGCGATGTCCTCGGCTGCGCACCGCACCTGGTAGACCCGGTCGGATAGGTCGGCCGCCTCGTCGGCGGTCAGCACCACCGCATCCGGTGCCACCGACGTGCCCTTCACCTGGGCCCGCTGCTCATAGGCCCGCTGACGGCAGGATTGGCGGCAGTACTGCCTGCGGCGCCCCATGCCGGCGTCGGCGACCTCACGGCCGCACCAGCGGCACGGTTGCGGACGCGCGCGGCGTCGCGGCTGGGCGGGCGCCGGGGACGGGATGGCGGAGGTCACGAAACCAGACTGTAGACCTGCGACCCGGGTGTTCCCGGTAACTGCCGGTATCCTAGATGGCTGAGTCAGGAACTTCGCCGACGTCATCTGCGTTGAAGATCCGGACGAAATTCAGCCGGTAATGAGGAGTGCTAACGATGGCCGATCGTGTCCTGAGAGGAAGTCGCCTCGGAGCTGTGAGCTACGAGACCGACCGCAACCATGACCTGGCGCCGCGTCAAGTGGCGCGATACCGCACCGACAATGGCGAGATCTTCGATGTGCCGTTCGCCGACGACGCCGAGATCCCCGGCACCTGGCCCTGCAAAAACGGTATGGACGGCACCCTGATCGACGGGGACGTGCCCGAGCCCAAGAAGGTCAAGCCGCCCCGCACCCACTGGGACATGCTTTTGGAGCGGCGTTCCGTCGAGGAACTCGACGAGCTGCTCAAGGAGCGCCTGGAGATCATCAAGACCCGCCGTCGCGGATCCTGACCGTGGGCACGGCGTGCGCATCCCCAGGGTGTGCACGCCATGCCGGATGGTCAGCCGGTGATGCCGCGGGCCCGGTCCAGCCGGCCCCGAATTCCCCATTCGGCGACCTTGGTCATCGCCTCGCGGATATTTGATCCGCTCATCTTCGAGACGCCGAGTTCGCGTTCGGTGAATGTGATCGGCACCTCCACGACCGTGAAACCGGCGTTGATGGCACGCCAGGTCAGGTCGATCTGGAAGCAGTAACCCTTCGAGTCGACCGCCGCGAGGTCGATCTTCTCCAGCACCTCACGCCGATAGGCGCGGTACCCGGCGGTGATGTCGTTGATGGCCACGCCCAGCAGCACCCGCGAATAGGTGTTGGCGGTCCGCGACAGCGCGAGCCGGCGCCACGGCCAGTTGCGCACGGTGCCACCCGGGACATAGCGGGAGCCGATCACCAGATCCGCGCCGCCGTCGACCGCTTCGAGCAGCCGGCCCAGCTCTTCCGGGGCGTGGCTGCCGTCGGCGTCCATCTCCACCAGGACGGTGTATTCGCGGCCCAGGCCCCAGGCGAACCCGGCGAGGTACGCCGCCCCCAGGCCGTCCTTGCTGATCCGGTGCATGACGTGCACCCGGTCGGGATCGGCCAGAGCCAGTTCGTCGGCCAGCTGGCCGGTGCCGTCGGGGCTTCCGTCGTCGACGATCAACACATGGACGTCGGGCCGGGCGGCGTGGACGCGGCCCACGATCAGCGGGAGGTTCTCCCGCTCGTTGTAGGTCGGAATGATCACCAGAGTGCGCCGGCTCGGCGACGCCGGGTTGCCCGGTCGCTCCGCTCCTGTCCCAGGAGTGGTCATCTGCTTTCCGTGTCCTCACTGCCCGTGGCGGGCTTGTCGATCATGCCCGGGTCGGGCTGCGCATCTTTTTCGCTGGACGTTGCCGTCCGGCGTTTACGCACGAACTTCCCATTGTGCAGCATCGCCGCGACCACAGCCGCAAACCCGAGGACGATGAGGGCGATCTGGATGGCCGGGGCCCATTGCGTCGCGAACGTCAGGTTGGATTTGAGCCGCACCGCAGCGTCGAGATAGGCGGGCTCGAAGAATTCGGTGCTGGCTATCGCATGGCCGTCCGGGGCGACGATCGCACTGATGCCCACGGTGCCGGCCACCACCACGTAGCGGTCGTGTTCGACGGCACGCAGCCGCGCGAACGCCAACTGCTGGGCGCTCATCGCCTTGTTGAAGGTGGCGTTGTTGGCCGGCACGGCGAGCAGCTGGGCGCCGCTGAGCACGGATTCGCGGGCGGCGCGGTCGAAGATGACCTCCCAGCAGGTGGTGATCCCGACCGGGATCCCGGCGGCCGTCACCACCCCGTTGCCGTCACCCGGCACGAAGTAACCGGCACGGTCGGCGTATGACGAGATGTGCCGAAAGACGTTGCGCCACGGCAGGTATTCGCCGAAGGGCTGCACGATCTTCTTGTCGTGCCGCTCCCCCGGCCCGGTGAGCCCATCCCAGACCAGCACGGTGTTGGTGGCGACGGGGGTCTCGGGGGTGAAGCCGGGGGCACGCAGCACGGTGCCGACCAGGATCGGCGCATGGATGGCGCGGGCCGCTTCGGAGATCTCGGCACCGGCATCGGCATTGAGCACCGGATCGATGTCCGACGAATTCTCCGGCCAGATCACCACCATGGGCTGCGGTGCGCGACCGGCCTGCACGTCCTCGGCGAGCCGCAGGGTCTGGTTCACGTGGTTGTCCAGCACCGCTCGCCGCTGGGCGTTGAAGTCGAGGCCGAGGCGCGGCACGTTGCCCTGGATCGCCGCGACGGTCACCGTCGGGTGTTCACCCGACCCGGCTCCGGATTTGTGTACCGCGGGCCACACCAGCGCGGTGCCCAGAAGTACGACACAGATGCAGACACCGGGCAGTACCACCTCGGGGCGGGCGGCGTCGGTCGTCGCGGCGACATGATCGGGGTGGCTGCGGCGCCACCACAGCACGATCTCCAGGGCGATCGCGGTGAGGCTGAACCCGACCAGCGCCACGGCGACCGAGACCAGCGGTGCGCCGCCGATCTGCGCCAGTGGCAACAGCGGGCTGCCGGCCTGGCTGAAGCCGACCACGCCCCACGGGAAGCCGCCGAACGGCACCTCCGATTTGAGCCATTCCTGGACCGCCCACTGCGCGGCGAACCACACCGGCCAGCCCGGCAGGGTCCGCACCAGCACCGCCAACAGTCCGAACAGCGCCGGGAAGAGGGCCTGCAGCAGGGCCAGCGCCAGCCAGGGCAGCGTGCCGACCAGGTTGCCGATCCACGGCAGCAACGGGATGTAGAACGCGAGCCCGAACACCAGTCCGTAGCCGAATCCGCCGGCCCGGGTGGTCTGCGTTCGGGTCAGTACCCAGCCCAGTAGGGCCAGCGACACGAACGCGCAGTACCACCAACCCCAGGGCGGGAAGCTCGCGCACATCAGCAGGCCGGCGACCACCGACACCACAAACCGTGGCCAGCGTGGCGCCGCGATCCGGCGCAGGCGGCTTCCGAACCGGGCCAGCCGGCCGGGGCCTGCCGGTGGCGCCTCGGATTCCGGCGTGGGCTCCGGTTCGGCCTGGGTGACGGATTCGGCGTCGGGTTCGGTGACGGGCTCGATGTCAGCCATGCAGGACCACGCCCCTGTGCACGGTCTGCAGGCAGCGCGGCGATTGGGCGGGCGTCACCCGCGGTAGCGCGGGGACCCGGGACCGCGGATCGGTGGACCAGCGCGCCACCACCTCGGCGGCCGGCGTACCGACCTCCAGATCGCCGGCGTCCCAGATCGCGTAGGAGGCGGGCGCGCCAGGGACGAGCGTGCCCGCGACGCCGTCACGCACGCCGGAGGCCCGCCACGCACCGCGCGTTGCCGCCGAGAACGCCGCGCGGGCCGAGACGCCGCTGCCCGGGGTGCGGTGTTCGGAGGCGGCGCGCACTGATTGCCACGGGTCAAGTCCGGTGACCGGGCTGTCGGAGCCGAAGGCGAGTGGCACGCCTTGGGATGCTAACAGCGCGAACGGGTTGAGTTTGCCGGCTCGGTCAACCCCGAGGCGCTGGGCGTACATACCGTCCGGGCCGCCCCACAGGTCGTCGAAGTTGGGCTGCATGCTCGCGATGACGCCCCATGAGCCCAGGCGCGCGGCCTGGTCCGGATCGACCATCTCCAGGTGCTCCAGCCGGTGTCCGCAGCGGGCGACGGCCGGCCCCCCGAAGCGGTCGGCAACGACCTGTAAGGCGTCGGTGACGGTGGCGACGGCCGCGTCGCCGATCACGTGGAAACCGGCCGTGATGCCGGCCTCGGTGCAGGCCAGCAGGTGCGCCGTGACGGCATCGGCGTCCAGGTAGCTGTTGCCGCAGGTGTGCGGGGCGTCCGCGTAGGCCTCCCGCAGCCAGGCGGTCCGCGAGCCGAGGGCGCCGTCGACGAAGAGGTCGCCGGCCAGCCCACGTGCGCCGGTGCGCTCGATGAGGCCGCGGGCCTGCTCGGCGGTCTGCACGGTTTCACCCCAGTAGCCGATGACCTCGACGCCGTGATCCAGGGCGCGCAGCGCCTGCCAGTCCTCGAGCCCGCCGATGTCGGGGCCTGCGCATTCGTGCACCGCGGCGATGCCGAGGGCCGCCGCGGCGGCCAGTGCCGCACGCTGCGCGCGGTCGCGCTGGGCCGACGTCAGCAGGTCACGCGCGGCGGCCCGCACGGCGTGGTGGGCGGCGCCGGTCAACGGTCGCTGCGGATCGAACCCGGACGCGTCGGTCAGGTCGACGACCGCGGCCCGCAGGCCGGTCGAGGCGGCGGCGGAGTGCACGTCGACCCGGCTCAGGTAGGCGGGCCGCCCGCCGAGGGCCGCATCGAGTTCGGCCGTGGTCGGGGGGTGGGCCTCGGGCCAGTCGGTTTCGTCCCAGCCGTGCCCCCACACGATGCCGTCGGGATGACCGGCGGCGTACTCGGCAACCAGGCGCACACAGTGCTCACGGGACCGCGCGCCCCGCAGGTCCAGGCCGGTCAGGGCCAGCCCGGTCGCGGTGACGTGCACGTGGCTGTCCACGAATGCCGGGGAGACGAAGGCACCGTCCAGATCGATCGCGTCGGCGCCCGGGAACTCGTGGCGGGCGGTGTCGTCGGCACCCAGCCACACGACGAGCCCGTCACGCACGGCCATGGCGGTCGCGTCGGGGGCGGCCGGGCTGTGCACGCGCCCGTTGAACAGAAGTGTGGTCACGAAGCGGACAGAGTAGTCGGCGCTCAGGGGTGCCGGTGCTCCAACGGGGCCGGGGTGATCACCTCGTCGACCACATCGATCACCTCGCCGTCCACGTACTCGCCGTGGCCGGCGTTGCGGGGCTGCTGTCCGCCGGGGCTGAAGACCATCACCGGCACGGACCGGCTCAGCTGACGGTTCACCAGTCCGGCGACCAACGGCCGGCCCACGACGCGGGTGGGCGGCAACAGCAGCAGCGCGCCCACGACGGAACTGGCCAGACCGGGGATGACCACCATCACGGTGCCCAGCGCGACGAGCAGGCTGTCGGACGCCAGGGTCTGGTGGTCGGCGCCGGTGCGGCCGCGCAGCACGTTCTGTAGGCGGGCGAGTTGTCGGGTGAGTTGCGTGCCGGCGAGTGCCAGCCCCAGTCCGAACGTCACCAGCAGTGCCAGCACCGTCCACCCGAAACCGATGGTCGACACCAGGCCCACGACCACCGCCAGTTCGACGAGGACGTACACGAGGAACAGTCGCATTGCCATGTCAGCTCAACGCGCGAAGCGCCGCCTGGGTTCCTAGTTCCCTGGGACGGCTTCGACCTCGATCGCGGCGTGCACCTTGTCGACGCCGCCGCGCACGATCGCCTGCGGGATCCACCACCACGCGTGCCACCAGTAACGCCGGGTGACGATGTCGAACACCCGCCGGGTCTCGGACTTCGGCAGATTGCGGGCGACGGCCTCGACGGGTTCGCCCTTGACCTTGCCCAGCACACCGCATTTCTGGATGGTGACCCGAGGCGTGTTGTTGATCCGCTTGGTCTTCCAGGAGCCGTCGTCGGTGCTGATCAGCAGCTTGCCCTCGTGGGGCACGCCCCACACCGGGGTGGGCTTGGGCCGCCCGTCTTTGGTGAAGGTGGTCAGCAGCAAATACTTCTCGCGGTAGACGTCTTCGAAGGTCGGCGGGTTCGGAGCCATGTTTCAGAAGATAACCGTCTCGTTGTCGTGGCGCAGGATGCGGTCCTGGCAATGCCACAGCACCGCGCGGGACAGCACGGCCCGCTCGACGTCGGCGCCGAGGCGGACCAGATCCTCGACGGTGTGGGTGTGATCGACGCGCACCACGTCCTGCTCGATGATCGGGCCCTCGTCGAGGTCGGCGGTGACGTAGTGCGCCGTGGCGCCGATCAGCTTCACCCCTCGTTCGCGGGCCCGGCGGTAGGTGTTGGCACCGATGAACGCGGGCAGGAACGAGTGGTGGATGTTGATCAGCGGGCAGCCGATCGCACCGAGGAATTCCGGGGTGACGATCTGCATGTAGCGCGCGAGCACCACCAGATCGACGTTGCCCGTGAGCAGTTCCAGTTGCCGCTGCTCGGCTTCGGCCCGCGTGTCGCGGGTGGCCGGGATGTAGACGAACGGCACGTTGAACGCCCGGACCTGCTCGGCCAGTTCGGGATGGTTGGCGATCACCATGACCACGGTCATGTCGAGTTCACCGCGCCGGTTACGCCACAGCAGGTCGAGCAGGCAATGATCCGCGGTCGAGGCGAAGATGGCGACGCGTTTGGGCTTGGCCGCCTCGGTGAACCGGTACTCGATGTCGAATTCGGCGGCCAGCGTCGCGAACTCGCGTTCCAGCTCTGGGCCCGCCGCGGTGAGTCCGGGCAGGTGAAAGACGGTGCGCTGCAAGAACGTTCCGCCTTCTGGCTCGGTGGAATGTTGATCCAGCGAGATGATGTTGGCACCTGCGCGGCTCAGGAAGGTCGAGACCGCGGCGACGATGCCCGAGCGGTCCGGGCAGGTCAGCAGCAACCGGCCGATATCGGGGTGGCGCGCTACCCCGGAGCTAGCCGGCCGCACGGAGTTCGAGGCCGACGTTGTTCTTCATGCCGCCCCGCAGCTTGGAGAACAGGTTGAAGGTCTTGCCCATCAGCCCGTATCGCGAACCGATGGCGTCATAGACGGCCCCCACCTGTCCCTGGTCCAGGATCGCGGCGGTGGCTTCGACCGCTTCGCTCTTGACGTTGCCGCGCATGTCGCAGACCGCCACGGTGACCCGCGGGGTGTTGCGGATCCGCTTGACCTTCCACGACGTCCCCTGGGTGATCACCAGCAGCCGGTCGCCGTCCGGCGCGGCCCAGATGGCGGTGGGTTTGGGCCGGCCGTCCTTGGTGAAGGTGGTCAGCAGGATGTAGTCGGCCTTGGCGACTTCGGCGAACGTGAGAGCCATGGAGGTGAATCTAGTGGGTGGCCGAAAAATCTAGCCCTCGAGATCGCCTTCGGTTTCCAGCAGCACCCGGCGCAACCCCTCGAGGGTGTCGGCCTCGGGTTGCGCCCACATCCCCCGGCCGGCCGCCTCGAGCAGTCGCTCGGCCATGCCGTGCAGCGCCCACGGATTGGATTCGGTCATGAACTTGCGGTTCTCCGGATCCAGCACGTACGACGCCGACAGCTGCTCATACATCCAGTCCGACATGACGTGCGCGGTCGCGTCATAGCCGAACAGGTAATCGACGGTGGCCGCCATCTCGAAGGCGCCCTTGTAGCCGTGCCTGCGCATCGCGTTGATCCACCGTGGGTTGACCACCCGGGCGCGGAACACCCGGGTGGTCTCCTCGGACAGCGTGCGCGTGCGCACCGCGTCGGGCCGGGTGTTGTCGCCGATGTAGGCCGCCGGGTCCGCACCCGTGAGTGCCCGCACGGTGGCGATCATGCCGCCGTGATATTGGAAATAGTCGTCGGAGTCCGCGATGTCGTGCTCGCGGGTGTCGGTGTTCTTCGCGGCGACCGCGATCCGGCGGTAGGCCTTGTTCATGTCCTCGGCCGCGGGTGCGCCGTCCAGATCGCGGCCGTAGGCGAATCCACCCCAGGCCGTGTAGACCTGTGCCAGGTCGTTGTCGTCGCGCCAGTTGCGGCTGTCGATCAGTTGCAGCAGACCGGCTCCGTACGTCCCCGGCTTCGAGCCGAAAATTCTTGTGGTGGAACGGCGTTCATCGCGATGATCGGCGAGGTCGGCTTGGCTGTGGGCCCGCACGAAGTTGTCCTCGGGGGTCTCGTCGAGGGCCGCGACCAGCCGCACCGCGTCGTCGAGCATGGTGACGACATGCGGGAAGGCGTCCCGGAAGAATCCGGAGATGCGGACGGTGACGTCAATACGGGGGCGGCCCAGCTCGGCCAGCGAGATCGGCTCCAGGTTCACCACCCGCCGTGACGCGTCGTCCCACACCGGCCGGACACCCAGCAGGGCAAGCACTTCGGCGATGTCGTCGCCGGAGGTGCGCATCGCCGACGTGCCCCACACCGACAGCCCCACCGAGGCCGGCCAGCGTCCGTAATCGGACTGGTAGCGCTCCAGCAGCGAATCTGCCATCGCCACACCGGTTTCCCACGCCAGGCGGGACGGCACGGCCTTCGGGTCCACCGAGTAGAAATTGCGGCCCGTGGGCAGCACGTTGACCAGCCCGCGCAGCGGTGAGCCCGACGGGCCTGCCGGGATGTAGTGCCCGTCCAGAGCGCGCAACACCGCGTCGATCTCGCCGTCGGTGCCCCGTAGCCGGGGCACCACCTCGTCCGCGGCGAAGGTCAGGATCTGGGCGATTACCGGGTCGTCGGTCAGTGCGTCGACCGCAGCACTGTCCCAGTCGCTGCGCTGCAGCGCGGCGACGAGTTCCCTGGCCTGCTCCTCGGCGGCGTCCACGCTGGCCTTGTCTGCGGTGCCGTCCTCGGTCAGGCCGAGCGCCTCGCGCAGGCCCGGCACGGTCTGCTCGCCCCCGAAGAGCTGGCGGGCGCGCAGGATCGCCAGCACCAGATCGAGTTCGGCCTCTCCCGTCGGCGCCTGGCCCAGGATGTGCAGACCGTCGCGGATCTGGACGTCCTTGATCTCACACAGCCAACCGTCGACATGCAGCAACATATCGTCGAAGGAGTCCTCGTCGGGCCGGTCTTCCAGGCCCAGATCGTGATCCATCTTCGCCGCGCGCATCAGCGTCCAGATCTGCTGGCGGATGGCCGGCAGTTTGGCCGGATCCAGCGCCGAGACGTTGGAGTGCTCGTCGAGGAGCTGCTCGAGGCGGGCGATGTCGCCGTAGGTCTCGGCGCGCGCCATCGGCGGGATCAGGTGGTCGACGAGGGTGGCGTGCGCGCGGCGTTTGGCCTGCGTGCCCTCACCCGGGTCGTTGACCAGGAACGGGTAGATCAGCGGCAGGTCGCCCAGAGCGGCATCGGGTCCGCAGCCCGCGCTCAGACCGAGGGTCTTGCCGGGCAGCCATTCCAGGTTGCCGTGCTTGCCCAGGTGGACGACGGCGTCTGCGCCGAACTGGCTGTCCACCCAGCGGTAGGCCGCCAGGTAGTGGTGACTCGGCGGCAGATCCGGATCGTGGTAGATGGCCACCGGGTTCTCCCCGAACCCGCGCGGCGGCTGCACCAGCAGCACGGTGTTGCCGGATTGCATTGCGGCGATGACGATCTCACCGTCCGGATTGTGACTGCGGTCCACGAACAGCTCACCCGGCGGCGGCCCCCAGTGTTTCACGATCGCTGCGGCGAAGTCGTCGGGCAAGGTGGCGAACCAGGCCGCGTAGTCGGCGGCCGAGACGCGGATCGGGTTGGCCTCCAGCGCTTCCGGGGTGAGCCAGTCGGGGTCCTGTCCCCCGCGTTCGATGAGCGCGTGCACCAGCGCGTCGCCGTCGCCGGAGTCGACGCCGGGGACGTCACCGATGTCATAACCCTTCTCCCGCATGGCGCGCAGCAGCGCCACCGCGCTGGCCGGGGTGTCCAGCCCGACAGCGTTGCCGATCCGCGCATGCTTGGTCGGGTAGGCCGAGAACACCAGCGCCACGCGCTTGTCGGCGGGGGCGATGTGGCGCAGCTTCGCGTGCCGGACGGCCAGGCCCGCGACCCGCGCGCAGCGCTCCCGGTCGGCGGCATAGGTGATCAACCCCTCGTCGTCGATCTCCTTGAAGGAGAACGGCACCGTGATGATGCGTCCGTCGAATTCCGGAACCGCGACCTGGGTGGCGACGTCCAGCGGGGACATGCCGTCGTCGTTCTCCGCCCAGCGGGCACGCGAGCTCGTGAGGCACAGCCCCTGCAGGATCGGGATGTCCAGTGCGGCAAGGTGTGCGACGTTCCAGCCGTCGTCGGAACCACCGGCGGACGCAGTGGCCGGGGTGGACCCACCCGCCGCGAGCACCGTGGTGACCAGCGCGTCGGCGGTGCCCAGCAGATTGAGAAGTTCGGGTTCGGCGGTGCGCAGCGAGGCGCAGTACACCGGCAGGGCCCGCGCACCGGCTTCTTCGATGGCATCGCAAAGCGCCTCGACATAGCCGGTGTTTCCGGCCAGGTGCTGGGCGCGGTAATAGAGGACCGCCACCGTGGGTCCCGTCGTGGCGGGGGTCCGCTCCAGCACTCCCCAGGTGGGGACAGTGACCGGCGGCTCGAAGCCGACGCCGGTCATCAGCAGCGTGTCGGACAGGAACGCGTGCAGGCCGCGCAGGTTCTCGGTGCCGCCCTGCGCGAGGTAGATGTGCGCCTGCACCGCCACCCCGGCGGGCACGGTCGAATGGCGCATCAACTCGCCGTCAGGGGTCTGCTCCCCGGACAACACGATGGTGGGGACGCCACTGGAGATGACCGCGTCGATGCCGCGCTGCCAACTGCGATACCCGCCGAGGATGCGCACGATGGCGATGTCCACGCCTTCGAGCAGTGCGGCGATCTCGCTGCCGAGTTCGTCGTCGAGCAGCCGCGATGGGTTGGCCCATCGATAATCCGCGCCGGAGGCGCGGGCGGTGATCAGGTCGGTGTCGGACGTGGACAGCAGCAGTACAGACGGCACCGTCTATTCGTACCGCACCACCTGCGGCGTCCGGTCGGCGCCGTCAGCGCTCGGAGCGGCTCCAGCGGCCGTACCAGGAATCCTGATAGGGCACCGCGAGGGCACCGAATACGAGGGCGACACCGATTCCGATGGCGATGAGTGAAACCATTGGTCACTCCTTTCTTCGTGCTGAAATCTACGTCCCCGAACCGGCGGTACCGGCATTCTGTGCCGGACGAGACAGCCACCGGTACACGTGACCCAGATCACTGTCACCCGTAAGTAGGGGCCACTGAGCTGCCGTTTCGGAAGAACCGCCGACATTCTGATCGGGCCTAGCCAAACCATTTACGTGTCACGCGGTAACTGGCGCAATAGGTATATGAGCCCCCGCAATTCGGTCAGCGTCACGAAACTCGGTGCGAATATCGGCGCACGGATCGACGGTGTACGACTGTCCCCCGATCTGGACCGCGCCACCGTCGAGGCCATCAACGACGCCCTGCTGACGTACAAGGTGATCTTTTTCGGTGACCAGGATCATCTCGACGACGCCGGCCAGCTCGCGTTCGCGGGCCTGCTCGGCACCCCTACCGGCGCGCACCCCACGGTGACCTCGCGGGGGGCGCACATCCTGCCGATCGACTCCCGCTACGACAAGGCCAACAGCTGGCACACCGACGTCACCTTCGTCGATCGCATTCCGAAGGCGTCGCTGCTGCGGGCGGTCGCCCTGCCCGAGTACGGCGGCACGACCGTCTGGGCCAACACCCAGGCCGCCTACGAGCAGCTGCCGACCCCCCTGCGGGCCCTGGTCGACAACCTCTGGGCCGTGCACACCAATCAGTACGACTACGCCTCGGATGCCGCGGCCGAGTTGGACAAGCTGTCCGCCAACACCCGCGAGTACCGCGAAGAGTTCGTCTCCGAGTACTTCGAGACCGAGCATCCGGTGGTGCGGGTGCACCCCGAGACCGGTGAGCGGGTCCTGCTGCTCGGGCACTTCATCAAGCGCTTCGTCGGCTTGGGTACCACCGAGTCGGCGACCTTGTTCAATCTGCTCCAGGCGCGAGTCACCAAGCTGGAGAACACCGTTCGATGGAGCTGGTCGCCGGGTGACCTGGCCGTCTGGGACAACCGGGCCACCCAGCACTACGCGGTGGCCGATTACGACGATCAGTTCCGCTACCTGAGCCGGGTGACGTTGGCCGGCGACATCCCGGTCGATGTGCACGGCCGCTCCAGCAGGGCGGTGGCCGGCGACGCGTCGCGGTACTCGGAGGTGGTCACCCCCGTGCGACTGGCCAGCTGAGCTACAGCCGGCCCATCTCGCGGGACATCGCCGCGTCTTCAATGAACTCGTAGCGCTTGCACTCGTGGTGTTCGTGAGGTTGCAGCGCGGTGTGGAACTTCGCTCCCGCTGCATGCGCGGCATCGCCGAGGCGGTGCAGGTCGGGATGGGGTACGTGGATGGTCAAACTGGTCATGTCGATCACTTCCCGTGTTTCTTCGCCCAGATGGCGGGCATGGTCCAAAGCTAGAAGCGCGGGAGTACCGACGATTGCGTAGATCGGTACTCGTTTCGTGGCCGGATGTTGGTGCCGCTACGCAGGTCGTACGGTAGGGAGATGGCCCGCGACCGCGACGACGACGCGTGCCCCGGCGCGCTCGCCGTGCACCAGGCCGCCGACGGCGCACTGGTCCGGATTCGCCTGGCCGGTGGCGTGCTCACGGCGGCGCAACTGACCGCGCTCGCCCATACCGCGGAGCAGTTCGGTTCGCCCGCAATGGAACTCACCTCGCGCGGCAACATTCAGATCAGGGCCATCACCGACACCGCCGCGGTGGCCGACGCAGTTGCCGCAGCCGGCCTGTTGCCGTCGCCCACCCACGAGCGGGTGCGCAACATCCTCGCCTCTCCGTTGGCCGGCCGCATTGGCGGGAACTTCGATATCCGGCCGCTGGTGCGCGAACTCGACGGGGCACTGTGCGCCGCGCCAGAACTGGCACGGCTGCCCGGTCGGTTCCTGTTCGCCCTCGATGACGGCAGTGGCGATGTGGCCGGGCTGCTGCGGCCCGACGTCGGGGTGCACGCGGTCGGCCCGGACACCTTCGCCGTGATCCTGGCGGGCCGCGACAGCGGCGTGCGGATCAAGGCTGACGCGGTGGTCCCCACCCTGCTCTCCGTCGCGCACCGGTTCGTCGAGATCAGGGGCACCGCATGGCGGGTCTCGGAACTGACCGATGCGTCCGTGCTGCTCGACGGCGCGCACGCGGGCCCGCCCTATCCCGCCGTCTCGCAACCGCCGGTGGGCTGGATCGCCCAGGACGACGGCAAGGTCAGCCTCGGTGCCGTCGTGCCGCTCGGTGTGCTGCAGGCCCGGGTCGCCGAATTCCTGGCCGCCGTCGACGCGCCGCTGCTCATCACCCCCTGGCGCTCGGTGCTCGTCTGCGATCTCGACGACGGCGTCGCCGACACGGCATTGCGGGTGCTGGCCCCACTGGGCCTCGTGTTCGACGAGACGTCGCCCTGGCTGAGCGTGAGTGCCTGCACGGGTAGCCCCGGGTGTGACAAATCTCTCTCCGACGTGCGCGCAGACGCGGAAGCGGCGCTCGACGACGGTCCCGCGGGGGTGCACCGTCATTTCGTTGGCTGCCCACGGGCCTGCGGAACCCCTTCGGGAGCCGAGGTGCTGATCGCCACCGGGCACGGCTACCAGGGCCGTCACCCGTAGGGTGATCCCGTGCTCGACTACGTCCGCGACGCCGCGGAGATCTACCGGCAATCGTTCGCGACCATCCGTGCCGAAGCTGATCTGACCCGCTTCCCCGATGACGTGTCGCGCGTCGTGGTGCGGCTCATCCACACCTGTGGACAGACCGATCTCGGTGAGCACGTCGCGTTCAGCGCCGACGTCGTCGCCCGCGCGCACGCCGCCCTGGCCGCCGGCGCTCCGATCTTGTGCGACTCATCGATGGTGGCCGCCGGCATCACCCGCTCCCGGTTGCCCGCCGACAACGAGGTGGTGTCCCTGGTCGCCGACCCTCGAGCCCCCGAACTGGCGGCCACCTTGGGGAGCACCCGGTCGGCGGCCGCCGTCGATCTGTGGGCCGACCGCCTCGAAGGTGCGGTGCTGGCGATCGGCAATGCGCCGACGGCGCTGTTCCGCCTGCTCGAGCTGATCGACGAGGGTGCGCCGGTACCCGCCGCAGTCCTGGGCGGCCCGGTCGGTTTCGTGGGCTCTGCGCAGTCCAAGGACGAACTGATCGCCCGGCCGCGCGGAATGTCCTATCTGGTGGTGACGGGCCGGCGTGGCGGCAGCGCGATGGCGGCCGCCGCGGTGAATGCGATTGCGAGTGAGCAGGAATGACCAAAGGCACTCTCTACGGTGTCGGGCTGGGCCCGGGCGATCCGGAGCTCGTCACCGTCAAGGCGGCGCGGCTGATCGGTGCGGCCGACGTGGTGGCGTATCACAGCGCCCGGCACGGTCGCAGCATCGCGCGCCGGATCGCGGAGCCGTACCTGCGTGACGGTCAGCTCGAGGAGCACCTGGTGTATCCGGTGACCACCGAGACCACCGAGCACCCCGGCGGCTATGCCGGTGCGATGGAGGACTTCTACGCCGAGGCGGCCGACCGGATCGCTGTTCACCTGGACGCGGGACGCAACGTCGCGCTGCTGGCCGAGGGCGACCCGCTGTTCTACAGCTCGTACATGCACATGCACACCCGGCTGACCCAGCGGTTCGACGCCGTCATCGTGCCGGGGGTGACCTCGGTCAGCGCGGCGTCGGCCGCGACCGGAATTCCGCTGGTCCAGGGTGACGAAGTGCTCACCATTCTGCCGGGCACGTTGCCCGCCGCGGAGCTCACCCGCCGGCTCGCCGACACCGACGCCGCCGTCATCATGAAGCTGGGAAAGTCATATCCCGAAGTGCGGGAAGCGCTTTCAGCTACCCATCGGCTGGACCGAGCGTTCTATGTGGAGCGTGCCAGCACCGATCAGCAGCGCGTGCTGCGCGCGGGCGACGTCGACGAGGCGTCGGTCCCGTATTTCTCGATCGTCATGCTGCCCGGTGAGGCCGCCCAGCCACGACCGGGCGGCAGCGTCGCGGTGGTCGGGCTCGGTCCCGGTGACCTCGACTGGATCACGCCGCAGACGCGCAGGGAGCTGGCCGGCGCCACCGACCTGATCGGTTACTTCCCCTACCTGGATCGAGTCGGCGTGCGTACCGGCCAGACCCGCCATCCCAGCGACAACACCGACGAGCCGGCGCGGGCCCGGTTGGCCTGCGAGCTGGCCCAGCAGGGCCGCGCGGTGGTGGTGGTCTCCTCCGGCGACCCCGGGGTGTTCGCCATGGCGACCGCGGTGCTCGAGGAAGCCAAGGCCTGGCCGGATGTCCCGGTGCGGGTGATTCCGGCGATGACCGCGGCCCAGGCGGTGGCCAGCCGGGTCGGTGCCCCGCTGGGGCATGACTACGCCGTCATCTCGCTGTCGGACCGGCTCAAGCCGTGGGAGATCATCGCCAAACGGATCAGCGCGGCGGCCGCGGCCGATATGGCCATCGCGGTGTACAACCCGGCATCCAAGACCCGCACCTGGCAGGTCGGCGCGATGAAGGAGCTGCTGCTCGCCCATCGCGATCCCGCCACCCCCGTGGTCATCGGCCGCGACGTGGCGGGACCCCGGGAGAACGTCCGCGTCGTGGCGTTGGGCGAGCTGAATCCGGCCGAGGTGGACATGCGGTGCATGTTGATCATCGGCTCGTCGCAGACGCAGTGGCACGGCGATACCGTGTTCACCCCCAGGTCCTACCCGGGCTGACACTTGTCGACGATCGTTGACATGCGTCAGTAGCGGGTTTACTGTCCGCTCGTGATCCCGCGTAATCCCGATGATGTGACGGCGGACTGGTTGAGCGGTGTCTTGGGCACCGAGGTCCACACCATCGATGTGCTGCCCATCGGCACCGGCCAGACCGGCGCGACCTACCGACTGTCGGTCGGCTACGCCGAGGACGCCGGGCATCCCGGCAGCTTCGCGATCAAACTGCCGTCCCAGGACGACACCGTGCGAGACCGGGTCGCCATCGGCTACCGGTCCGAACACGCCTTCTACAAGGACATCGCCGACCTCGTCTCGGTGCCGGTCCCGCACAGCTACTACTGCGAGATCGAGGACGAGGGCGCCGAATTCGCGCTGCTGCTGGCCGATTTGGCCCCCGCCGAACAGGGCGACCAGATCGCCGGCTGTTCGGCCGGTGACGCCCTGCTCGGTGCTCGTGCACTGGCCGGCCTGCACGCACCGAGTTGGTGCGATCCGAAGTGGACCGACTTCCCCGGCATCGCGATGCCGCGACCTGACGCCGACATGGCTTCCGGGATGGGCGACGTGGCGAAGATGGCCTGCGGGATCACCCTGGAGAAACTCGGCGACCGGATGACCGCGGCCGATCGCGAGACGCTGGAAGCGTCACTGTCGGTCATCACGCCGTGGCTGCTGTCCGAACCCGACCGATTCGCGCTGCTGCACGGCGACTACCGGCTGGACAACATGCTCTTCGACCCGGGCCACACCGAGATCACCATCGTGGACTGGCAGACGCTGGGGTCCGGCCTACCGGCGCGGGACCTGTCCTATTTCACCGCGACCAGCATGGACCCGGAGGTCCGCGCACAGGCCGAGGGGGAACTCGTCGACGCCTACCACGCGCAGTTGCTGGCGCTGGGGGTCACCGGCTACGACCGCGAAACCTGTTGGCGGGACTATCGCCTCGGCATGCTGCAGGCCCCGTTGATCATCGCGTTCGGCACCGCGTTCGCCAGCTCGACCGATCGTGGCGACGACATGATGCTTGCCATGGCGAAGCGCTCCTGCGCGGCGATCCGTGAGTTGGACACACTCGCCCTGATCTAGCGCAGCCCAGCCAACCAGTCGACTGCTGCCTCGACCGTGTCCACCGTGCGTACCCCGGTGGGCAACGCCGGGCGATCGACCATGACGATGGGGATGCTCGCGGCTTCGGCCGCCCGGATCTTCGCCTCCGTCATCGCGCCGCCGCTGTTCTTGGTGACCAGCGCGTCGATCTCATACTCGCGCATCAACTTCAGCTCGCCCTCGTACTCGTAGGGTCCGCGCGACAACAGCAGCTGATGGTTGACCGGCAGTGTGTCCGGTTCAGGTGCGGTGACGGCACGGATCAGGAACCACGCGTCGGCATTCCGGAACGCCGCGGAGCCAGACCGCCCGGTGGTCAGGAAGACTCGCGAGAAGTTGTGCTCGGCAACGGTCTTGGCCGCCTGGGTGTCGGATCCCACCACGATCGCGTGCCCGGTGGGCCACGCCGGGCGTGCCAGCACCAGATGCGGCCGGCCTGTCTCGGCGCAGGCCTGCGCAGCATGGGCGGTGATGGTCGCCGCGAACGGGTGGGTGGCGTCGACCACGGCGTCGACCGGGTGTTCCTGCAGCCAGCGCGTCAGTCCGCTCACCCCGCCGAATCCGCCGATCCGCACCTCACCCACCGGTAGCGCCGGATCTGGCACCCGGCCGGCCAGTGAGCTGATCACCTGCACGCCGGGGTGCAGGGCGGAGGCCAGGGCGCGCGCCTCGCCGGTGCCGCCCAGGATGAGGACGCGCACTAGTGCCTGCTCCCGCGGCGCCGGCCCGACGAATACAGATAGCTGTCGGAGAAACCTTCGGCGGCCAGCACATCGCCGACGATGATCACCGCGGTCTTGGTGATGCCCGCCTCCTTCATCTGGCCGGCCACCTCGCTGAGCGTGCTGCGGAGTACCTGTTGGGTCGGCCAGCTGGCGTATGCCACGACGGCACAAGGTGTTTCGGTGGTGTAGCCGCCCGCGGTCAGGTCGGTGACGACCGAGTCGATCTGCGCCGCAGCCAGATGCAGCACCAGCGTGGCGCCCGGTGCGGAAAGCGAACGCAGATCCTCCCCCGGCGGCATCGCCGTGGACAGCGTCGACACCCGGGTCAGGGTGACCGTCTGGGCGACCCCCGGCACCGTCAGCTCCCGTCCCAGCGCGGCCGCCGCCGCGGCAAAGCTGGGCACACCCGGCACGACCTCGTAGCTGACACCATGGGCGTCGAGGTGACGGCACTGTTCGGCCAGTGCGCTGTAGATCGACGGATCCCCGGAATGTAGCCGCGCCACGTCCAGACCGGCCCGGTCGGCGGCCACCAGTTCGTCGATGATCTGGGCCAGCGTCAGCGGTCCGGTGTCGATGACACGGGCGTCCGGCGGGCACAGCGCCAACAAATCCTCGGGCATGATCGAACCCGCGTACAGGCATACCGGGCAGCGCTGCAACAGCTTCTGCCCACGCACGGTGATGAGGTCTGCCGCCCCCGGTCCGGCGCCGATGAAGTAGACCGTCACGGCTTGGTCACCGACCATTGCGTGACCGGATACGCCGGGCGGAATCCGGTGAACCCGCCGACGGGCTCACCTCGGTAGTGCTGGAACCGGTGCAACTGCCCACCTATCGTCGAATACCTCTGGATGACAACGGCTTCTGATTCGGCCGTTACCACGTTGGCGACCAACCGGCCGCCCGGGGTCAGGTGCTCGAGGCACCCGTCGAGCAACCCCGGGGTGGTGATGCCGCCCCCGATGAAGATTGCCGTCGGCGCGGGTGCGCCCGCGAAATCGTCGGGCGCGGCGCCACGGACATCGACCCGCACGCCGAAGGCACGCGCGTTGGCGGCGATGCGGTCGCGGCGTGCCGCGTCCCGCTCGAACGCCACTGCCCGCAGGCCCGGTCCGCTGCGGCACCATTCGACCGCCACACTGCCCGAACCGGATCCGACGTCCCACAACAGTTCTCCCGGCCGCGGCCCGAGTGCGGCCAAGGTGACCGCGCGGATGCCCTGTTTGGTGATCTGCCCGTCGTGGGCGAACGCGTCGTCGGGCAGGGTGTGGAAGCGGCGCTCGTCGGGCAGGTAGCGCACTGCGACGACATTGAGATCATCGACAGCCCCGGCGAACTCCCCGGCCACCGTGTGGCGCATCCGCTCTCCCGGCCCGCCGAGCTGTTCCAGCACGGTGAATTCCGATGTGCCGCGGCCGGTTTCGGAGAGCAGCCGAGCCAGTGCGGCGGGGGTCTGTCCGTCGCGGCTGAGAATGATCGCCTGCCCGCCCCGGCGCACCGCGGCCGTCGGGGCGGCCGTCACCAGGCTGATCACCTCGGTGTCCTGCACCGACCAGCCCACCCGGGCGCAGGCCAGCGTCACCGAGGACACGTGCGGCAGCACCCGGACCGCGCCGGTGCCGAACACCCGGATCAGGGTGGCGCCGATGCCGTGCAGCATCGGGTCCCCGGACGCCACCACGTGCACCGTGTCCAGACCGTCGAACAGGGTGGTCAGCGCGGGCAGCATGGGTGACGGCCATTCGCGGCGTTGCGCGGGAATGCTGTCATCGAGCAGCTCGAGCTGCCGTGGTGACCCGTAAACGACGGTGGCGCTGCGTAATTCGTCGGCAGATTTCGGTGACAACCCAGCCATCCCGTCCGCGCCGATACCGACCACCACGATGTTCATCGGGGCCCTCGGCTCTTCGCGCAAGCGCTCATCGCGGCATCCTCCGCCAGATCGCCTGCGGCACAAGCCTCGTCGTGAAGATCAGCGGCCGGATCGACCACGGCACCCACACCGCCGACTTGCCCCGGTCCAATGCTCGGGCCGTCGCTTCGGCCACCTGCTCGGGCGTGCTCGACAGCGGAGCAGGCTCCATACCCTCGGTCATATGGCCGATGACGAACCCGGGCCGCACGATCAGCAATCGCACGCCGGTGCCGTGCAGAGCGTCGGACAACCCGCAGGCGAAGCCGTCCAGACCCGCCTTGGCCGACCCGTAGACGTAGTTGGCGCGGCGCACCCGGGCGCCGGCAATGGAGGAGAACACCACCAGTCGTCCACTGTCGCGGGCCCGCATCCCCGCGGCGAGCACCGTGAGCAGGCTGACCTGGGCCACGTAATCGGTGTGCACGACGGCCACGGCGTGCGCCGGGTCGGACTCGGCGCGCTCCTGGCCGCCGAGGATCCCGAACGCCAGGATCGCCGTCCCGATGGGGCCGGCGTCGGCTTCGATGGCGGCCACCACCGCCTGATGCGCGCCGACATCGTCGGCATCGAATTCACGCACCCGGACGTCGGCGGCACCGGCGGCCCGCAGCGCGTCGACCTGTTCGGTGAGCTGATCGGCGCGCCGGGCGGCCAACACGACGGTGTTCCCGGGTGCCAGCCGCTTGGCCAGCTCCAGGCCGATCTCACTGCGGCCGCCGAAAACGACGACGGCACCGCCGGCCGGTGTGTCCTTCATGGCTGCGATTATGGCCTGCGCTAGCGTGGACCCCGATGTCTACTTCCGGTCGAAAGCCGACCACCCGGCTGACCAACGATGCACTGGCGTTCCTGACGGAACGGCATCTGGCCATGCTGACCACCCTGCGAAGCGACAATTCGCCGCACGTGGTGGCCGTCGGCTTCACTTTCGATCCCAAGACCCACATCGCCAGGGTGATCACCACCGGCGGCTCGCAGAAGGCCGTCAACGCCGCTGAGCGCGGTGTCGCAGTGCTCAGCCAGGTCGACGGTGCACGCTGGCTGTCGCTGGAAGGCGCGGCCACCGTCAGCTCCGACGCGGACGACGTGCGCGATGCCGAGCTGCGTTACGCCCAGCGCTACCGCACTCCGCGGGTGAACCCGCGCCGCGTCGTCATCGAGGTCCGGGTGCAGCGCGTCCTCGGATCCTCGGGTCTGCTGGATCGCGGCGAGACGACCTAGACCTTCGGTCAGTGTCGCGCGCCATGGGCGTGTCGCGGCTCAGATGGGTACCACCACGAGGTCGTGCGGCCGGTTGTTGACCGACTCGGCCCCGTCCTCGGTGACGACGACGATGTCCTCGATCCGGGCTCCCCACAGGCCGGGGAAGTAGATCCCCGGCTCCACCGAGAACGCCATCCCGGCTTCCAGGGTCAGCTCGTTGCCCGCAACGATGTAGGGCTCTTCATGCACCGACAGCCCGATTCCGTGCCCGGTGCGGTGCACGAACACCTCGGCCAAGCCCTCGGCCGCGAGCACATCGCGCGCCACCGCGTCCACCGCGCCCGCGCTCATCCCCGGGCGCACGGCGGCCACGGCCTCGGCCTGGGCCCGCTGCAGCACCGCGTACTGCTGCGCTACGCCCGCGTCGGGTTCGCCGATGCTGTAGGTGCGGGTGGAATCGGAGTTGTAGCCGGGCTCATACGGTCCGCCGATATCGACGACCACGATGTCCCCGGCCCGCAGTTCGCGGTCGGAGCATTCGTGGTGCGGGTCGGCCCCGTTGGGTCCGGACCCGACGATGATGAAGGCGACCTCCGAATGCCCTTCGGCGACAATGGCTTCGGCGATATCTGACGCGACATCGGCCTCGGTGCGGCCAGGCACCAGGAACTCCGGTACCCGGGCGTGCACCCGGTCGATGGCGGCGCCGGCCTTGCGCAACGCGTCGATCTCGGCCGGGTCCTTGATCATCCGGAGCCGGCGCAACACGTCGGTGGCCAGCACCGGCACGCTGCCCAACAGGTCGGCCAGCGGGAGCAGATGCAGGGCGGGCATCGAATCGGTGACGGCGACGGCACTGCCGCTCAGCGCATCGGCGACCAGCTGGTAGGGGTTCTCCCCGTCCACCCAATCACGCACCGTCACACCGAGATCCGGGACGGCGGACTCCTTCAGCGCGGCCAGTTCCAGGCGGGGCACGACAACCGTCGCCGCCGTACCGTCGGCGGGCAGCACCAGCGCGGTCAACCGCTCGAAGGTCTGCGCCCGTGACCCGACCAGGTAGCGCAGGTCATACCCCGGCGTGATGACCAGGCCGGCCAATCCGGCCTCGGCGGCGCTGGCGGCCGCGATCTCAAGCCGGTGGGCGTACACGTCGGTGCTGAAGCGGCCAGTCATGCCATCGACATTAATCGGGAATCCGGCTCGCGCTACTGTCAGGCTCATGCTGAGGGACATCCGTGAGCTGACCGGCCAGCACGAGGCGTACGCCGAGGAATTGCGGCGCCGCTGGGGCGGCCTGCTCAGCTACCGCTACATCGGCAGGCAGTACGCGAACATGGATCCCCGCGACGTGCCCAACACCGTCGCCGTGCGGCACGACATGCGCAACCCCGGCGGCGGGCTGCTGTTCGCGGTCCTGGGCATCTGCGCCCCGGAGAGCGGGCACATGTCAGACCTCGAGGCGGTGCCCAACCCTGTCATCCATTCCTGCCAGATCGTCGACCCCGGAACCGATGTGCGGCGGATCGAGATCATCTCCGAGGAGCTGCGGCGGGGCAGGCAGATGGGGTACAGCCGCGCCAAGATCGTCGATGCCGACCACCCCGAGCGGGTACTTGCCCTGATCGAGGGCCAGGGCGTGACCATCGGGGTACCGCCCGACGGCCTGCAGAAAATGGAGGTCGACAACATCGAGGTGCTGGATTCGCCCGACCTTCCGCCGCTGTGGCAGGTCTTCGGCGGATTCCGCCGCGACGACGGGTCGTGGGCGCTGCCCGAACTGTCGGCCGAAGTCGCCTCCCCGGACGCGGCCCTGCACATCGGGCCGCAGTTCGTCATCCTGGAAGCCGCCGCCGCGGACGCGGCCGGTGTTGCCGTCCAAGGCATCTCGGTGCATGTGATGTTCCTGGCCCGCGGGAAGGCCGGCCCGTTCCGGGTGGCGACCGAACCGATCCCCGGCCCCGAGGGAACGGTCGCGGTGCGGGCGCTGCTGCACGACGAAGGCAACGGCGACAAGGTGATCACCTCGGCCTCGTACGTCTTCCGGACGGTGCAGGCATGACGCAGCCGGTGTTACTCCTCGACGGGGCCAGCATGTGGTTCCGGTCCTTCTTCGGGGTGCCGTCCTCGATCACCGCGCCGGACGGGCGGCCCGTCAACGCGCTGCGCGGCTTCCTGGACAACATCGCCACCCTCGTCACCACGCACCGGCCCGGGCGCCTGGTGGTCTGCCTGGATCTGGACTGGCGACCGCAGTGGCGGGTCGACCTGATCCCGTCCTACAAGGCGCACCGGGTCGCGGTCGAGGAGCCCGCCGGCGAGCCCGACATCGAGGAAGTGCCCGACGAGCTGACCCCTCAGGTCGAGATGATCATGTCGATGCTCGACGCGTTCGGGATCGCCACCGCGGGCGCACCGGGTTTCGAGGCCGACGACGTGCTGGGCACGCTGGCATCGAGGGAGCAGCGCGACCCGGTGATCGTGGTCAGCGGCGACCGCGATCTGCTGCAACTCGTGGACGACGGGCCACCCACCGTCCGGGTGTTCTACATCGGCCGCGGCCTGGCCAAGGCCACGCTGTTCGGGCCTGCCGAGGTCGCCGACACCTACGGCGTCCCGATCGACCGGGCCGGACCGGCGTACGCCGAGCTGGCGCTGCTGCGCGGGGACGCCTCCGACGGCCTGCCCGGCGTCGCCGGTATCGGTGAGAAGACCGCGACGACCCTGCTGGGCCAGTACGGCTCGCTGGCGGCGATCATCGACGCTGCCACGGACCCGTCGTCGAAACTTCCGACCGCACAGCGCAAGAAGCTGCTGGCCGCCACCGACTACATCACCGCGGCCGAGACAGTGGTGCGCGTCGCCACCGACGCCGCCGTGACGATGTCCACCCCGACCGACACGCTGCCGCTGGCCGCGGCCGACCCGGCCCGCGTCGCCGAATTGGCCGGCGAATTCGGGGTGACGTCGTCGATCGGCCGGCTGCAGAAGGCATTGGATCGCTTGTAACTGCCCAACAGACACCGACTCCCGCATGTCCGTCGAGGAATGCGGGAGTCGGTGTCTGTTGGCGCGGAGTGCCGGTTACTTGGGCCGACCGACCTCGTAGGTGCCCTTGTCGTCCTGGAAGGTGACGGTGACCTGGCGCTTGGTGCCGTCGATGCTGACCACGCAGTCGAAGCTCTCGCCCTTCTTCACCGTCGGGCTGTTGCCGTCGTTGCAGGTGACGTCCTTGACGTTCTTCGCGCCGTACCCATTGGCCTCGTCGGTGAGGATCTGCTGCACACCGGTCTGCGCCGCGCCGACATCGAGCTTGGTGGTGACGAACCAGCCCGGCTTCCAGAAACCGAGCACCAGCACCACCGCAACGATGATAGCGGCGAGCAGACCCACAACACCGCCGATGACGGCGAGCGACTTCTTCGAGCCCTCCTCGGCCGGCACGGGCGCGCCATAGGGCGAGTACTGCGGATTGTTCGGGTCGTACTGACCGGGCTGGCCGTACTGCTGCGGCTGCCCGTACTGCTGGGCCGACGGGTCGTACTGCGGCGGCTGCCCGTACTGCTGCGGGTAACCCTGTGGGTAACCCTGCGGGGCGTAGGCGGTGGGCTGCTGGCCGTACTGCTCGGGCTGCTGGCCGTACTGCTGCGGGTTGTACTGCGGCGGCCCCTGCTGGGCGGGCGGCTGGTACTGGGGATACTGCGGCGTCTGATAGGCCGGCGGCTGCCAGGCCGGTGCCTCGGTGGTGGGCTGCTGCTCGGGCGTGGACGGCGGCTGCCAAGCGTTCTGATCGCTCGGCGGCTGTGCTCCGCCGGACTGCGGCGGCTGACCCGGCCACGCCTGCGTCGGGTCAGATCCCTGCGGTCCGCTCATGTCTCTCCTTGGTTGAGGTCCGTTGGCAACACAGTACCGTTCAGGCTCGGTGAGCAGGCGGAACCGGCCGCCAGCGCGGCCCGCTCAATCTACGCCGACGCTAAGCCGAATCGACCGCCACGACACCGCGCCGGATGTCGTTGATCCCACGTTTGGCGGCGGTGCGAAGTGCCGCATCCGGCGCCGCGTTGCGTACCTGATCCAGCAGGTCGAGAACCTGACGGCACCAGCGCACGAAATCACCCGCCGGCAGTGCCGACCCGTTGCGGTTCACATCGGAGGCCTGCAGCGCGCCCGCGAGGTCGCCGGTGGTCGCCCAGCGGTGGATGGCGGCGACGAAGCCGTAGTCGATTTCGCGGCTGGGCGCGATGCGGTGCCGGTTCTCATCGGCGCGCAGGTCCGAGGAGATCCGCCGGGTGGCCGTCAGCGCGGTGCGCAGCCTTGAGGACGACAGGTCCACACCTTGCGGTGTCTGTCCGTCACCCCGGGACTCGAAGAGCACCGCCGAGATCACCCCGGCCAGTTCGGCGGCGTCCAGGCCGGCCCACGCCGCGCCGCGCAGGCATTCGGCCACCAGGAGGTCGCTCTCGCTGTAGATCCTAGCCAGCAGCCGGCCATCGTCGGTGACCTTGGTGTCCTCGTCGCGGCCTTCGATGAAGCCGCGTTCGGTGAGCAGGACCAGGATGCGGTCGAAAGTCCGCGCCAGCGAATTCGTCGCGGCGGAGACCTTCTGCTGTAGCTGTGCATTGTCGCGCTCGATACGCAGATACCGCTCGGCGATCCGGACCTGCTGCTCGCGGTCGGCGGCCGAGTGCACGGGGTGGCGGCGTAACTGGTCGCGCAGTCCGGGCAGTTCGGGATCGACGTCGCGGTCACCGTCCGGTGACCGCTTGCCGGACGGCACCCGCAGCCCGGCCGCGGCCGAACGCAACGCCGAGGCCAGGTCGCGGCGCACCCTGGGCTGGCGGTGCTCGACGAACTTGGGCAGGCTCATCGAACCCAGCGGTGCCGAGGCGCCCGAGTAGTCCGACGACGAGATCCGGCCGGCCCAGCGGTGTTCGGTGAGGACGAGCGGGCGCGGATCGTCACTGTCGCGGGCCGGTTCGAGCACGACGGCCAGGCCGCCGCGGCGGCCCTGGCTGATGGTGATGATGTCGCCACGGCGTAAGCCGGCCAACGCCTCGTCGGCGGCGTGCCTGCGCTGCAGCCGCGACGCGCGGGTCTGGGCGCGTTCGCGGGCCGAGATGTCCGCCCGGATCCGGGCGTAGTCCAGGACGCCGGAATTCTTGCCGCCGAGTTCCTTGGCGATCTCGCCGAGCATGGTCTCGCCCCGGCTGATCCCGCGGACCAGTCCGACCACCGAACGGTCCGCCTGGAATTGCGCGAAAGACCGTTCCAGCAGCTTGCGGGCCTGGGTGGGGCCGAGCTGGCTGACCAGGTTGATGGTCATGTTGTACGACGGGGCGAACGAACTCTTGAGCGGGAAGGTGCGGGTGGAGGCCAGGCCGGCGACTTCGGCGGGTTCGGCGGCGTCGTCGCGGGGATCCCACAGCACCACCGCATGGCCTTCGACGTCGATGCCGCGGCGACCCGCCCGGCCGGTCAGTTGGGTGTACTCCCCCGGCGTCAACGGTGCATGCTGCTCACCGTTGTACTTCACCAGCCGTTCCAGCACCACCGTGCGAGCCGGCATATTGATGCCCAAAGCCAGTGTCTCCGTGGCGAATACCGCCTTCACCAGGCCCGCGGTGAACAGCTCCTCGACGGTGTGGCGAAATACCGGCAACATGCCCGCGTGGTGGGCGGCCAATCCGCGCAACAGTCCTTCGCGCCACTCGTAGTAGCCGAGCACCACCAGGTCGGATTCGGCCAGATCCGTGCAGCGGCGGTCGATGACCTCGGCGATGCGCGCGCGTTGCTCGTCGTCGGTGAGGCGCAGCGACGAACGCAGGCACTGTTTCACGGCGGCATCGCAGCCCGCCCGGGAGAACACGAAAGTGATTGCGGGCAAAAGGCCTTCGGCATCGAGGGTGCTGATCACCTCGGGCCGGGTGGGTGGCCGGTTGAGGCTGGTCCGGCCCTGCTGACGGCCGCGTCCGCGCGGCTGCCAGTCGGCCTGGCGGTCCGCTTCCCGCCGGTGCGCGATATGCCGCAGCAGTTCGGGTGCCACCAAGGTGCGGTCGGTGCCCTCGAACAGGTCGAAGAGCCGCTTGCCAACCATCATGTGCTGCGACAGCGGTACCGGCCGGTGCTCGTCGACCACGACGGTGGTGTCGCCACGCACGGTCTTGATCCAGCCGCCGAACTCCTCGGCATTGCTCACCGTCGCCGAGAGACTGACCAGCCGCACCTCCTCGGGCAGGTGCAGGATGACCTCCTCCCACACCGCCCCGCGCATCCGGTCGGCGAGGAAGTGCACCTCGTCCATCACGACGTGGGAAAGGCCGCGCAGTGCCGGCGAATCGGCGTAGAGCATGTTGCGCAGCACCTCGGTGGTCATGATGACCACCGGAGCGTCGCTGTTTATCGACTGATCACCGGTGAGTAGCCCGACCTTGTCGGGCCCGTAGCGTGCCACCAGGTCGGCGTGCTTCTGGTTGCTCAGCGCCTTGATGGGCGTGGTGTAGAAGCATTTGCGGCCGGCAGCCAGCGCGAGATGCACCGCGAACTCGCCCACCACGGTCTTGCCTGCGCCCGTGGGTGCGCACACCAGGACGCCGTGCCCGGCTTCCAACGCGGTGCACGCCTTGATCTGGAATCCGTCGAGCGGGAACGGCAGCGCTGCGGCGAATGCGCTCAGCTCAGGTGGCGTCGTCATCGATCTTCGTCCCGGACGCCACGGTGGCCGGCGGCGCGATCGGTTCGGCCGGCCCGATGGGCGCAGCCTCGTCGTCGGGCACGTCCTCGGCAGCGCTGCGTTTGGCCTTGCGCGAATCGTGCAGGCGCGCAATCTGGATCGAGAATTCGAGTAGCAGCGTCAAGGCGCACGACAACGCCAGCATCGAGAACGGGTCGGAGCCCGGGGTCGCCAGCGCCGCGAAGACGAACACGCCGAAGATCAGCCCCCGCCGCCATGCCTTGAGCTTGTCGTAGGTCAGCACCCCGATCAGGTTCAGCATGATGATCAGCAGCGGGAATTCGAAGCTGATCCCGAACACCAGCAGCAGGTTGAGCAGGAACCCGAAGTACTGGTCACCGTTGAGCGCGGTCACCTGGACGTCACTGCCGACGGTCAGCAGGAAACTCAGCGCCTTGGCCAGCACCACATAGGCCAGGATCGCGCCGGTGATGAACAGCGTGGCGCCGAACCCCACGAACAACATCGCGAAGCGACGTTCCTTCTTGTACAGCCCAGGGGTGATGAACGCCCAGATCTGGTGCAGCCACACCGGGCAGGCCAGCACCACACCTGCGGTCAGCGCGACCTTCAGGCGCAGCATGAACTGGTCGAAGGGCGCCGTCGCCAACAGCCGGCACTGGCCGTCCGGGGAGATGGACGCGCGCGCCGAATCCGGCAGCGCGCAATACGGTCCGCGCAGCCACTCACCGAGGCTGTGCAGACCGAAGAAGCCGTGGGTGTACCAGAAGAAGCCCAGCGTGGTGGTCACCACGACAGCCGCCAGGGCGATCAGCAGTCGATTGCGCAGCTCGGCCAGATGGTCGACGAGCGACATGGTGCCGTCGGGATTGGCCCGGGCACGGCGCTGCCGTGGGTCGAGCTTTTTGAAGATTCCGGACATGGGTCAGAACACGCCACTACGCCACGGCGTCAGGCCGCAACGGATGAGCGCGAAGCTGTCAGGCCGGCCGTTTATCGGAGGTCTGCTCGGGCGCGGGGGTGTCGACACGCTCCGAGGTGATCGGCTTGGCCGGCTCGGAGTCGGTGTGCGACTCGGCCTGCATCTCCTTGATCTCCGACTTGAAGATCCGCATCGACTTGCCCAGCGAACGTGCCGCGTCCGGGAGCTTCTTGGCGCCGAACAGCAGAACGAACACCGCGATGACGATCAACCAATGCCACGGTTGAAGACCGCCCATTCAGTCACCTCCAAAAGATTGAGCCCGAGTCTACCCGTCTTCGTAAGCATGCAGCGCGGCCGCGGCCGACTCCCGCACCCGTGCCGCGAGCGCCGCCGGTTCCAGCACCCGCACGGCCGAGCCGAAGCCCAGCACGAATCGGGCCATCCAGGCGTCCGAGGCGTAGGTCATGGCGGCCTCGAAGGCGCCGCCGGGCAGCTCGCGCACCACCCGCAATGGGTAGTAGTCGAACATCCATGAGGCCGAACGGTCGATGAGCAGCGTCGCCGCCGGCAGCGCAGGGTCGGCGTCGAACAGCGACGTGTCGGGTTCGGCCGCCACCGCCGGTTCGGGTGGGGCGGACGGTTCGTCGAGCACCTCCGCGCTGACGATCCGGTCGAACCGGAACAGGCGCACGCCCTCCGCCGACCGGCACCACGCCTCCAGATAGCTGGTGTCGCCCACCAAAACCACGCGGATGGGGTCGACGACGCGCACCGACACCGCGTCATGGGATGCCGAGTGGTACTCGATGGACAGCGCGCGGCCCGTCCGCGTCGCGGCACGCACCGCCGCGGCGGGGGCGCTCTCGGTGTGCGTCGGGTCCTCGACCGCCAGGGTGGACCCGGCCGCCGATTCGATCTTGGCGATCGCACTGCGTGCGGCCTCCGGGTCGAGGATGCCCGGCACATCCAGCAGAGCGCGCAGGGCCACCAGGATGCCGGTCGCCTCCGGCGAGGTCAGCCGCAGAGCGCGGTCCATGCCTGCGGAGAAGATCACCTCGATGTTGTCGCCGTCGAAGTCCAGGTCGATCAGGTCGCCCGGCCCGCCGCCGGGCAGCCCGCACATCCACAGCTGGTTGAGGTCGGCGAGCAGTTGCTTGCGGGTGACGCCGAGTTCGGCCGCCGCCTCCTCGTGACTGATCTGCGGATGGGCCTGGAAGTACGGCACCATGTTCAGCAGCCGGACCAGCCGCTCGGACACCTGTGTCATGGGACCGAGACCTCCGCCTGCGCCCGCAGCCGGGCCACCACGTCCTCACGCAATGCCGGCGGCTCCAGGGCCACGGCATCGCTACCGTAACTGGCGATCTCGCGGGCCAGCCGGTCCGACATACCGATGTCGACGGTGATCACCTCACCAGGACGATCGTCGAACGTCTCGGGCCGGGTCTCGGTGGCCTGACGGCGCAGGGCGGTGGCCCGGCCGTCGGCGATCCAGACGCGGGCCCGCTCTCCGGTGGGGATCTCGGCGACAACCCGGGCCACCACCTCGCGCAGGTTCACCTCGACCGGTTTGTGCACGGCGCCCGCCGGTCCCACCTGCGCGGGCACACTCCCGATCCGGGAGAGCCGAAAGGTCCTGATGTCATCGCGATCCCGGTCGTGCCCCACCAGGTACCACCGCCCGCGATGGGTCACCACACCCCAGGGTTCGACGGTGCGGGTCCGGAACGGCTCGCTGCGCGCCGGCCGGTGATCGAACTGCACGGCGTGCCCGGAATCGATGGCGGACAACAAGACTCGCAACACCTCTTCGGAACCACGCAGGCCGGGCAGACTGGCGGTCGAGGTGATCGCGACGTCGGCGTCGGCGTCGACGTCCACCCCGGCGGCGCGCAGTTTGAGGACCGCGCTCTGGGTCGCGGTCACCAACTCCGGGGACTGCCACAACTGGGTGGCGACCGCCACCGCGGCAGCCTCGTCGTCGGTCAGCTGGACCGGCGGCAGGGCGTAGGCGTCCCGGTTGATGCGGTAACCCTCCGTCGGGTCGAACGCCGACACCCGCCCGGTCTCCAGTGGGATGCCCAGGTCCCGCAGTTCGTTCTTGTCCCGCTCGAACATCCGGGAGAAGGCCTCGTCGCTGGGGCTTTCGTTGTATCCGGCGACGGAGTTGCGGATCTTGTCGGCGGTCAGATAGCTGCTGGTGGCCAGGAGCGCGATGACCAGATTCATCAACCGCTCGACCTTGGATGTCGCCACTGCAGAATCCTAAGCCGTGGCGGCACCCGTTCCCGTCACCGGCGCCGGTACATTTCCCCGGTACGCCTCACTTCTTCTTGGGGATGACGATCACCACGATCAGCGTCAGGATCGAGAAGAACAGCCCGAGGATGCCCCAGCCGATCGCGCTGCGCCCCTTCGTGCCCGCGATGACGGCGCAGATGATGGCCGCGATGACGCTACCGATCAGAACGAAGATGCCTTTGATGCCGCGGAGGATGAAGCCTGCTGCCATCGGGGCGTCGGGACTGGCGAGTATCAGTGAGTGCAGCATCGGGCAGAAATACCCGGCGCCGGCATGTCCTAACGCAAGCGTCAAAGACTCACAGTGAACCGGCAGGGGCTCACATGCTCGCGATCAGCCGCTTGACCCGCTCGTCGACCGAGCGGAACGGGTCCTTGCACAGGACGGTGCGTTGCGCCTGGTCGTTGAGCTTTAGGTGTACCCAGTCGACCGTGAAGTCCCGCCCGGCTTCCTGTGCGGCACTGATGAATTCGCCACGCAGCTTGGCCCGGGTGGTCTGCGGCGGGGTGTTCACCGCAGCCTCGATCTCCTCGTCGGTGGTGATCCGGGTGGCCAGGCCCTTGCGCTGCAGCAGGTCGAACACGCCGCGGCCGCGCTTGATGTCGTGGTACGCCAGATCCAGCTGGGCGATCTTCGGGTCGGACAGCTCCATGTCGTAGCGGTCCTGGTAGCGCTGGAACAGTTTGCGCTTGATGACCCAGTCGATCTCGGTGTCGACCTTGGCGAAGTCCTGGGCCTCGACCGCGTCGAGCTGGCGGCCCCACAGGTCGACGACCTGATCGACCTGCGGGTTGGACTCACGGGTCTGCAGGTACTCCACGGCCCGGCCGTAGTACTCGCGCTGGATGTCCAGGGCGCTGGCCTGACGGCCACCGGCAAGGCGCACCGGCCGGCGCCCGGTCAGGTCGTGGCTGACCTCGCGGATTGCCCGGATCGGGTTGTCCAGCGAGAAATCGCGGAACGCCACCCCGGCCTCGATCATCTCGAGGACCAGGGACGCGGTGCCCACCTTGAGCATGGTGGTGGTCTCGCTCATGTTCGAGTCGCCGACGATCACGTGCAGACGGCGGTACTTTTCGGCGTCGGCGTGCGGTTCGTCGCGGGTGTTGATGATGGGGCGCGACCGGGTGGTGGCGCTCGAGACGCCCTCCCAGATGTGCTCGGCGCGCTGACTGAGGCAGAACGTCGCGGCCTTCGGGGTTTGCAGCACCTTGCCCGCACCGCAGATCAGCTGCCGGGTGACCAGGAAGGGCAGCAGCACATCGGAGATCCGGGAGAACTCCCCCGCCCGCACGATGAGGTAATTCTCGTGGCAGCCATAGGAGTTGCCCGCGGAGTCGGTGTTGTTCTTGAACAGGTAGATGTCGCCGCCGATGCCCTCATCGGTGAGCCGCTGCTCGGCGTCGATCAACAGATCCTCGAGCACGCGCTCGCCCGCGCGGTCGTGGGTGACCAGCTGCGCCAGGTTGTCGCACTCGGCCGTGGCGTACTCGGGGTGGGACCCCACATCGAGGTACAACCGGGCCCCGTTGCGCAGGAACACGTTGGAGCTCCGCCCCCAGGACACCACCCGCCGGAAGAGATAGCGGGCGACCTCGTCCGGGCTGAGCCGACGATGACCGTGAAAAGTGCAGGTCACGCCAAATTCGGTCTCGATACCCATGATCCGTCGCTGCACACAGTCGAGCTTACGGGGTGGGTCTCGGTATCGGTGGGCAAGCCGCGGCGGAGGGCACCCGTGTCAGGCGACGCGCAACCCGTCCAGCACGAACCCGAGGTGACGCCGCCACGCTGTGTCGTCACCCCCGGACATCGCGATGACACGGGCCATGGCCCCGATCAGGGTGGCCAGGTCGGCCGTGCCGAAATCCGGCCGCAGCACCCCGGCGTCGCGGGCACGTGTCACGGCCGATTCCAGAAGGCCGCCACCGCGACCGCATTCGGCGCCGACGTCCACGCCGCCGACGGAGCTGCGTGAGATCGCCTCGTTGATGGACCGGTCGCGGGCCTGTAACGCGAACATGCCGTCCAGGAATCCGGTGAACCCGCGCCAGGCGTCGTCGTCGGCCAGCGCGACTGCGGCCAGTCCTTCGAGCTCGGCGAGCCGGTCCGGAAGGACGGCGTCGAGCAGGGCTCCCCGGTTGGGAAAGTTGTTGTAGAGCGTGCCGATGCTCACCCTGGCGCGGCGGGCGACTTCATCCAAGGGCACGTCGACGCCGCGCTCGGCGAACAGCTCGGCGGCGGCCGTGGTCAGCCGTTCCCCCGTCCTGTTCGTCCTGGGTGCCGGCTGCGGGCTCGCCCTCTCGGTGGCGCACCGCTTCGGCCGTGAGGGCTATGCGGTCGCGCTCGCCTCCCGCAGTGCCACCCGGCACGGCGATTACCTGGCGTCGCTGACCGATGCCGGCGTCGACGCGGCCGCATTCACCGCCGACGCGACCGATCCGGCTTCCCTGCGCTCGGCGATCGACGCCGCCCGCCGACGATTCGGGCGCATCGACGTCGGTTACTACGGTCCGGCCGCAACCATGCCGCTCACCGATATCACCGGACTGGACGCCGATGGAGCCCGTGCGGCGCTCGCCGGTGTGCTTCCCGCGGTCGATTTCGCCTCGGTGCTGCTCCCGGAACTGCGCGCACGTGGCGACGGCGGACTGCTGTTCGCGGGCGGACTCAGCAGCGTCGTACCGATGCCGCCGCTGGGCGGGCTGGCCCTGATGTCGGCGGCACTGCGCACCTACGCCCTCACGCTGCACGCCGCGCTGGCCGCCGAGGGGGTCTACGCGGGCACCCTCACCATCGGTGGGCTGATCGACCGTAGTGACATCCACGCCGCGATGACCGCCGGTGGCCAGGACTTCGGGGTCTCGGCGGCGCTGCTCGACCCCGACGATCTGGCGGACAGGCTGTGGGGGCTCTATCGCGGCCGGGTCGAGGGCGAAGCCGTGATCAACGCGCTCAACTGACCCGCACGACGGTGATCGTGGTCCACGCACCGACATGGATGCGGTCACCGTCGGCCAGCGGCGTCTCCACTCCCTCGGGCAGCCGGTCGTCGCTGCCGTTGAGGCTGGTGCCGTTGGTGGACCCGATGTCGGTGACGCTCAAGCCGGTGGTTCCCAGCCGCAGCACCGCGTGCTGGGTGGACACGCCACGGTCGGCCGGGTGCAGGGCGAGGTCGATCTGCGGATCCACCCCCTTGTCGGGGTTGCGCCGGCCGATCAGCGTGACCTCCTGGTCCAGGCTGATCCGGCGTTCGGGGAAGTACGCCGGGAAGTCCACGGTGTCGGGCCCTTCGCGGGCCAGCACCCGCTCGTAGAACTCCCGATCGGCGGCGACGACGGCGGTCCAGGCCACCGCCGCCGAAGACTGCGCGCTGGGTGGCGGCAGCGCCGAATCGTGGCCGCAGGCCTCGCAGAACCTGCCGGTGATGGGCGCCGCACAGGCCGGGCATTGCCGGGCGGCGACTGCCGCAGCTGGCTCCGCCACGGCCGGATCACCGATGGGAGACCCGCAGACGTCGCAGAAGTCCTCGGCAACCGAGGTGTGCCCGTCGACGCAGATCGGCATCAGCTGTCTCCTGAATCTTTGCGCACCCGTGCGGTTTTGGTGGACCGTGCATCCAGTGCCATCTCATCCGCCGCGGCTACCTCACGGCGCAGCGCCACGGTGCCGGTGCGCTGGTCTACCTCGACCACGCCGCGCAACAGCTTCGCCGTCCCGGTGTTGCCCGATTCCACGGCGAGGTCCATGGCCCGCTGCAGCCGGGCCGTCGCCGTCTTCACGTCGCCGTCCTTGCGGGCGCTCAGGCCTTCCTGGACGGCCTCGGCCAGCTCGGCCTGTCCGGTGTAGTGCGCGACCCGGCGGCTGATCACCGCAGAGAGCGCGGTGTCGGCGGTCCACACCGCCTTGACCAGACCCTGACCCAGAATCTGTTCGCCCGCAACGACACTCACCCGAGCAGCGAGCTTCTCCCGGCCGACGTCGGCGGGTTCGACCTCCACCTGCACGTGGTAGTCGCGCTCCTCCGCACCCCAGGAACCCAACGGGTACTCGCCGATCTGGGCGCCGGCCTCCACCCTGCGGTGCGTCAGATCCTCCACGGTGGGCGCCACCTGTTTGACGAACACCACCCTGGCTCCCGCCGGGGTCCACAACCGCAGGGTCAGGCCCGCGATCGACTTGCTCATCGATGTCCGCATCATCGACGCGAAGTCTTCGGCGAGATCCTCCGGGTCTGCCACGATGTCCACGGTGCCCAGCAGCGCCGAGGAGATGGCGCGCAGTTCCTCGACCTGCCAGTCGGTACCGACACCGCGGCAGTCGCAGGTGAATTCGCCCTCGGCCAGGCCGATCTGCTCGCCCAGCGCCTCGGGGGTCTCGTGCTCGTTCTTCCCGTCGGTGAGCAGGATCGCGTGGATGAGGGCACCGGGGTGCTGCACCACGACGTTGCGGACATGCGCCAGCCAGGTGCCCATGGCGGTGCCCCCCTTGGGACGCAGCCCGTCGACCGCCCGCAGGGCTTCGGCCCGGGTCGCGTCGGACGCCGGCACCGGCCAGCCGTCCAGCGGATAGGCGTAGGTGGCCCGTTCGGTGCCGGCGATGATGGTGAAGTAGGTGCCGTCGACGAGTTCGCCGATTGCCGCGGCGGTGGCTCGCTTGGCCTCGTCGAACTTGGTCGCAGGCGAGCGCATCGAGGTGGAACAGTCGATGATGATCGCCTCGACCCGATCGGTGTCGCCGGCCACCGCAGCATCGTCGGGGACGGTGACGCTGACTATCGCGTCGACGTTCCCGGACCCCTCGGCGATGTAGTGGTTGTGGTCGACCTCCACCGAGATAGGTTGCGGCTCAGGTGAACTCATCTACTTCCTCCGATCGGGATCACCGCGACGGTGATGTTGTCCTGGCCGCCGGACCGCAGGGCATGGTCGGTCAGTGCGCGGGCCGCCGACACCACGTCGGTGCCGGTGCAGAATTCGCGGAGGCCATCGGCCTCGGGCAGGTAGTTCCACAGGCCGTCGCTGCACACCACGAGAGCCCCCGGACCGGTCACGGTGAGGGTGCGCACGCTGGTCTCACCCCACGGCGTCGGCTCCGAATCCGCCCCCAGCCAACGCGTCAGCGTGTGTGCGCCGCGCAGCACGGCTTCGGATTGCGGTGCGGCGCCGGCGTTGATCAGCTCCTGCGCCAGCGAATCGTCGACAGTCAATTGCCGCGCGAGGGCGGGCGCGTCGGGCAGCCAGTACGACCGGCTGTCCCCGACGTTGCCGACGGTCACCTGGGCGGTCCCCCCGTCCGCCGGGATCACGATGACAGCGGTGAACGTGCACGATCCGGCGACACCAGATTGCGGTTCTGGTTGTGCGGCCGCCCGCGCTGCGGCGGCCATCCCGGCGAACATGGCCGCCGCGGTGTCACCGGAACCCGACAGCGAGTCCAGGATCGAGGCGACGCCCGCCGCGACGGCGGCCGCCGAGGCCACCTGCGGATTGATCGAGCTGGACACGCCGTCGCACACCACGACGGCGACGGCGTGCGGCCGCCCGCCGGCGTCGTCTGCGTTGGCCGCGAGAATGCCTGCGGCCGCGGCATCTTCGTTGCGGGCGTGTTCGATGCCGCGATCGGTGATCACGGCGATCCCGCCGAGGGCCACCTCATCGCGGTCGGGCTCGGCCCGCAGCTGACCGCACACCGTGCAGTACCCGTCGGGGGCCACCGTGCCGCCGCAGTCCGCGCAGGGGCCGCTGGCCCGGCCGGTCCGTGGGATGGCGACGGTGGTGACGGTCGCCAGTGCCGCACCGCAGCTCTCGCAGAACCGGTCGGCGGGCCGGGTGGGCTGCGCACAGCGCGGGCACTCGCCCCCGGTCACACGCTCACCCCCGGTCACACGCGCGTCCTCGGCCGGATGGTGTTCGCCTTCTCCACCAATTCGATTCGCTCCCACATGCTGCGCGTGCCCTGGGCCAGATCGCGGTAGCAGCGCTCCATCCCGGACCGGATGCCGGGGATGTCGAACGACTGCCCGAGCAGCTTGGTCGCAGTCGGTGTGTGACCGGCCTCCAGCCAGCCCAGCGCCGCGCTCAGCACCCGCAGATCGATCAGCGCGCGTTTGGTCGAGGACTCGACCGCACAGGCCGACGCTCGGTTACCCGCGTTCACCAAGGCCGGTTCGTCCAGCTGCTCGGCGGTGCGTCCGTCCAGCAGCAGCTCGATGGCCGTCGCCCCCGCCGCCGTGAAATACGCTGAGGCCGAGGGCACTTCATCGAGCGTGGTGATGGCCCCGGTGCGGTCTCCGGCGCGCGCCCGGCGGCGTGCCAACCCGAAAGCCGCGCTCACATAAGCGTGGTCGGTGCGCCAGACCGTCTCGTAATACCGGGTCCCGGCGCCGTCCAGCGCACCGCTGAGTTCGGCCACCGCAGCCAGTGCGAGCTTGGGCGCCAGCTCGCCGGGCAGGGTCGCCAGCACCGTCTCGAACTCGGTGCCTGCGTTGTCGAAATTGCCTTCCAGCAAGGCGGCCTGGCCTCGATACCAGGACAACCGCCAGTCTCCGGGGATCAGGGCGTCCAGTTTCGCCAGCCGTTTTCGGGCCGCCGCGGGCGACCGCATCTCCAGGTCGGCACGGGTCAACCGCAGCGGAATCTCCACCGAGCCCGCCCGGCCACCGGCCACCTGCAGTGCCTGCTCCAGCTGAGCGGGCGGGGTTCCGCTGGTGGTGGCCAGCACCGCGGCCCCCGGATCGGTCGCGTCGACGCTGGGTACCGGCAGCGCCTCGATCACCTCCGAGCGGTCGGCCAAGGTGCCCCGGCCGATCCCGAATGCCCCGCGCTGCTGGCTGAAATTCAGCGACACCCTGGGCGCCCGCTCGCCCTCGTCGCTACGCTCGCCCCGGTCGACGGCGGCGATCTCGTGCAGCACGCCGGTCAACTGGTCGGCCAGTTCCGACATGGACGAGAAGCGACGGTCCGGATCGGGATCGGTGGCGCGCGATATCACCCGGTGCAGGGACTCGTGGGCGGCCAGTACCGGCACAGTGTCCGGCCCGGGCAACTCGGCGACGAAATGGCCCTTCTCCTGCGGCACGTCCATCACCAGCACCGCCAGGGTGCGACCCACCGTGTAGACGTCGCTGGCCACCGTCGGCCCGGTACGCGCGATCTCGGGTGCCTGGTAGCCGACGGTCCCGTAGATGGCGCTCTCCTGGTCGTCCATCGCGATGACCGCGCCGAGGTCGATCAGCTTGAGATGCTCGTCGGTCTGCATGACATTGTCGGGCTTGAAATCGCAGTAGGCCAGGCCCTGGCCGTGCAGGAAATCGAGTGCCGGTGCGATCTCCACGATGTAGGCCACCGCCTGATCCGGCGGCAGGGGCCCGTTGCGCGCCTTGCGAATCTGTTTGAGCGACGTCCCGCCGACGTACTCCATCACGATGAACCCGACCGGCACCCCGGACGGATCGGGATGCTGGACGAAGTTGTAGATGCGCACGATGCTGGGGTGTTCCACCTCGGCCAGCGCGAGCACCTCGGCGGCCGCGGCGGCCATCGCGTCCTTGTCACCAGAGTTCAGCAGGCCCTTGAGGACGACCCAGCGATTGTGCACGTTGCGGTCGATGGCCAGGTAGATCCAACCCAGGCCGCCGTGCGCCAGGCAGCCCTGCACCTCATACTGACCGGCCACCAGGTCGCCGCGGGACAGCATGGGGACGAAGGAGTAGCGGGCGCCGCACGCCGTGCAGAACCCGTCCGGGCGCCCCGGCGTCCCGTCGCGGCCGCGTCCGACGGGTTTGTGGCACTCGGGATTTCCGCAGAAGCGGCTGCCTTCGGGCACCTTCGGGTCGACCATGATGGCGGCGACGGGATCGCCCTTGGGAATCCGCGGCATGGTGACCACGCCCGCACCGAGGCGGCCCCGCGAACTCGCCGAGCGCGACGACCCGGTGCGGCCGGTGCGGGCCGAACGGGCGGACACACTGCCCCTCGTGGCCGCGGCGGTGCCCACGGCCTCCCGCGACGCGGCGGTGGCCGCCGGCTCCTGCGGGGCGGCCGCGGGTGCGGTGCCACACAGGTCGCAATAGCCGTCGACGATCGTTCCGCCGCAGCCCGGCTCGGCACATGTCATCTGGCCGCCTCCCGTTTCTGAACGAGCATCTGCTGGTAGTCGGTGATCGCCCGGGTCACCTCGCGTAGGTCGCAGGGCCGCCGGGACAGCAACCCGGACGCAATCCCGCCGGACGCCAACAGATCCCGGTCCTCCCCCAGGCCCAGCCGGGCGGCCTTGGTCTGGTACACCTCGAGGCGGCCGGCCAGTTCGGCGCGGCGGTCCAGGAGACCCTGCGCCAGCTGTTCGTCCTCGTCGAGAGTGCGCTGGGCCTGGGCGATCCGCCGCTGCAGCGCCCGCAGCACGGCCGGGTCGGGCGCCGTCAGCGCCGCGAGCTCGGCACGAAGGCCGGGTTCGACGTCCGGGTGCACGGGCATCGGACCGGACAGCACGTGCCGCTGGGCTCGTTCGCGCACCTGCTGCAGGCGCAGCGCTGCGTCGCGCAAAGTGTCCAGTGACAGCGATGTCTTGTCCACTGCCGCAGCCCAATTGGATCGGACGTCGGCCAGCGCCGCCCATTCCGCGGCGTGCTTCTCGATGCCGACGGTGATGGCACGCACCCTGGTCTCGATGATGGCGGGTGTCAGCGACAGCGGATCGGTGGCCGCGACCGACAACAGGTCGGCGATACCGGCGGGTTCGGGCGCACCCGCGGCCTCGAGGCGGTCTCGTACCGATGCAAGGCGTTGCACGACAAGCGAATTGACCCGGTCCACGTCGTCCAGGAACTCGGCCACCGCAGGGTAGGCAGCACGCATCCGTTCGGCGGTGTCGGCCAGGCCTGCATACTCGACGAGCTCCCCGGACCCCGTCAGGGACCGTTTCGCCAACGGAATCCGGTGCCGCGACACTTCCAGCGGGCGCTCGCGCAGCCAACGGGTGAGTTCGGCGCGGTCGGCATCGGACGGTTTGGACCGCCGGGCCCGGACCGCCATGGCGGAGTCCAGAATCGAGGTCATCCGGCCCAGTTCCTCCCAGAGCAGGGTGACCGCGCCCTCCACCGCCGTCCAGCGCCGGGCGGTCTCCCCGGTGGGTGGATACAACCGGACGTGTGACAACCCCGGATGGCTGTCGAGTTCGACCATGGTGGCCGACATGGCAGCGATCTCCTCTGCGCGCGTGGCGATTTCGCCGTCGATGGCTTTGGTGCTCAGTGCGGTCATCTCAATCCTGATACCGCGCGGGTGGCGGACCCGGTGACGGACCGAGTGGTTGCAGCAGCTGGTCGTAGAGGCGCTGCCACGTTCCGTCGGAGCGGATCTGATCGAGCACGCCGTTGACGAACCGGACCAGATCCTCGTTCTGCAGCTTGATGCCGACACCGTACGGCTCGACGCCGAGGCTTGGACCGACCACTGCGACGTTGGGATCCTGCTTTTTCAGGCCGGCCAGCACGACACCATCGGTACCGATGACGTCGACCTGGCCTTGTTGCAGCATCACCAGGCAGTCGGTCCAGGTCGGCGCCCCGAGCACGATCGGCCGGGGGTCCAGGCCGTAGAGCTTGGCCAGCGACGTGGTGCCCGACACCGCGCAGCCACGCTTGCCGGCCAGGCCCGCCGCGGAGTCGATACCCGAATTCTTGCGCACCAGGATGCGCTGGTCGGCGTTGAAATACACGGTCGAGAAGGCCACGTTCTTCTTGCGTGCGCAGTTGATCGAGAACGTACGGACCACCACGTCGACGTCGCCGGATTGCAGTACCGCTTCCCGTTGGCCGGCGTCGACGACGCGGAACTCGACCCGGTTGGGATCGCCGAAGATGGCACGCGCGATCTCGCGCGCGATCTCGACATCGAAACCTTCCAGCCGCCCGGTCACCGGGTCACGGAACCCGAACAGGTATTGGCTCTGGTCCACACCGGCGATCAGCCGGCCACGCGCGGCGATCGCCGCCATCGTCGAACCGGGAGGCATGGCGCCTGGCTCGGGTTTGGGGCCCGGGCGCAGGCTGGCTTCCTTGTCGCAGTCATTGCCGACGGCGGCGGGTGCGGTGCTGACCTCGGCGACCCCGGCCGGTCTGGCATCGACCGGCGCGACGCTGACCGAGACCGGTTCGCCGGCCGACCCGCACCCGGCAGCCACTCCGATTGCCACCATTGCCAGGATGATTCGGGTTCTCACAGGAACTCCTTGAGGCGTGGCCACAGGCCGATCACGGCAGCGGCGGCGGCGATGACCAACAGCACCAGTGTCGCCGTGGGGCTCCAGGCCAGTCGGTGACCCGCGCTGGCGACCTCGCCCCGCAGGACGGCGCGGGTGTTCTGCAATTCGGCGCGCAAGCTGGTGTCCACGACGTCGAACTGCGCGGCCGACGCATTCGGGTCGTTGCCGATGGCTTGGGCCACCGCGCCGGGGTAGTCACCGGAAGAGTAGATGTCGGCGTGCTTGTGGTGGCTGGCAGTCCATTTCGCCACCCCGTCCACCGTGGCCACCGGTCCGCCCGCGAGCAACGTGTTCAGTTCCGCGATGTTCTTGTCGAAGGCGGCGTTGCTGGTGCCGATATCGCCGCGGGCGACCAACTGTAGGGTCTCGCCGGTCCTGGTCTGCAGCGCCAGGATCCGGGCTTTGGCCAGTTGCGCGAAGCGTTCGGTGCCCGCGGAGCGGCTCTGGCCGATGTCGACGGCCGCCAGTTGGGTGGCAACGACCAGCCATCCGGCGGCCAGCAGTACCGCGACGGCCGCGACGACCAGTCCGACGTTGAACAGCCGGTTCGTCCTGCGGTAGAGGATCACCGATCCGGCCACCACCGCGATCAAGCCGAACACCATCAGGATCAGCCCCAGCACCGGGATCGAGCCGACCGCGCGCTGATCTTCGTCGACGTTCGCCGTGTCACGGCTGTAGATGCGTTCGGCGGCGGGCAACAGCCCCGTCTGCATCAGCGAGGACGCCTCGCCGAGGTAGGCGGAGCCGACGGGAAACCCTTGCCGGTCGTTGGCGCGCGCAGCCTCGACCAGCCCCGTGTAGGCCGACATCTGCGCCGAGATCTCGGCCATCGCGGTCCGCATCTCGGCGTCGGTGGCCCCGGCCGTCGCATCGGCCAGCGCGGCCGCGGCGTCGGCCAGGGCCTGCTGGTAGCGCACGCGCATGGGGCCGGTGTCGATCTCGTTGGACAGGAACGCCGACACAGCGGCGGCGTCGGCGGTGGACAGGGCCGCGTAGAGATTGTGCGCGGCATAGGCCAGGGGCTCGGACCGTTCGAGGATCGCGTTGCGTTCGGCAATCCGGCCGTTGAGCTGAATGGCCGAAATGGCCGCGGCGATCAGGGCTCCGGCCACCACCACGACGACGATGATGGTGACCACTCCGGGGGTGGTCCGGGCGAATCGTCGCAACCACGACACCGATGCCTGGGTACGAGAAGTACTCATCTCGGTGCGGGTCCTTTTGTGAACGTCACTCGGCCGTCAACACATTGCTGACGGTCAAGTGATTATCACCTCGGAACCGGTCGCCTGCTGGCGATATCGCCTCAGCTACTCGGGAGTGTTTCCCGACGGAAGAAGAGCTTCCAGCGCCGTGCCCGTGATCCGCCGGAACGCGCGGCGGGGCCGGTTGGCGTCCAGGATCGCCACCTCCAGGGTGGACGGCCCGAGCACACGTTGCTCGTCGCCACCGGCGTGCAGTGCTTCCACCGCGATCCGCACGGCGTCAGACAGCACGGCGTTCTCGGTGTAGGACTCGTTGAGCGCGGCCGAGATCGGTTCGGTGGTACCGCCCATCACCACGAAATGGGGCTCGTCAGCGATGGATCCGTCATAGGTGATGCGGTACAACTCGGGCGCTTTGCTCTCGCCGAAGTGCTCGACCTCCGCGACACACAGTTCCACCTCGTACGGCTTGGCCTGTTCGGTGAAGATGGTGCCGAGGGTCTGGGCGTATACGTTGGCCAGCTGCCGGCCGGTCACGTCGCGCCGGTCATAGGCGTATCCGCGGGTGTCGGCGAATTGGATGCCGCCACGACGCAGGTTGTCGAACTCGTTGAACCGGCCCACCGCGGCGAACCCGACCCGGTCGTAGAGTTCGCTGACCTTCTGCAGCGAACGCGACGGGTTCTCGGCCACGAACAGCACGCCGCCGTCGTAGGCCAGCGCGATGACACTGCGACCTCGCGAAATGCCTTTGCGCGCAAGCTCGGAACGTTCACGCATCGCCTGCTCGGGCGAAATGAAGTACGGGAAGCTCATCAGCCCACACCACCCTCACGGGTCCGCGCCGCGATGACCTCGCGGGCCAGGCCGGCAATACGTTCCTCGGTGACCTCCTCGGCGCCTTCGGCCCGCAGCAGCACCGCGGTTGGATAGATCCCGCGGGTCAGATCGGGGCCGCCGGTGGCCGAGTCGTCGTCGGCGGCGTCATAGAGCGACTCGATGGCGACTTTGAGGGCCGAATCCGCATCCGTCACTTGTGGATACAGCTTCTTGACCGACGACCTGGCGAACAGTGATCCGGAGCCCACCGATTGGTAGCCCTCCTGCTCGAGATTCCAGCCGCCCGCGGCATCGAAGGAGACGATCCGTCCGGCGTTCGCCGGATCGGGGTCATCGACGTCGAAGCCGACCAACAACGGCAGGGCGACGAAACCTTGAAGTGCCGCACCGAGATTGCCTCGCACCATGGTGGCCAACCGGTTCACCTTGCCCTTGAAGGTCAGCGGGACACCCTCGACCTTCTCGTAGTGCTCCAGCTCTACCGCGTAGAGCCGCGCGAACTCGACGGCGATCGCCGCGGTGCCCGCGATGCCCGTCGCGGTGTAATCGTCGGCGATGTGCACCTTCTCGACATCGCGACTGGCGATCATGTTGCCCTGGGTGGCCCGCCGGTCGCCCGCGATCAGCACCCCGCCGGGGTACTTCAGCGCCACGATTGTGGTGCCGTGCGGCAGGTCCGACCCGGACCCCACCACGCGGTCACCCGCCATCGGCAGCAGATGCGGAGCCTGATGGCTCAAGAATTCGCTGAACGAGGACAGATTGAGCCGAGATGAGGAGAGGTCGAGGCGGTCGGAGGGCTTGTCGAACCGGGCCGTCACTGGCCGCCCTTTTGGACATACGCGCGCACGAAGTCCTCAGCGTTCTCCTCCAGCACGTCGTCGATCTCGTCGAGAAGGTCGTCGGTCTCCTCGGTCAGCTTCTCGCGACGCTCCTGGCCGGCGGCCGTCGTACCGGTGACATCGTCATCCTCACCGCCACCACCGCCACGCTTGGTCTGTTCCTGAGCCATCGCCGCCTCCTGATTGCACGATCGGTTCTTTCACACTACCGGTCGACACGCGTCCTGCCCGGTATAGCAAGTACTTACGTGGTGAGCTGTTCCACCAATTCGGCGGCACTGTCCACCGAATCCAGCAACGCCCCCACGTGAGCCTTGCTGCCCCGCAGGGGCTCCAGGGTGGGAATCCGGACGAGCGAATCGCCGCCCAGGTCGAAGATGACCGAATCCCAGCTCGCGGCGGCGATGTCGGCACCGAACCGGCGCAGGCACTCACCGCGGAAGTAGGCCCGGGTGTCGGTCGGCGGATTGTCGACGGCGTCCAGCACCTGCTGCTCGCTGACCAGGCGTTTCATCGACCCACGTGCCACCAGCCGGTTATACAGACCCTTGTCCAGGCGCACATCGGAGTACTGCAGGTCGACCAGATGCAGGCGCGGCGCGGACCAGGACAGGTTCTCCCGCTGCCGGAAACCTTCCAGCAGGCGCAGCTTGGCGGGCCAGTCCAGGATCTCCGCGCATTCCATCGGGTCGCGCTCCAGCAGATCGAGCACCTCGGCCCAGGTCTGCACGACATGACTGGCGCGCGGATCGGGGTCGCGACTGTCCAGCAGCTTGCCCACCCGCTCCAGGTAGATGCGTTGCAGCGCAAGAGCGGTCAGCTCGCGGCCGTCGGCCAGCGCAATCGTGGCGCGCAGGGACGGGTCCCGGCTGACCACGTGCACGGCGTGTACGGGGCGGGCCAGCGCCAGATCGGACAGATCCACCCCGGATTCGATGAGGTCGAGCACCAGCGAGGTGGTGCCCACCTTGAGGTAGGTCGAGGTCTCCGCGAGGTTGGCGTCCCCGATGATGACGTGCAGGCGCCGGTATTTGTCGGCGTCGGCGTGCGGCTCGTCGCGGGTGTTGATGATGCCGCGCTTGAGGGTGGTCTCCAGGCCGACCTCGACCTCGATGTAGTCGGCGCGCTGGGACAACTGGAATCCGGGCTCGTCACCCGAGGGTCCGATACCGACCCGGCCCGACCCGGTGAACACCTGCCGGGACACGAAAAACGGTGTGAGTCCGGCGATCACCGCCGAGAACGGGGTCTGCCGGCTCATCAGATAGTTCTCGTGCGATCCGTAGGACGCACCCTTGTTGTCGATGTTGTTCTTGTAGAGCTGCAGTTTCGCCGCCCCGGGCACGCTGGCCACATGCCGGGCTGCGGCCTCCATCACCCGTTCGCCGGCCTTGTCCCAGATCACGGCGTCGAGCGGGTCGGTGCATTCGGGGGCCGAATACTCCGGGTGGGCGTGATCGACGTAGAGCCGGGCGCCGTTGGTGAGGATCATGTTGGCTGCGCCGACCTCATCGGCGTCGATGATCGGCGGCGGTCCCGACGCGCGGGACAGGTCGAAGCCGCGGGCGTCGCGCAGCGGGGACTCGACCTCGTAGTCCCACCGGGTGCGCTTGGCCCGCTGCAAACCGGCCGCGGCGGCGTAGGCGAGCACGGCCTGCGTGGAGGTGAGGATCGGATTCGCGGTGGGATCCGTCGGCGACGAGATGCCGTATTCCACCTCAGTTCCGATAATCCGTTGCATAAGTTGCAACCCTAGCGACGCGCACCCGGTCGATGTCAGGTAGGGCTAGATGATGGAGGCCAGATTGGACCCGGTCGAGGCGCACGCCTGGTTTCTGCGACGCGGGTTGCCCACCGTGTTGCGGCCCGGGGTACTGGCCCGCAACCTCTGGCAGCGCGGCGCCCCGGCCTTCGCGGCGCTCGCCGTGTTCATGGCCAACTCGGTGGCCGTCGTCGCCCTCACCGGGAAGCACACCGTCGCCATCGACGGCACGCCCACCCGCAGCGAATGGTTCATCCTGGCGTTGCTGGTCCTCGTGCTGCCGGTCGCCGCGGTCGTCGCGTGGCGGGTGTCGCGGATCAGCAGCATGCGCGGGCGCACCGTCGCCACGATGGTGGCACTGCTGGTGAGCCTGGTCGGCACCGTCGTCGGTGGACCGTCCCCCTACGTCGTCCCCGACCTGCTGCTGACGGGCGCGATCATCGCGGTCATCCTGGTGCTGACCGCCACCGGCATCGGCTCGATCCTCGGCCTGGCGATCAGCGCGACGCTGCACAACCTGACGCAGATGGGTGGCCTGCTGGCCCGCGCGTTGCCGGTCATCCTGCTGACCGTGCTGGTGTTCTTCAACACCTACGTGTGGCTGATGGCGGCGTATGTCCCCCGGCCGCGGATGTGGTTGGCGCTGTTGTTTCTCGCTGCCATCGCGGTGGCGTTCATCACCTCCGCGACCATCGAACGCGTCCGGCCGATCCTGTTGTCCTCCACCCGCCCGCCCAAAATCGACGGCGCCCTCCTCGGCACGCCCTTCCACGGCCTGCCCGGGCCCGTTCGGCGGGTGCATCTGTCCCGGCTGGAACGCATCAATGTGGTGTTCGTCCTGGTGATGACGCAGGTGGTCCAGGTGCTGGTGGTGTCCGTCATCACCCCCCTGGTCTTCGCGGTGCTGGGGCTGATCCTGTTGACACCGAAGCTGCTGGCCGAGTGGACGCGCAACGGCGCCAGCGACGGGGTGATCTTGGGGATGACGCTGCCCATTCCCCAGGCACTGATCCAGACGAGCATGTTCCTCGGAGCGCTGACCTTCATGTACATCAGCGCGCGTGCCGCCGGTGATCCCGACTACCGCACCGAGTTCCTGGACCCGTTGATCGACGACCTCACCCTGACGCTGGACGCGCGGGACCGCTATCGGCTGCAGACCCGTCCCGCGAAGGACGGGTAGACATGAGGTGCCATGAAACTACTGATCGTCGAGGACGAAGCCCGGTTACGGTCCACCCTGACCGCCGGATTGCGCGCCGAGGGCTTCGCGGTGACCGAGGCCGCCGACGGGATGGCCGGCCTGCGGCTGGCCTCCGAGGGGCAGTACGACGTCGTCGTCCTGGACATCATGCTGCCCGGTATCAGCGGTTACGAGGTGCTGCGCCGGATGCGGACCCGGGAGGTGTGGACGCCGGTCATGATGCTCACCGCCAAAGACGGTGACTATGACCAGGCGGATGCCTTCGACCTCGGCGCCGACGACTACCTGACCAAACCGTTCTCGTTCATCGTGCTCGTCGCGCGCCTGCGTGCGTTGTTGCGCCGCAGCACGACTCAGCGACCCGCGCTGCTCACCGCAGGAACGCTGACGCTGGATCCGATTCACCGCTCGGTGTCGCGGGCGAAGACGCCCATCGCCCTCACCCCGCGCGAATACGGCCTGCTCGAATATCTGATGCGCCACAAGGACGTCGCGGTGGCCAAGGCCGAACTGCTGCACAACGTGTGGGACACCCACTACGACGGGCCGGACAACGTGGTCGAGGTGTACGTCGGTTATCTGCGCCGCAAGATCGACACGCCGTTCGGCACCAACACCATCGAAACGGTGCGCGGCGTCGGCTACCGGGTGACCGGCGGCAGCTGAACCGTCACCCGGGCACCGCCCCCCGGCCGGTCCTCGATCCAGACCCGGCCGCGGTGGGCCGCAACGATTTCGGCCACGATCGCCAGTCCGAGGCCGGAACCGCCCGCACTGCGTGAGCGGTCCCGGTCCAACCGGACGAAGCGGTCGAACACCCGTAGCCGGTCCGGTTCGGGCACCCCCGGCCCGTCATCGCCGACCGTGAGCACCGCGCCACCGGCCGCAGTGCCGGGACCGGTGACGGTGATCTCGATGAGGGACATGGCATGTCGGGAAGCATTGTCGAGCAGATTGCGCAGCACCCTGGCCAGCGCCGCGGCATCACCGGTCACCCGGGCCGGCGTCACCTCGCACCGCACCTCCAGCGAGGTGGCGCGCCGCAGGCTGCGCGCCGCGTCGATGGCCAGATCGTCGAGGTCGACGTCGCCGAATCTCGCGGTGGGACCCCGTTCGTCGGCCCTGGCCAGCAGGAGCAGGTCGTCGATCAGGCCGGCCATCCGGTGCGCCTCGGGCAGCAGCGTGTGTTCGGCCAGTTCGGCATTCAGCAGATCGGGGTGGGCCTGAGCCACCTCGAGCGCGGAGATGATGGTCGCCAGCGGGCTGCGCAGCTCATGGGAGGCGTCACCGACGAATCGCTGCTGGGCCGCGTGCCCGGCCTCGATGCGGGTCAGCATCTCGTTCATCGTCACCGCGAGCGCGGCGATCTCGTCGCGGCGGTCGGGCACCGGGACCCGGCCGGACAGGTCGGAGGTCGTGATGGCAGCGACCCGGGACCGGATGTCGTCCACCGAACGCAACGACCGTCGCACCAGCAGGTAGGTGGCGCAGGCCGAGACCGCGATGACGGCCGGCGCGGCGACCGCCAGCGCCACCGCCACCGTGCCCACTGTCTCGGTCACCTTCGCGCGACGCTCGCCGACGACCACGGTGAACCGGTGCCCATGGCCGTCGGTGACGGCCTGGGTGCTGAATCTGATCTGCCCGAACTGCGCCACATGCCCGCTGCCATCGGGACCGATCTCGGCGACCGGGATCAGCGGGGTGTCGGGTGTCGCGGCCGACCGCCGCACCACCGCCCCGCCCTCGTCGATGATCTGCACGGCGTTGATGCGTCCGTCGGTGGTCAGCAGGTCATCGCCGACCGTCGCCGGACCACCGGTGACGATGGCCGCCACCAGTTGCGACACCCGTTCGGATGCGGCGTTGTCGGCTCTGCTGAGCATCGACTGGTACAGCACCACCGACAGCACCACACCCGCCGCGCCGAGCGCGACGAACACCACGCTGGCCGCGACGAAGGCGGACCGGGCGGATATCCCCCAGTTCGCGGGGCGCAGAAGTTCTCGTGGCATCTCCCCCAGATTGCACCAGATCATCGACAATGTGGCAGTGCCCGCTATGGACTCCGTCGCCGTGTCAGAGACAGCGGCCGTGCATGAGTGGTTCCTGCATCGCGGCCTGCCCCTGGTACTCACCAGGCGGGTCCGGTCCCGCGGGCTCGTCGAGCGTTCTGCGCCGATGATCTCCGCCGTCGGCGCGTTGACGGCCGTGACGATGCTGTTGGCGGAGGTCACCGACGAGCGACCCGATTACTACTACGCGCTGCGACTCGGGGTGATCGCCGCGGTGTTGCTCGCCGCGCCGTTCGCGCTGACGGTGCTACACCGGCTGGACAGCCGCCTCGGCGAGACCGGCAGGCGTTCCGGCGCGTGGATCGTGATGGCGATCTTCGTGGCGATCATGCCGCTGACCGTCAGCGGGTGGACGGGCGAGGCGGCCGCGGAAGCCCCGGTCTTCGTGTTGATCTCGCTGCTGGCGATCTGGCTGACCTACCTGGGTTTCGGGTCCATCGCCGCCTGGGCGTTCCGGTTCGCCTGGATCCAACTCGGTGCACTCGGCACCCTGATGAGCCGGGCGCTCCCGCTGCTGATGCTGACGGTGGTGGTCTACTTCACCGGCGAGCTGTGGCAGCTCGCCGCCCGGATGACGCGCCAACGACTGTGGCAGACCATCGGTTTCCTCGCTCTGGTCGCCTTGGTCTTCGTCGTCACCACCATCCGCGACGAGGTGCAGGCCCTGCGCGACGACCGCGCCGAACAGACCGATCCGGCCCGGTTGCTGGCCGGCACACCGCTGCAGCCACCCCCCGGGCACCAGCCGCCCCGGCCCGCGCTGTCACGCGCCGAGAACATCAACGTCGTCGCGATCATGGTGGTGTCACAGGCGATTCAGGTGGTGCTGTTCACCGCCGGGCTGTTCGCGTTCTTCCTGGCGTTGGGCATCATCGCGATTCCCGATGACGTGACGGTGCTGTGGTCGGCCGAGGAGAGCTGCGCTGTCGGATCGCCGCCCTGTGCCGGTACGTGGTTCGGCGTGCACATCCCCATTCCTCAGACGGTGGTGCACACCTCGCTGTTCGTCGCGGTGCTGTCCGGGCTGTACTTCACCGTCAGCACCAGCGTCGACCCGCTGTACCGGCAACGCTTCTTCGATCCGCTGATCGCCGATGTCGCGGTCAGCCTCGCGGGCCGCGACGCCTACCTGGAGCTGGAAGCGGGTCAGAACCGCACGGCCCCAGGTGGTTCCGCCGAGCAGCAGGACGGCGCCGAGCACGCCGACGAGGGACAACCGCTCGCCGGCCAGCCCGATGCCGACGAGCACGGCCCACAGCGGCTCGGTGCCCAGTAACAGACTCACCCGGGCCGGTGTGGTTCGCCGCAGTGCCCACATCTGGACGCCGAACGCGAAGACGGTGCACGCCAAGGCCAAATAGACCGTCAACGCCCAATCGGTAGCCGACAGGTCCGTGACAAACCCCAGTTGTCCACCGGCGCAAGCAGATACGGCACCGAGCGTGGCCACTGTCGCCAACTGGGTCAAGGTCGTCGCCGCCGGGTCGGTCTGGCGCCGCCGGTCGGTGCGGTCGATGAACGTGACGTGCACGGCGCGCAGCACGGCGGCCGCCGCCATCAGCGCATCCCCGGCCCCGGGCGCGGCGAAGCCGCCCGACTGCGCCAGTAGGGCGCAACCCAGCACCGCACACCCCGCGGCCGCATAGAAGGCCGGCGGCACCGTCGTGCGCTGCAGCATCGGGGTGATGACGATGGTCAGGGCGATGATCAGCCCGGCGTTGGACGCCGAGGTCATGGTGACCCCGTAGGTCTCGCACACCAGGATCGCCGTCAGGATGGCGCCGAAGAGCACGCCGGAGCGCAGTTCGGCCCGCCCCGCCCCGCGCAGATGTCTGCCGAGCAGCATGGCCAGCGCCACGGTGGCGATACCGAAACGCAGTGCGATGAAGGCGAATACGGAGTCGCCGGTGACCGTCTCCTTGGTGGCCAGATAGCTCGAACCCCAGACCGCGGCCACGGCGAGTAGGGCGAGATCGACGCGGTTCATGGCGTCAGCCTGTCGGGCCACAAGAGTTCAGTCAATCTACTGATTCTTAGCTATATGTGTAGCATCCCTTTACTATCGACGTATGGACACCCATCGATTGCGCATGCTGCGGGAGCTTGCCGATCACGGCACCGTGGCCGCCGTCGCCGACGTGCTGTCGATGACGCCGTCGGCGGTGTCCCAACAGCTGAAGATCCTCGCGCGGGAAGCGGGCGTCGCACTCGTCGAGCCGGCGGGTCGCCGGGTGCGACTCACCGATGCCGGGCGGGTGTTGGTCGGCCACGCCGAGGTGGTCTTGGCCGCGCTGGACCGGGCAGTGGCCGAGATGGACGCCTACCGCACCACCGCGCGGGGCGAGGTGAGCGTGTCGCTGTTCCCATCCGGCGCGGCAATGCTGTTGGCGCCGTTGATCATCCGGGCCGGTGGCCGGGGCGTCGACGTCATCGGGCGCGACATCGACACGCCTGCCGCGCGGGCGCCGCAACAGCTTGCCGAGTTCGACGTGGTGGTGGTACACCGCGATGACCGCGACACGACCGAATGGGGACCGCGGCTGAGTTCGGTTACCTTGCTGCGCGAACCGCTGGACGTGCTGTTGCCACCGGATCATCCACTGGCGACCCACGACCAGGTTCAACTGTCCGACCTGGCGGCCGCCGACTGGATCGGTGTCGAGGGCGGGCTGATGGTGGACGACGTGTTCAAGTCGATCGCGGTGCTGACCGGGGTGCCGGTGCGGATCACTCAGCGGGTCAATGATTTCCGCGTGGTCGAGGAACTCGTCGCGGCGGGTGTGGGTATCGCGCTGATGCCGCGCTACGTCACGCTGGCGCGCGAGGTGGCGCGCAGGCCCATCGGTGGCGCGCGATCGCCGCCGGAATCGTCGACGACGGTTAGAGGTACTGCCCGAGATTGGACTCGGTGTCGATGGCCCGACTGGCCGACGAACTCTTGCCGGTGACCAGCGTGCGGATGTAGACGATCCGCTCGCCCTTCTTACCCGAGATCCGGGCCCAGTCATCGGGATTGGTGGTGTTGGGCAGATCCTCGTTTTCGGCGAACTCGTCGACGATCGAGTCCAGCAGGTGCTGGATGCGCAGACCCTTCTGGCCGGTCTCGAGCACCGACTTGATGGCGTACTTCTTCGCCCGGTCCACCACGTTCTGGATCATCGCCCCGGAGTTGAAGTCCTTGAAGTACATGACTTCCTTGTCACCGTTGGCGTAGGTGACCTCCAGGAACCGGTTGTCGTCGATCTCCGCGTACATCCGGTCGACGACCTTCTCGATCATCGTCTTGATGGTCAGCGACCGGTCGCCCACGAACTCGCCGAGATCGTCGTCGTTGATCGGCAGCGACTCAATGAGGTACTTGCTGAAGATGTCCTGTGCCGCTTCGGCATCCGGGCGTTCGATCTTGATCTTCACGTCCAGGCGGCCGGGCCGCAGAATGGCCGGGTCGATCATGTCCTCGCGGTTGGAGGCGCCGATGACGATGACGTTCTCCAGTCCCTCGACACCGTCGATCTCGCTGAGCAGCTGCGGGACGACCGTGGTCTCCACATCCGAGCTCACGCCCGTGCCGCGGGTACGGAAGATCGAGTCCATCTCGTCGAAGAACACGATCACCGGGGTGCCCTCGGAGGCCTTCTCCCGTGCGCGCTGGAAGATCAGCCGGATGTGGCGCTCCGTCTCGCCGACGAACTTGTTGAGCAGCTCGGGTCCCTTGATGTTGAGGAAGTAGGACTTCGCCTCCCGGGAATCCTCGCCGCGGATCTCGGCCATCTTCTTGGCCAGCGAGTTGGCCACGGCCTTGGCGATCAGCGTCTTACCGCATCCGGGCGGACCATAGAGCAGCACGCCCTTGGGCGGCCGCAGCGCGTACTCGCGGTACAGGTCCTTGTGCAGGAACGGCAATTCGACAGCATCGCGGATCTGCTCGATCTGCCGGGTCAGGCCACCGATGTCGCCATAGCTGACGTCGGGGACCTCCTCGAGGACGAGATCCTCGACCTCGGCCTTCGGGATGCGCTCGAAGGCGTAGCCGGCCTTGGTGTCGACCAGCAACGAATCACCGGGCCGCAGTTTGCGGGGCTTGTCGTCCTCGTCGAGTTGCACCTCGACGCCCTCAGGCAGGAACTCCGCGGCCACCAACGGTTCGGCCAGCCAGACGATGCGCTCTTCGTCGGCGTGACCGACGACCAGCGCGCGGTGCCCGTCGGACAGGATCTCGCGCAGGGTGCTGATCTCACCGACGGCTTCGAACGCGCCGGCCTCGACGACCGTGAGCGCCTCGTTGAGGCGCACGGTCTGACCCTGCTTGAGCGTGCTGGTCTCGATGTTCGGCGAGCAGGTGAGGCGCATCTTGCGCCCGGAGGTGAACACGTCGACCGTTTCGTCCTCGTGGGCGGCCAGCAGCACGCCGTATCCACTGGGCGGTTGACCCAGCCGGTCCACTTCCTCACGCAGCGCCAGCAGTTGTTGCCGGGCCTCTTTGAGGGTGTCCATCAACTTGGCGTTGCGGGTCGCCAGGGAGTCGATGCGCGCCTCGAGCTGGTGCACATCCCGGGCGGTTCGCAGCCCGCTGGACGGCCCGACCGTATCCTCCAGCTGTTCCCGGAGCGCGGCCGTTTCGCGGCGCAGGCGCTCCAACTCGGCAGCGTCGTCGCTGGAAATCGGTGTGTTCAGATCGTCACTCAAATTCTCTGAACGCTCGGACTCGCTCATGTTGCGCTCCCTCCCGCACCGAATGTTGGTGCAGTAACAACTTCAACGCTACCGGCGATTCAGCCTTTGTGTGCGGTCTAGGAATTCGACACACCAGCAACCTTGTTAACCTCATTATCGAGATGGCCCAATCGAAAGGACCACTGTGTTCCTCAAACCCCTCGTGACCGGTCTGGCCGCAGCCGCTGTAGTGGCAGGCGGTGCGACGTCCCTCACGGTCGGTGCCGCGCCGGCCATCACCCCGGTCGTATGGGGCGCTCCGATGCCGCAGACGCCCGCGCCGGAGCTGTCGGCGCCGTTGGCCCAGACGCTGCAGGCGCTGGCCTCCGGCGGCGGGTTCTCCGCCAAGGCGCCCTACATCCAGGGCGGGATCGGGCGCATCGAGAGCATCGCCGCGGACCGCGCCTACAGCCGGGCGGCGGCGGAGGGCAAGTTCCCGCTGACGTTCAACATCGTCAACATCGACGACCTGGGTGGCGTGGTGAACGCCGACGTCACCGCGACGACCGCGCTCGGGGCCACCGCCACGGAGAACGTCCAGTTCGTCGCCGGACCCAGCCCCACCGGCTGGCAGATCTCCAAGCAGTCGGCGCTGTCGCTGCTCACCGCGGCCGGCTGATTGGCCTCTATGCCCCACCGCAGTAGGGCAGTCCTGAGCGCCSCCATCGTCACGATGGCGGCGCTCGGACTGTCCGGCTGCGCCGAGGAGACGGTTCCGCCCGAGCCGACAGCGGCGACGATCTCGACCGTCGCGAGCGCCCCCGCTGCGCCGGCGCAGGCCCCGCTGCCCGCTCCCGAGGCACTCACCGATGTGCTGGCGCGGATGGCCGACCCTTCGATTCCCGGTGATCAGAAGCTGGGACTGGTGCAGTTCGCGTCGCCCGACGACGCCGCGGCACTCGACCGATTCACCAAGGCGATCGTCGACGGCGGTCACGCGCCGCTGGCTTTCCGGGCGACCGATCTGAAGTGGACCCAGCAGGGTGATGTCACCGCCACCGTCGACATCACCAGTGCCGATCCCGCATCGCAGGCGACGGCGTTCACGTTCCCGATGCAGTTCTCGCCGATCGACAACGCGTGGCAGTTGAGCCGCGAGAGCGCGAACCAGCTCCTACTTCTCGGTCACCAGCGCTGAGGGCACCTGACGTTTGCGGCGCAGCGGCGTCGGCGTCACCGTGCCCGGTGCCAGCTTGCGGGCGCTGATCAGGAACGCGGTGTGGCCGCGCATGTTGTGCTGGGGGCGGACCGCCAGGCCGACCACATCCCAGCCGCGCTGCAGCGATTCCCAGGACCGCGGCTCGGTCCAGCACTGCTGTTCGCGCAGCGCCTCCACAGTCCTGGACAGCTGCGTCACCGTGGCCACATAGACGATCAGTACGCCGCCGGCCACCAGGGCGCCGGACACCGCGCCGAGCACCTCCCACGGCGCGAGCATATCGAGCACGACGCGGTCGACTTCCGGTCCCTCGTAGTCGTTCAGGTCGGCGATCCGCAGGTCCCAGTTGGCGGGCCGCTCGCCGAAGAACGTCTCGACGTTGCGGATCGCGTGTACGGCGTGGTCGTCGCGGACCTCGTAGGAGATGACCTGGCCCTGCGGGCCGACCGCCCGCAGCAGCGAGCAGGTCAGCGCACCCGACCCGGCCCCGGCCTCCAGCACCCGCGCGCCGGGGAACATGTCCCCCTCGTGCACGATCTGCGCGGCGTCCTTGGGATAGATCACCTGGGCGCCGCGGGGCATGGACAGCACATAATCGATGAGCAGGGGACGCAGCACCAGGAACGGATCGCCGTTGGCGGACTTCACCACGCTGCCCTCGGGCTGCCCGATCACGTCGTCATGGGCCAGTGCGCCGCGGTGGGTGTGGAACTCCGCGCCGGGGGCGAGCACCATCGTGTAGTGGCGCCCCTTGGGGTCGGTGAGCTGAACTCGATCGCCGACGACGAACGGACCGGTAGTGGACACGGGGTATCAGAGTGCCAGACGCGCCGTCCGCGCTGCCAACCGTTGTCGGTGGCCGAATCTAGGCTGGGTGTCATGAGCGTGCCACTGACGTTGCGGCGCCCGGCGCTGTCGCCGTCGCGCGCCGGCGACTTCAAGCAGTGCCCGCTGCTGTATCGCTTCCGCGCCATCGACCGCCTGCCCGAGCCCACGTCCGTCGCCCAGGTGCGGGGGTCGGTGGTGCATGCCGCACTGGAGCAGTTGTACGGACTGCCCGCCGCCGGACGGGGTAAGGATGCCGCGCTGGCGTTGGTCGGGCCTGCCTGGGACCGCATGCTGTCCGAATCGCCGGACCTCGCCGACCTGGACCAGGCGGCGCGCGACGGACTGCTGGCCGATGCCCGCAAGTTGCTGACGGGGTACTACCGGCTGGAGGATCCGACCCGCTTCGACCCGCAGAGTTGCGAACAACGCGTCGAGGTGGAGCTGACGGACGGCACGCTGTTACGCGGCTTCGTCGACCGCATCGATGTGGCGCCCACCGGAGAACTGCGGGTGGTCGACTACAAGACGGGCCGCGTGCCGTTCGCTGAGGCCAAGGCGCTGTTCCAGATGAAGTTCTACGCCGTGGCGCTGCTGCGGTCCCGCGGGGTGCTGGCCGCACGGCTGCGGCTGGTGTACCTCGCCGACGGCCAGATCTTGGACTACACACCCGAACTCGAAGAGCTGGAGCGGTTCGAGCGGACGTTGATGGCGATCTGGCGGGCCATCCAATCCGCCGGCGTGACAGGCGATTTCCGGGCGCAGCCGTCGCGGCTGTGCGCCTGGTGCAGCCACCAGAAACTCTGCCCCGCGTTCGGCGGCACCCCGCCCGAATATCCGGGTTGGCCTGATCCCGCCGAGCCGGCCGCATGATCGATTGTCACTACCGCCGAACGGGTTCGGACGGTGATCTCGCGGTGTTCGAATCCACCATCGGCACCGCCAGTAATTGGGACTCGGCCATCCAGCACGGCTCACCGCCGCTGGCCCTGATGACCAAGGCCATCGAGGAACTCTGCGCGGATCGCCCCGAGCTGCGGGTCGGGCGGTTGGTGCTGGACATCTTGGGCGCCATCCCGGTGGCCCAGGTGAAGGTCCGGGCCCGGGTTGTGCGCCCGGGCGCGCGTATCGCCAAGGTGGACGCCGAGATGCTGGCCACCCGTCCCGATGGCACCGACCGGGCGGTCGCCACCGTCAGTGCCTGGCTGCTGGCCACCAGCGACACCAGGGACGCGGCCACCGACCGCTATCCCCCGCTGGTGGAGGGCGATGCGTTGGACAGTCCGCATGGCTGGATGGGCGCACCCGGATATCTGGAGACAGTCAGCTGGCGCGCCCAGCGCACTGCCCCGGGCGAAGCGGCGGTGACGTGGATGAGCCCGTTGGTGCCGCTCGTCGACGCCGAGCCGCTGACGGACCTGCAACGCATGGCGATGGTGGTGGATTCGGCCAACGGGGTGGGCGCGGCGCTCGATCCGGCCGAGTTCGTGTTCATGAACACCGATACGGCGGTGCATCTGCACCGCGCGCCGGTGGGTGGCGATTTTGCGCTGCGGTCGCGCGGGTCGATCGGCCCGGACGGGATCGGGGTGACCAACGCCGAGATCTTCGACCGGCAGGGCTTCATCGGCACGTCGGCCCAGACCTTGTTGGTGCAGCGGAGGTAACCGATGACCGAACATCGCCTTGTCACGCCGGATGGCGCCACCTGGACCGTGCGCCGGCGCTGGCTGCCGTGGCGACGGCCGATCTCTCTCCGGGAGATGCTGCACAGCCCGTCGACCGACGACACCAACACCGACGCCACCCCCGCGCAGGAGGCGAAGGAGCCGGGCATCGTCCTGCGGGTGCTACAGCTGACCGTGGGTGTGGTGCTCTGGCTGATCATCGGTGCGGGCAAGCTGATCTTCTACACGCTCGCGGTGGTGCTGGTGCTGGTCATCTGGTTGCTCGACTCCGCGCTGCAGCTGGTGGTGTTGCCGTTCATACTGCTCGCCCGGGCGACGGGTCTGGCGCGGTGGCCGGTTCAGGTCGAGCGCGACTACAAGCATGTCCGCACCGAGTACGCCGACGGTTTTGCGGCCGCGCAGACCCTGCGCGAGGACCTGTCCGGGCAGGTGGCGGCGGGCGCGATCGCCGTACCGTCCACCGATTGAAATATCGTATTGCGTCTATATACGCGCAATGCAATACTCGAAGTGTGGATGTGTTCGAGGCCGTCGCCGTACCCAGTCGGCGCACCCTGCTCGACGCTTTGCGTGGCGGCGAGCGCACCGCCGGTGAACTGGTCGCCACCCTGCCGGACCTGACACAGCCGACGGTGTCGCGTCACCTCCGGGTGTTGCGCGAGGTCGGCCTCGTCGAGGTCCGCGCGGACGCCCAGCGCCGGGTCTACGCGCTGCGTGCCGACGGTCTGGTCGAGATGGATCGTTGGATAGCCCGATATCGCCAGTTCTGGACCGGGCACCTCGACGCGCTCGAACGCCACCTGGACAAGGGCGCGAAATGACTTGCCACGAAGGCGAACTCACCGTGCAGGGCGATCTCGCCACCCTGCGCTTCGAGCGCCGCCTGCCCCATGCGGTCGAGGCCGTCTGGGCGGCGATCACCGATCCGGCCGAACGCAGCCAGTGGATGGGCGACACCACCATTGCCGACGGGGTCATCGAGACCACTCCGAACGGGCCGGCTGTCGGTGTTCGCCGCCCAGCACCACATGCATTGGGTGAGCTTGGGTTTGGGTGCCGGCTGGAACAGCGCCAGCGGCAGCGAGGACGATCTGAACCGGCTCGGTTTCTGGGTGGGTGCGGGCGCACAGACCGACGTCGACGCCGGGCGGCTACTGCAGCGGCGTGAGTTCCTGCAGCATGGTGGGCACCAACTCACTCACGGTGGGGTGGATGTGCATGGTGCGTGAGATGGCGGTGTAGGGCAGCTTCGCCGTCATCACATCGAGCACCAGATGCACCACCTCGTCGCCACCCACCCCGAGGATGGCCACGCCCAGGATCTCACGGGTCTCGGCGTCCACGACGACCTTCATGAAGCCCTGGGTCTCGCCCTTCTCCACCGCGCGGCCCACTCTGGTCATCGGGCGCTTGCCCACCAACGCCTTTCGGCCCGACCGGCGGACCTCGTCTACGGTCATTCCGGCCCGCCCCAGCGGCGGATCGATGTACAGCCCGTAGGTGGTGACGCGGTCGCTGACGCGGCGGGGATCATCGTCGAGCAGATTCGCGGCGACGATCTCGAAGTCGTTGTACGACGTGTGGGTGAACGCACCCTTGCCGTTGCAGTCCCCCATCGCCCAGATGTGTTCGGCGCTGGACCGCAACTGATCGTCGACGACGACATAACCCCTGGCGTCGGTCTCGACACCGGCGTGCTCGAGCCCGAGGTCGTCGGTGTTGGGCTTGCGTCCGACCGCGACGAGCACGTGGCTGCCGACGACGGGTTCGGCCCCGGCTCTGGGCGTCACCGCAATCCCGTTCTCCCGCTGCTCGAATCGGATGTCGGACGCGTCGGTGTGTACCGCGATCCCCTCGGACTCGAGGATCGACCGGATGGCGGCCGAGACGTCCTCGTCCTCCCGCGACGCCAACCGGGACCCGCGTTCGACGACCGTCACGTCGGCACCGAACCTCCGGTACATCTGCGCGAACTCCAGCCCGATGTAACTGCCGCCGATGACGATCAGGTGCTCGGGCACCGCATCGAGCTGCAGGACCGACACATTGGTGAGGTAGTCGATGTCGTCCAGCCCAGGCAGATCGGGCACCGACGCGCGGCCACCGACGTTGAGGTAGAACCGGTCCGCGCGCAGCAGCCGGCCGTCGACGTCGATGGTGCGCGGGTCGACGAACCGGGCGTGCCCGCGGATCAGGGTGGCGCCGTCCATCCCCTCCAGCCAGCCCTCGACGCCCGCCCGGTCACCGAGCATGATCTTGTCCTTGCGGGCCTTGACCTTTGCCATGTCGACGGTGACGTCGCCCGTGCCGATCCCGTATTCGGGACCGCGCCTGGCCAGGTGCGCGGCGTGCGCGCTGGCCACCAGGGTCTTGGTGGGGATGCATCCACTGTTGACGCAGGTACCGCCGACGAGGTGGCGTTCGATGACCGCCACCCGTTGTCCGGCCTCGGTCAGCCGTCCGGCAAGCGGCGGCCCGGCCTGGCCGGCACCGATGATGATGGCGTCGAAAGACGTTGTGTCGCTGGACATGTACTACAGCAGCGACGCTGCGGCGGCGACGACGAAACCGCCGACGATGGCGATCACGTCCTCAGTGAGGGCGATCGGCAGGTCGCGGCCACCGGTCCGGGCCACCAGTCTGCTCCGCGCTTCGGCGCCGCCGAGGGTGCCCAGCACGGCTCCGATCATGCCCGCCCCGACACCGGACACGATAGTGCCCGTCTTGGCCTGATAGATGGCGCCGGTGACCAGGACGGCCGCGGCGAATCCACCCGTCAGCAGCCGGGCGCCGAACTGCGGCGGCACTTTTCGGCTCGGCGTCGACGGCAGCTGATCGGTGACCAGCTCGACGACGAGCAGGATGGTCAGCACCGTCAGGGTGATCGGGTGGGTCAGCCAGTGGACCCAGGTGCCGTCGAGGTTGATCCACCCCAGCGCGCCGGCCCAGGCCACCACCGCGGGCGGGGTGAGCGCCCGGAGTCCGGCCACCACACCGATCAACAACGCGAGCAGCAGCACTACCACCACGGTCATACCCGGGACGCTAACACGCCCCCGAGCAATGTTCCGGGTGTATCAGAATCGGCAGAACCGGATGTCCGACGCCAGGATCGCCTTGGCCCCGATGGCGGCCAGCCGGTCCATGATCGAGTTGACATCGCGGCGCGGCACCAGCGCTCGGACGGCGACCCAGTCGGGGTCCGCCAGCGGCGCAATGGTGGGTGACTCCAGTCCCGGTGTCACCTCGGTGGCCTGCTCCAATACAGTGCGCGGGCAGTCGTAGTCGAGCATCAGGTACTGCTGCCCGAACACCACACCCTGGACCCGGGCGGCCAGCTGGTCGCGCGCGGGATCCGGCTCGGTGTCGGCGCGTTCGATCAGGATCGCCTCGGAGTCGCACAGGGATTCGCCGAACGCCACCAGGTTGTGCAGGCCCAGCGTGCGTCCCGAACCGACGATATCGGCGATGACGTCGGCCACCCCGAGCTGGATCGAGATCTCCACCGCGCCGTCCAACCGGATGACGGTCGCCTCAATGCCCTTGTCGGCGAGGTCTTTACGGACCAGGTTGGGGTAGGCGGTGGCGATCCGCTTGCCCCCGAGCTCGGCCACGGACCAGTCGCGGCCCTTGGGCGCGGCGTAGCGGAAGGTCGAGGACCCGAATCCCAGTGCCAGCCGCTCGCGCACCGGGGCATCAGACTCGGCCGCCAGGTCCCGGCCGGTGATGCCCAGGTCGAGCTGGCCGGACCCGACGTAGATGGCGATGTCCTTGGGCCGGAGGAAGAAGAACTCGACGTTGTTCGCCGGGTCGACGACGGTCAGGTCCTTCGGATCGGTGCGGCGACGGTAGCCCGCCTCCGACAGGATCTCGGCGGCCGCCTCGCTCAGCGCGCCCTTGTTGGGCACCGCAACACGCAGGACGCCCATCACAGGTTCCGGTACACGTCGTCGAGCTTCAGACCGCGGGCGAGCATGAGCACCTGCGTCCAGTACAGCAGCTGGCTGATCTCCTCGGCGAGCGCGGCATCGCTCTCGTGCTCGGCCGCCAGCCACACCTCGCCGGCCTCCTCGAGGATCTTCTTGCCCAGTCCGTGCACCCCGGCGTCCAGTGCGGCGACGGTTCCGCTGCCCGCGGGGCGGGTCTGTGCTTTTTCACTGAGCTCGGCGAACAGGCCGTCGAAGGTCTTCACGGCCTGAAATTCTTCCACGCGGACCCGGCCGCAGGATCAGCGGCCGACGAAACCCGCGGAATGCGGGTACCTGATCAACCGGTACTAGTGATCGGTCACGCGCACTTGTTGGCTGCGGATGATTCCACGGGAGCTCTCATGGAAGCTGGACGTTTTGCGGGCAGGGTGACCGTCCTACAGATCGTGTAACGGCTCGGGGAAGCTCAACCGGGGGCGCCGAGTCGGCTCAGCAAGGTAGGCACCGCGTCGGGTTCGACCGGCGTGCTGAAGTAGAAGCCCTGGCCGGTGTCACAGTCGTGCTGCGTCAGCCAGTCGGCGGTGTCGGCATCTTCGACACCTTCGGCGACCACCGAGATACCCAGGGTATGGGTCAGATCGATCACGGCACTGACGACAGCTGCCGCCCGTGCGTCCGAGGTGACGCCGGCGACGAACTGTCGGTCGAGCTTCACTTCGTCGACGGCGAGATCACGCAAGTAGGACAAGGCCGAGTAGCCGCTGCCGAAGTCGTCGATGGACACCCGGACGCCCCGTTCGCGCAGCTCATGGAGCACCGCCTTGACGGTACCGACATCGGTCAAGACCAGATCCTCGGTGATCTCAACGGTCAGCACATCGTGGCTGAGGTGACGGGTGTCGAGCTCCTGGCAGAGCTGATCAGGCAGACGCGTGTCACGCAGCATCGGTGCGAACAAATTGATCGCGACGGCGATGTCCAAATTTTGGGACCGCCAGTCGGCAGCGTCGTCGAGCACCTTGCGGACGACAATCTCCGACACCGGGCGCATCAGACCGTGTTGCCGCACGAGGGACAAAAATGCGTCGGGACGCAGCGTGCCCAGCCGGGGGTGCGGCCACCGCAAGAGTGCCTCGACACCGGTGACCAGCCCACTGCCCAGATTCACCTTCGGTTGATAGGCCACTTCGATGGTGCCGTGATCGACTGCGTCGCGAAGTTCACCCAGCAGCCGTATGCGCTCGGCTCCGCCACTTGGGGGCCGATTGGACCGATGTCTGAGATCGACGGCATCGGTATGTGCCGTGGCCAGGTCGGCAGCGAAAGTCCGGACGTCCGCCGCCGACCGTTTGGCCGCGTACATCGCCAGATCGGCGCGGGTCATCAGGACCTCGGCGCTCAGGTCCGGCTCATCCTCGCCGGCCGTCGCCACACCGAGACTCGGCCGCAGGAAAACCTCATTCTCATCGACCTCGAACGGCCGCTCGAAAGCCTCGACCACCCGTTGCGCGACCATCTGATGGTCATCCGCATCGCCCTCCAGCAGCATCATGAATTCGTCGCCGCCCAGCCGCGCGACGGTGTCGCCGGTCCGGACGCACTCGAGGAAGCGTTGTCCGGCCCCGATCAACAGCCGATCCGCAACCGGGTGGCCCAGGCTGTCGTTGACGAGCTTGAAATCGTCGAGATCGATCGAGATGACGGTGATCGGCCGGGAATCGCGGACGCGCAAGAGAACCGCATGGTCCAATCGTTCGTTGAACAATGTCCGATTTGCCAAGCCGGTCAACGGGTCTCGCAACGCTTGGTCGGCCGCGGCCGTCAGCAGCTGCCTGTTGTCCCACGCTGAGAGCATCTGCCTGGCGCAGATCACGCAGACAATCAGCTGCACCAGCACGCTCTCGAGACCGCGCATCACCACCGGCGGACCGAGCACGCCTGCGAGCAACAAGGGGACGTAGGGCAACCACAGCGACGAATGAGACGGAACCGGCGCCGGACGTTCGGGCGCCGGCTGCTGGCGCTGGCTCAGCACCGCCGCCACGGCGAACAACGCCATCGCCGACGCCCACAGCAGATCGATGAAATGTCCGGCGCGGTAGCTGCCGTTGACGGTCAGAAACGCCAAAGTGCCGTCGGCCGAGGTGACCAAGGTGATAGCGACCGCGACGACCGCCAGCGCGATCGGTCTGCGGCGTCGCGAGCGCGCCACGGCCAGGACGGCGATGGACAGCACCACCACATCGGCCAATGGAGTGATGAGCGCCAGCGTCAGTCCGACGTTGTCATCACGAAGTGTGTCGAACACGCGATTCAGGCTGAAAATCCACACCAGCAGGAACAGGCAGAGTGACACCGTCAGCGCGTCGAGCGCCAGATGCAGCCGTGAGATCAGAGTTCCCGCCGCGAGCAGCTGGGACAGACCGACCGCGACGAGAACATTGAAGGCCAGATAGAACAGATCAGCCGGTGAGGGCGACGGCGGCTCGCGCAGCACCACGTCGTACACCAACCAGATCGCGTCACCGATCGCCCAGGATGCCAACGCCGTGGCCAGGATCGCCCAGGCCAGGCGCACGCGTTTCTCGGCTGCGCGGGCCGCGATCACGGCGCGTGCGGCCGCGTAGCCAGCGAGGGCCAGCGAGATGCCGTCGTCTACGACGGGTAGATAGGGCGCCTCATGAGCCAGCAACATCACCAGTGCCAACGCCGCGACAAGTATCCACGGCACGGCGATCGCCGTGATGTCCCGCGAACGCAACCGGCCGGTTTTCAACAGCTCACCCCCCCACGGAGCAAAGTGCTCCGGCAATCAAGGTAACGGTGGGGCGGCGGTGCCGCAGATCCCGCTGGCAAACGACTCGATGGTCAATTCGTGACGGATTTGTCCTCGTGCAACACCTCGGCGTGCATATCCTCCAGGGACACTCCCTTGGTCTCCCGTACCCACCGGAAGACGAACAGGAACGAGAGCACCGCGCACAGTCCGTAGAAACCGTAGGCCACGCCCAGGTGATCGCTGAGCTTGGGGAACGAGACAGTGATCAACCAGTTCGCCGCCCACTGCCCGGCAGCGGCCAAGCCGAGCGCCGCCGCGCGGATGCGGTTCGGGAACATCTCACCGAGCAGCACCCACACCACCGGGCCCCACGACATGCCGAAGGCGATGACGAACACGTTGGCGGCGATCAGTGCCACCGGTCCGGCCACATCGCCGAGGAACGGCTTGCCCGACGCGTCCAGCGACGCGGTGCCGAAGATGAAGGACATCGTGATCAACGAGACCGCCATGCCCGTCGAACCGATCAGAAGCAGCGGTTTACGTCCGATCTTGTCGACCAGTGCGATCGCGATGAGCGTGGTGACGATGTTCACCACCGAGGTGATCACCGTGATGACGAACGAGTCTCCTTCGGAGAATCCGACTGCCTCCCAGAGCACATTGGAGTAGTAGAAGATCACGTTGATGCCGACGAACTGCTGGAAGATCGACAGGCCGAGGCCCACCCACACAATGCTATAGAGGCCGAGGAAGCCGCCGCCCGGCTTGCGCAGGTCGCGCCAGGACGGCTTGTCCTCGCGTTCCAGCGTCTCCTTGATCCGGTCGATGGTGATCTCGAGGTTCTTCTCGCCCAGCAGCATGCTCAATACCTTGCGGGCCTCCGGAATCTTATGGCTGGCAATAAGATAACGCGGCGACTCGGGAATGGTGAACGTCAGCAGTCCGTAGACGACGGCAGGCACCATCATGACCAGGAACATCCAGCGCCAGGCATCGAGCCCGAGCCACAACGTCTCGTTGGCGCCACCGGCGATCTGTGCCAGGACGTAGTCGATGGCCAGCGACAGGAAGATGCCGGACACGATGGCGAGCTGCTGGAGTGAGCCGAGTCTGCCTCGAATCCGTGGCGGCGACGTCTCCGCGATGTAGGCCGGCGCGATGACGGATGCGATGCCGACGGCGATGCCACCGATGACGCGGAAGACGACGAGTACCCAGACGCTTGGCGCCAGCCCGGTGCCGATGGCGCTGATGAAGAACAACACCGCGGCGATCTTCATCACCGTGATGCGTCCGATGCGGTCGGCGATCCGGCCCGCGGTCATGGCGCCGACCGCGGCGCCGAGCAGTGCCGAGGCGACCGCGTTGCCCAGCGTGAGGCCCTCGATGTTGAAATCCTGCGAGATGGACGCAACGGCACCGTTGATGACGGCGCTGTCGTAGCCGAACAGCAGACCGCCCAGGGCCGCCACCGCGGCAATGCGCACGGCGCTGGTGCCCGACGTGAACTTCTCTTCACCGAAGACGGACGGACCGTCTCCCCCTACCGGACCATGAGACATGACAAGTCCTTCCCCGCGACATTGCGTGATGGTGCAGCAATCACCATCGCACAGACGGGACCGGTGTCAGGCCACTTCGGTGGCGAGTCCTGTATGGATATCGCGCAGCGCCGCCAGATCGAGGTCGCCGAGCGACGGGACGAGATGCCGGCGTGGACTGGTGGGCACCGCAATATCGTTGGGCACCACCAGTACCGGGCAACCGGCGGCCTCGGCGGCGGCCGTCCCGGTGATCGAGTCCTCGACCGCCAGGCAGTGCGCAGGCGGCAATCCCAGCAGGTGCGCGGCGCGCCGGTAGGGGTCCGGTGCGGGTTTGCCACGAGGCACCTCGTCGGCGCAGACCGTCACCGAAAAGTAGTGCCTGCCAATGCTGTCGAGCGCCTTCTCGGTGAGGTTGCGTCGGGTGTTGGTGACCAGCGCCATCGGGACCCCCTCCGCGTGCAGCGCGTCCAGGAGTTCGCGGGCACCGTCGCACCAGGGCAGGCCGCCCTCGAACAGGTCACCCACGTAGTCGTGTAACCAGTTGATGGAGGCGGTGATCGCGGCCGGGTCGGGTTCCAGTCCGAGATCGCGATAGGTATGCACCATCACCGTCTCGGCCGAGCCGCCGACGGTCGCCTCGCGGGACTCCTCAGTCATCACCCCGCCCATCCGGGCATACAGCGCATGCATTCCGACATCCCACAGCTTTTCGCTGTCGACCAGGGTGCCGTCCATGTCGAAGAGGACGGCTCGCAGCTCCGCACGCATCAATCAGTCTTCCGGGTTGTAGCCGAGGTTGGGCCCCAGCCAGCGCTCGGCTTCGGCCAGCGTCCAGCCCTTGCGCTTGGCGTAGTCGGCGACCTGGTCCTGGGCCAGCCGGCCGACCACGAAGTACTGCGACTGCGGGTGGCTGAAGTACCAGCCACTGACCGCGGCTCCGGGCCACATCGCCATGGACTCGGTCAGTTCGATGCCGGTCCGCTCCTTGACGTCCATCAACTCCCAGAGCGTCGTCTTCTCTGTGTGCTCCGGGCACGCCGGATAGCCGGGGGCGGGGCGGATGCCGACGTACTTCTCCCCGATGAGTGCCTCGTTGTCGAGCTGCTCGTCGGGCTGGAATCCCCAGAACTCCTTGCGGACCCGTTGGTGCATCCGCTCGGCGAACGCCTCGGCCAACCGGTCGGCGAGCGACTCCAGCAGGATCGCGTTGTAGTCGTCGTTGGCGGCCTTGAATTCCTTGATCTTGTCGGCGCTGCCGAGCCCCGCGGTGACGGCGAAAGCGCCGACGTAGTCGGCCAGGCCCGTTTCTTTGGGCGCGACGAAGTCGCCGAGTGACTTGTTCGGGACGCCGTCGCGGTGCTCACCCTGCTGCCGCAGGTTGTGCAGCGTGGTCAGCACCTCGGAACGGGTGTCGTCGGTGTAGACCTCGATGTCGTCCCCGACGGCGTTCGCCGGGAAGAACCCGATGACGCCGTTGGCCGTCAGCCACTTCTCCTTGATCAGGGTGTCGAGCATCTCCTGGGCGTCGTCGTACAACTTGCGCGCGGTCTCCCCCGACGCCGGGTTGTTGAGGATGTCGGGGAAACGGCCCTTCATCTCCCACGCGTTGAAAAACGGTTGCCAGTCGATGTACTCGCGCAGCTCGGCGAGGTCGTAATCCTCGAAGTCCCGCACTCCCACACCCTGCGCGGGCACCGGCGGTGTGTAGCCGTCCCACTCGATGGGGGTTCGGTTCGCCCGCGCCTTGCCCAGCGTCAGCATCGGCCGCTCGCTCTTCTGCGCGTGCCGTTCGCGCAGAGCCGCGTAGTCCTTCTCGGTGGCTTCGAGCAGGGCCGGCCGCTGCTTGTCGTCGAGCAGCGCGGCCGCGACCGGCACCGAGCGCGACGCGTCCTTGACCCAGACCACCGGGCCGCTGCGACGCGGCGACACCTTGACGGCCGTGTGCGCACGCGAGGTGGTCGCCCCACCGATCAACAGCGGGATCTCCAGCCCCTGACGCTCCATCTCGACGGCGAAGTTGACCATCTCGTCCAGCGATGGGGTGATCAGGCCGGACAGCCCGATGATGTCCGCGTCGTGTTCCTTGGCGGCGTCCAGGATCTTCTGGGCAGGAACCATCACCCCGAGGTCGATGACCTCATAGTTGTTGCACTGCAGGACAACTCCGACGATGTTCTTGCCGATGTCGTGCACGTCGCCCTTGACGGTCGCCATGATGATCGTGCCGTTGGTGTCCTTGGCCTTACTGGCGCCCTCTTCCTTCTCCGCCTCGATGAACGGCAGCAGGTAAGCCACAGCCTTTTTCATCACCCGGGCCGACTTCACCACCTGAGGCAGGAACATCTTGCCCGAGCCGAACAGGTCGCCGACGACGTTCATGCCGTCCATCAGCGGGCCCTCGATGACCTCGATGGGGCGACCACCGGCTGCGGCGATCTCGGCCCGAAGTTCCTCGGTGTCCGTCTCGACGTCGGCGTCGATGCCCTTGACCAGGGCGTGGGTGATCCGTTCGCGGACGGGGAAACTGCGCCACTCGGCCGCTTTCGGATCGTCCGCTTTCTCCTTGGAGTTGAACCGTTCCGCGATCTCCAGGAGCCGCTCGGCGGCATCCTCGCGACGGTTCAGGACGACGTCCTCGATGCGGTCCCGCAGCTCGGGGTCGATCGAGTCGTACGGCACCAGCGCGCCGGCGTTGACGATGCCCATGTCCAGGCCGGCCTTGATGGCGTGGAACAGGAACACGGCGTGAATCGCCTCACGGACCGGGTTGTTGCCGCGGAACGAGAACGACACGTTCGAGATGCCGCCGGAGATGTGCACCCCGGGCAGGTTCTCCTTGATCCAGGCGCAGGCCTCGATGAAGTCGATCCCGTAGGTCGCGTGCTCCTCGATGCCGGTCGCCAGTGCGAAGCAGTTCGGGTCGAAGATGATGTCTTCGGGCGGGAAGCCGACCTCCTCGGTCAGGATCCGGTAGGCGCGCCCGCAGATCTCCTTGCGGCGCTCCAGGTTGTCGGCCTGGCCCTGCTCGTCGAAGGCCATCACGACGACGGCGGCGCCGTACTTGCGGCACAGCCGTGCCTCGCGGACGAACTTCTCCTCGCCCTCCTTCATGGAGATCGAGTTGACGATCGGCTTGCCCTGCACGTTCTTCAGGCCGGCCTCGATGACCTCCCATTTGGAGGAGTCGATCATCACCGGGACGCGGCTGATGTCGGGCTCGGCCGCGATCAGCTTGGTGAAGCGATCCATCGCGGCGACGCCGTCGATCATGCCCTCGTCCATGTTGATGTCGATGACCTGCGCCCCGACCTCGACCTGCTGCAGGGCGACCGACAGCGCGGTGTCGTAGTCCTCGGCCTTGATCAGGTTGCGGAACCGGGCGGATCCGGTGATGTTGGTGCGCTCGCCGATGTTCACGAACAGCGAGTCGTCGGTGATGTTGAGCGGCTCCAGGCCCGAGAGCCGGGTGGCCACCGCGATCGATGGCAACTCGCGCGGCGTCTTGCCGTCGACGACCTTGGCGATCTCGGCGATATGCGGAGGCGCCGTTCCGCAGCACCCGCCGACCAGGTTGACCAGGCCGGCCTCGGCGAAGTCGGCGATGTAGCCGGCCTGGGCCTCCGGGGACTCGTCGTACTCGCCGAAGGCGTTGGGCAGGCCCGCATTCGGGTAACAGGAGACGAAGGTGTCCGCGATGCGCGCCACCTCCGCGATGTACGGCCTCATTTCCGGGGCGCCGAGGGCGCAGTTGAGCCCCACCGCCAGCGGCTTGGCATGCCGGATCGCATTCCAGAACGCCTCGGTGACCTGGCCGGACAGCGTCCGCCCGGAGGCGTCGGTGATGGTGCCCGAGATGATCAGCGGCCAGCGGCGGCCGCGCTCCTCGAACAGCGTCTCGACGGCGAACACCGCGGCTTTGGCGTTCAGAGAATCGAAGATCGTCTCGATGATGAGCAGGTCGGCGCCACCGTCGACCAGACCGTTGGCAGCCTCCAAGTAGGCGGCGACCAGCTGGTCATAGGAGACGTTGCGGGCCCCGGGGTCGTTGACGTCCGGCGAGATCGACGCCGTCCTGGTCGTCGGGCCCAGCGCGCCGGCGACGTAGCGGGGCTTCTCCTGGGTGCTGAACTCGTCGGCGGCCTGGCGGGCCAGCGCGGCGCCGGCGTAGTTCAGCTCGTAGCTGAGGTCCGCCATGTCGTAGTCCGACAGCGAGACAGCGTTCGCGTTGAACGTGTTGGTCTCGAGGATGTCGGCGCCGGCCTCCAGATATTCGCGGTGGATACCCTCGATGATCTGCGGCTGGGTCAGGGTGAGCAGGTCGTTGTTGCCCTGAAGGGCCGTGGGCCACTCGGTGAACCGGTCGCCGCGGTAGCCCTCTTCGTCCGGCCGGTCGCGCTGGATCGCCGTGCCCATCGCGCCGTCGATCACCATGATCCGTCGGCGCAGAGCAGCCGTCAGTTCGTCGGTGCAGTCGGGGCGGATGTTCGGCGCGAAGGTGACCGATTCAGCGGCGTCCACGTACGTCCTTCCATAGCGGAAGGCGTCCTTAACTCTGCCGAGCGTGGCGGATACCGAGGGGAACCAGGACCCCCGAATAGCCGTTGCAACGCCTCTCGACCCGACAAGTCTACGTCGTCACCCGTCCAACGTCAGGGACGCCCAAGTCAATGCCGTGGGTACCACGGTGCACCGGGGTACCCACGGCGGCCCAGCCGGATTCAACGGCGGGGCGATGCCGCTCATGCATACCTGGCAGGGCTTACGCTGATGGTGTGACCCCGTCGGATGGCCTGCCTGATCTGCGCAACACCATCATCGTCGCGGCCTTCGAGGGCTGGAACGACGCAGGCGACGCGGCGAGCGATGCCCTGGAACACCTGGACACGATGTGGGAAGCCGACACCATCGTCGAGATCGATGACGAGGCGTATTACGACTACCAGGTGAATCGCCCGGTGATCCGCCAGGTGGACGGGGTCACCCGCGAGCTGGTGTGGCCGTCGATGCGGATCTCGCACTGCCGCCCGCCGGGCAGCGACCGCGACATCGTGCTCATGCACGGCGTGGAGCCCAACATGCGGTGGCGCACCTTCTGCGCCGAGCTGCTGGCCATCGCCGACAAGCTCAACGTCGACACCGTCGTGATCCTGGGCGCTCTGCTGGCCGACACACCGCACACCCGCCCGGTGCCGGTCTCCGGTGCCGCGTACTCCTCCGATTCGGCGAAGTTCTTCGGCTTGGAGGAGACCCGGTATGAGGGTCCCACCGGCATCGCCGGGGTATTCCAGGACGCGTGCGTGCAGGCCGGGATCCCGGCGGTGACGTTCTGGGCCGCGGTGCCGCACTACGTGTCGCAGCCGCCCAACCCGAAAGCCACCGTGGCGCTGCTGCGCCGCGTCGAGGACGTCCTGGACATCGAGGTGCCCCTCGGCGATCTGATCACCCAGTCCGAGGAGTGGGAGCAGGCGGTCACCGAGATGACGGCCGACGACGAGGAGATCGCCGAGTACGTGCAGTCCCTCGAGGAACGCGGCGACGCCGAGGTGGACATGAACGAGGCGCTCGGCAAGATCGACGGCGACGCCCTGGCCGCGGAATTCGAGAAATACCTGCGCAGACGGGGTCGCTAAGGCTTTTCCAGCGCCTCGGTGCGCGCGCTCAGCGACCTGCCCAGCGCGGCGACCTCGGCGTCCAGCTTCGGGAGCAACTCCGGGGTGAGCGCGCTGATCCGCTGTTCGACGACCCGGGTGGTGACGAACGGCCGGATCCAGCGGAAAGCCCCCACCCAGCCCGGGCAGTAGATGCGGGTGCGGCGGCCTTCGATGCCCTTGACGAACGCCTCCCCGCAGGCTTCCACCGTGGTGGTCCGGTTCAGCGGGGTCGGCAGCTTGGACAGCATCACCCGGAACGTCGAGAGGTCGGCCTTGGCCTCCTGCACCAGTGGTGTGTCGATCCAGCTCATGTGCGCCGACCCGACGTCCACGCCCAGGTGCGCGACCTCCAGGCGCAGGGTGTTGGCGAAGTACTCGGCGCCTGCCTTGGACGCGTGATACGCCGACAGCCCCGGCGATGAGGTGAACGCCGCCAGCGAGGACACCACCAGCACGTAGCCGCGCCGGTCGATCACCGCGGGCAGCGTGGCCCGCACGGTGTTGAACACCCCGACGACGTTGACCTCGACGACGCGCTGGAATGCCTCCGGGTCGACCTGCAGCACCGACCCGAAGCTGGCGATTCCGGCATTGGCCAGCACGATGTCGATGCCGCCGAAGCGCTGGACCGCCGTGTCGGCGGCCCGCTGCATGGCGGGCAGGTCCCGCACGTCGGCCAGCGCGGTGAGCACGTGGGCGTCCCCGCCCAGTTCAGCTGCCAATTCCGCCAGCGGGGCCTCGTCCAGATCGGTGAGCACCAGGCGGGCGCCCTTGGCCCGCAGCCGGCGGGCCACTTCTGCGCCGACGCCGCGGGCGCCTCCTGTGATGAATACGACTTTGCCGGTCAGTGAACTCATACGGGTCAACTTACCCCGTACCGCTGGTTACAGTTGCACACCAAGCAGTGCATCGGCGGTTGCGGCCACCAGACGCGGGGCGTCGGGGTCGGCGCCGCCGTAGGTCAGCGCATCCGTTACCCAACCATCAAGTGCGGCAAGGGCTTTCGGGGTATCAAGGTCATCGGCCAGGTAGTGGCGCACCCGGTTCAGGACGTCGGTCGCGTCCGGGCCGGCGGGCAGAGCCGCCGCCTCTCGCCAGCGCGCCAGCCGTCCGAGTGCCTCGTCCAGTATCTCGTTGCTCCAGAATCGGTCCGCGCGGTAGTGCCCCGCGAACAACCCCAGCCGCACCGCGGCCGGGTCGACACCGTCGGCGCGCAGCCTCGACACCAGAACCAGGTTGCCCCGGCTCTTGCTCATCTTGTGGCCGTCCCAGCCGATCATCCCGGAGTGCACGTAGTGCCGAGCGAATCTTCGCTCCCCCGTGACGGATTCGGCGTGAGCGGCGGAGAATTCGTGATGCGGGAAGATCAGATCCGACCCGCCGCCCTGGACGTCGAACCCACTGCCGATGCGGTTCAGTGCGATGGCCGCGCATTCGATGTGCCAGCCCGGTCGGCCGGACCCGAACGAGGCAGGCCAGCTGGGTTCGTCGGGACGCTGCGCACGCCACAGCAGCGCATCGAGCGGATCGGTCTTGCCCCCCCGGCCCGGATCGCCGCCGCGTTCGGTGAAGAACCGCAACATGGTGTCGCGGTCATAGCCGGATTCGTAGCCGAACTGCTCGGTGGCGTCGACGCGAAAGTAGATGTCGCGGTACTGCGGGTCGTCGACGATGTACGCCGCCCCCGACGCCAGCAGTTTCTCCACCAGTTCGACGACCTCGCCGACGGTGTCGGTCGCTGCGACGTAATCCCGCGGCGGCAACACGCGCAGCGCGGTCATGTCCTCGCGGAACAGTTGTGTCTCACGGTCACCGAGTTCACGCCACCCGATCCCGTCGCGGGCGGCCCGTTCGAAGAGCGGGTCGTCGACGTCGGTGATGTTCTGCACGTAGTGGACCCCGTGGCCGGCATCCAGCCAGAGCCGGTGGATGAGGTCGAAGGTCAGATAGGTGGCGGCGTGGCCCAGATGGGTGGCGTCGTACGGGGTGATCCCACAGACGTACATCGTGGCGGTCTGTCCCGGTGACACCGGGCGGACCTGCTCGTCGGCGGTGTCGTAGAGCCGCAGCGGCACACCCGAACCGGGCAACTTGGGAACGGTCGGCGCCGGCCACGACTGCATGGCGTCGACTCTAAGGTGTGCGGTCAGCGTGCTCTCCCGTCGGCCCCGTCGGTGAACCGACGTGTCTACTCCCCGTTACCGACAACATCGGCGGGCGTTCCATTCCCGAAGTCAGTTCGCGGATCTGATGGTGTCCAGCAGAATGCCGGCCACCTCGGATCGGCACATCAACAGGTCCGGCAGGTACGGGTCGCGGCGGTTGTACAGCAGCGGGTCCCCGGCCAGCCGTGTCGCGTGGAGCCCCGCGGCCTGCACGACCCCGGCGGGGGCGGCCGAGTCCCACTCCCACTGCCCGCCGGCGTGGATGTAGGCGTCGACATCACCGCGCACCACAGCCATCGCCTTGGCGCCTGCCGAGCCGATCCGCACCAGTTCGATGTCGAGATGGTCGCGCAGCCACCACAGCACGGCGGGCGGCCGGTAGGCACTGGCGGTGATCCGGATCGGCCCGTCTGCGCGCGGGGGCGGCGGTGTCACGGTGTCGGTGCGGTACACCTCGCCGACGGCGGGCAGCGCGACCGCCGCGTCGGTGATCGCGCCGTCGGCGGTTCCGTTGCGCTGCCACAGCGCGATGTGCACGGCCCAATCGGCGTGACCGGGCAGGGAGAACTCGCGGGTGCCGTCCACCGGGTCGACGATCCAGACCCGGTCGGCATGCACCCTGGCCAGGTTGTCGGTGGCTTCCTCGGACAGGACGGCGTCCTCCGGCCGCAGCTCCCGCAAGCGTTTGAGGATCAGCGTGTTCGCGCGCCGGTCGCCGGCGTCGCCGAGGTCGTAGGGATCGTAGAAACCGATTTCCTCACGTACCGCCAGCAGCAGGCGGCCGGCCTCGGCGGCGACCGTGGCGGCCACCTCGGCGTCGGACTGCGCGGCAATATTCACCGGCCTAGTATGTCGTGCTGGTGAAACCCGCCCTCACGGCGCGGTCATCGGCGAAGGTCCAGCCCGGCTCAGGAGGCATCATGTCGGCACCGGAATCCACCCCGCTCGCGCCCTCGTGGCAGAAGCGATTCGCCTTCTACGACGCCTACGGGCTACCGAACTCGACACCCGCGGCCAAAGCCGCCTACAAGGCACTGTCCTTCGGTGAGAAACTGGTGCTGACGTCCAACATCTGGGCGTTCCTGTTCGGCGCCATCTACTTCTATGTCAAGGGGATGTGGCAGAAGGCCACCACCCTGCTCGGGGTCGGGATCGCCCTGGGCGTGTTGATCACGTTGTTGCCGGTGCCATCGGGCATCGCGCAAGCGCTCGGTTTCGGCTTCGCCGGTGCGGTCATGGCCGGCGCCAATTACCAGTACTACCTGCACACCAGGGGCAGCGTGTCGTGGAACCCGTTCGAAGGCTACTTCGGAAAGCGTTCCTAGAACGCCGGCCACGGGATCGGCCGATGCCGATCCGGGGTGGGCATCACCGGATTGTCCAGTAGTGCAACGACTCTCGCGTGCAGGGCGGCCACCTCGTCGCCGGTGATGTGCTCAGTCAGCTGCGCGCCGAGGTCGCCCCGCAGCTGCTCGCCCAACCGCGCGACGGCAGCCACGGTGGCGTCGCCCACCGGCTTACCCGCCCAGCCCCACAGCACGGTGCGCAACTTGTCCTCGGTGTGCAGGCTGACACCGTGGTCCACGCCGTACACGCCGCCGTCGACGCCGGCCAGGATGTGCCCGCCCTTGCGGTCGGCGTTGTTGATCACGACGTCGAAAACCGCCATCCGGCGCAGCCGTTCGTCGTCGGCATGCACCAGGGTCACCTCGTCGCCGGCGTAGTCGTAGGCCTGCAGGATGGGGAGGTAGCCCGGCGGCAGGTGACCCGCGGGCACCAGGTCGACGAGATCCGGACAGTCACTCTCCGGCGGTTCTTCCTCCCCGGATAACGCATCGCCGGGTTGATCCACCCACCGCTGCACCATCCCGGAGCCCGCGGGGCCCTCACGAACAACGGTGTAGGGCACCACATTCCAGCCCAGAGCCGCCGACACCAGATAGGAGGCGAACTCCCGTCCTGCCAAGGTGCCGTCGGGGAAGTCCCACAGCGGGGCCTCCCCCGCCACCGGCTTGTACACGCAGTGCACGAGATCCTCGTCGAGGCGGGCCTCGCACAGGAACGTCGCGTTGCTGGCCGAGCGGATCCGCCCGAGGACGGTCAGTTCGCCGTGCGCAAGAACCCGGTCGGCCCGCTCATCCTCAGATCTCGGGGTCATCGTCATCATCGGCTCCGCCGAACGCTCCGCGCCGATAGCCGTTGGTGCGTACGCAAATGTGGCCCTCGGGGTCCAGCGGCTCATCGCACAGCGGGCAGGGCGCCCGCCCGGCGGAGATCACCCGGTTGGACCGGTTGGCGAATTCCCGCGCAGACTCCGGGCTCAGGAACACCCGCACCGCGTCGGGACCTTCCTCGGCGTCGTCGAGCACCACCGAGGCGTCGAATTCGGTCTCGGACACCGCCAGCAGCTCGACCACCACCGTCTGCGCCTCGGAATCCCAGCCCAAACCCATGGTGCCGACCCGGAACTCGACGTCGACGGGAGTCACCAAGGGGTTCAGATCGTCCACCACCCCGGTGTCGGGCGGGATCGGGGTGCCGAACCGGCGGTTGATCTCGAGCAGCAGGGCCGAGATCCGCTCCGCGAGAACGGCGACCTGCTGCTTTTCCAGTATCACCGAGATCACCCGCTTGTCGTGCACCGCCTGCAGATAGAACGTGCGGTTCCCGGGCTGCCCGACGGTCCCGGCCACGAAGCGGTCGGGTGTGCGGAAGACGTGGATTGCGCGAGCCATGGCACCTTTCAAAATACCGGTATCGGGCCTGGCTTCAGTCGGTGGAGCCGCCGACGACCGCATCCGTGGCGGGTGCGGTGTGTGGCTTGGCGACCAACCCGGCGGTCAGACCGCTGCCGGTGTGGTTCACATGCAGCACGAACGGCCGGCTGTCGGTGTAGCGGACCACGCTCATCGAGGCCGGGTCCGCGGTGATGCGCTGGAAGCTGTCCAGGTGCGTACCGAGCGCGTCGGCCAGCACCGCCTTGATCACGTCACCGTGCGAGCAGGCCACCCACAGCACATCGCCGTCGTGTTCGGTGGCCAGCCGGCGATCATGTTCGCGTATCGCCGCGACGGCCCTGGCCTGCACCTGGGCCAACCCCTCGCCGTCGGGGAAGACGGCTGCGCTGGGCTGCTGCTGCACCACCGTCCACAACGGCTCCTTGAGCAGCTCGCCGATCTTGCGTCCGGTCCAGGTGCCGTAGTCGACTTCCGTGATCCGGTCCTCCAGCGTCGGCTCGAGGTCGAGCGCGGCCGCCAGCGGTGCGACGGTGCTGGCACAGCGCAGCAGCGGTGACCGCACGATCGCCTTGATCGGCAGTCCGCCGATCCGGTCCACCACCCCCGCAGCCTGTTCGCGGCCCTTCTCATCGAGATCGACGCCCTCGGAGCGGCCGGCGAGCGTGTGCGCGGTGTTGGAGGTGGATCTGCCGTGCCGCAACAGGATGACCGTCATGCGGCGATCACACCGGTGCTCAGCAGGATCAGCACCGTGACGCCCGCGATCACCCGGTAGCCGACGAACCAGTACATGCTGTGGCGGACCAGGAACTTGAGGAACCAGGCGATCGCGGCGTAGCCGATGACGAACGCGATGACCGTGCCCACCAGCAGTTGCAGCCCGGTCGCGCTCTGCCCGGCGCCCTCGGGGTGGAAGGCATCCGGCAGCGAGAACAGTCCCGACGCCAGCACCGCGGGAATGGCGAGCAGGAAACCGAACCGCGCGGCGGCCTCGCGCTTCTGGCCGAGGAACAGTCCCGCGCTGATGGTGACGCCGGACCGGGAGACTCCTGGGATCAGGGCGAGCGCCTGGGAGGTGCCGACGATCAAGCTGTCCTTCCAGGTGAAGTCCGTGATCTCGCGGGTCTGCTTGCCGAAGTACTCGGCGGCTGCGATCACCGCGGAGAACACGATCAGCGCGGTCGCGATGATCCAGAGGTTGCGGATGTCGTCGCGGATGTAGTGCTTGAACACCAGGCCTGCAATCCCGATCGGGATGGTGCCCAGGATCACCCACCAGCCCAGCCAGTAGTCGGGGGTGCGCTTGGCCGCATCGAACAGGCCACCGAACCACGCGGTGAGGATCCGCCCGATATCGCGGGCGAAGTAGATGAGGACCGCGATCTCGGTGCCGATCTGGATGACGGCGGTGAACGAGGCGCCGGCGTCGCGGCCGAAGAACGCTTCAGAGACGATCGCGAGATGCCCGGAGGAGGACACGGGCAGGAATTCGGTCAGCCCCTGGACGATCGACAAGACGACCACCTGCAGCCACGACACGTCAGTCACGCCGACGACCGTACCGTGGGTGTGCTGTCAGCGTGCTGTGCGATCGACCGGTCCGGCGCCCGCCACCGCGTCGCGCACCGCGGCGGTCAGGCTGCGCTCATCGGAGAGGTCGACGTCGATGAGGCTGCGCACGGCGGTCCCCACGATGTCCTCGTGCTGCGGGACGGGGCCGGCCAGGCGCGGCCGGTAGATCTCGACCACCAGCGACTGACGATCCTCCAAGTGGAAGGAAAAACTGCGCCCACCTGCGAGCATGCCGAAACCGCTTGCGTGCACGCCGGTCGAGATGTCCTCGATGGCAAACTCATCGTCGATAAGGAAGTCCGGCACGAGAGCCATAGCGGCACCATACCGCCACATCGTGGAACGTGTCCGGACTTGCAGATGTTTGCCGAAAAATTGAAAACGAAACAACTGCCGCCACGCAATGAGGAGTCGAACGGGCCTTTGCACACGAAATCCGCTGCCGTTTCCTCGATCGTTGCCGCATTCACCCTGGTTGCCGCCATAACCGCGGGATGCTCCAAGAGCCCCGTGGATTCGCCACCGCCCACGATCACCCCCGCGTCGGCGGCCGTGTCGCCGCCGGTGACGCGTAATCCGGACGGTGTCGTGCGTCCCTTGGACACCCCCGGACTGGCTGCCGCATTCGATGCCCGGACCGCCGCGCTGGCGGTGCTCGGGCCGGCAGATCGGCTCACCGTGTTCGGCGGGACTTCCCGAACGGTCGCTCTTCCCGTGCCGGCGCGCGCACTGACCGGTGACGGCGAGGGGCAGGTCTATCTGGCGGCCCGGGGCGGATATCTGCGCGTGGAGGTCGCCACCGGCGCGGTGTCGCGGGTGGACATCTCCGGTGCGGCCGATACCGAGTTCACCGCCATCGCCCGGCGCGCCGATGGCCGCCTGACCCTCGGTAGTGCCGACGGCGCCGTGCTGACCCTTGCGGCCGACAACACCGTCAGTGCCGACCTGAAGATCTTCTCGCATGTCGACGGACTTGTGGCGCAGGGTAATTCGGTGGTGGTTCTGGATCGCGGCCAGACGTCGGTGACCGAGGTGGACGACGACGGCACCAAGGCCGAGCAGGCCTTGCGCGCCGGCGAGGGCGCCACGACGATCGCCGCCGACGCCGCCGGCCGGGTGCTGGTGGCCGACACCCGCGGCGGCGCGCTGCTGGTCTACGGGACCGAACCGCTGATCCTGCGGCAGGCCTATCCGGTGCGCGACGCCCCGTACGGACTGGCCGGATCCGGCACGCTCACCTGGGTGTCTCAGACTGCCACGAACACCGTCGTTGGATACGATCTGGCGACCGGCATACCCGTAGAGAAGGTGCGCTATCGAACCGTCCAGCAACCGGACCATCTCGCCTACGACGACGCGTCCGGCACCCTCTATGTGGTGTCCGGATCGGGGGCGGGTGTCCAGGTGATCAAGGGGGCGGGGAAACGATGAGCGGCGAAGTCCAGCGCGGCCGGATGCCGATCGGCTGGGCCGGTGAGCTGTCCGACGATTACGAGTGGGTGCCACTGCGGCTCCCCCCTGACGTCACCCGGCTGTCGGCCTCGATCCGGTTGTCGATCGAAGCGGAGTACCGCGGCTGGGAGTTGACACGGGTGCGCCTTTATACCGATGGCAGCCGGCGGGTGTTGTTGCGCCGCAAGAAAACCGCTCTCGGGGATCAGCCGGCACTGTGATCTACAACCTGTTGCGCCGGATGTTCTTCCTCGTCGATCCGGAACGAATCCACACGTGGGTCTTCGCCGCCCTGCGGGCCGCGACCTACTTCGGGGTCAGCCGCAAGGCCCTGTCACGCCGACTCACTCCCAGCGATCCGATACTGGCCAGTACCGTGCTGGGGGTGCACTTCCCGGGCCCGCTCGGCCTGGCTGCCGGCTTCGACAAGGACGGCCGCGGGATGCGGGTGTGGGGACCGCTGGGCTTCGGCTACGCCGAGGTCGGCACGGTCACGGCCCAGGCCCAGCCCGGTAATCCGCAACCCAGGCTGTTCCGGCTCGCCGAGGACCGGGCGCTGCTGAACCGGATGGGCTTCAACAACCATGGGGCCGGCCGGCTGGCACTGGAGTTGGCCCGACACACCCCCGACGTGCCGATTGCGGTCAACATCGGCAAGACCAAGGTGACCCCGCCCGAAGGTGCCGTCGAGGATTACGCCGAGAGTGCTCGCCTGGTAGGTCCGCTGGCGGCGTTCCTGGTGGTCAACGTCAGCTCCCCCAACACCCCCGGCCTGCGTGACCTGCAGGCGGTGTCCGCGCTGCGCCCGATTCTGGCCGCGGTGCGAGCCGCCACGACGACGCCGGTGCTGGTCAAGATCGCGCCAGACCTGTCCGATGCCGATATCGACGAGATCGCGGATCTGGCAGTCGAATTGGGGCTGGCCGGCATCGTGGCGACCAACACCACGATCGCCCGCGACGGCCTGCACACGCCTGGTGTCGCCGAGTTGGGTTCCGGCGGCGTGTCGGGTGCGCCGGTCAAGGAACGGTCGCTGGAAGTGCTGCGTCGCCTGCATGCCCGGGTGGGCGGAAAGCTGGTGCTGATCAGCGTCGGCGGTATCGAGACCGCCGACGATGCCTGGCAGCGCATCATCTCCGGTGCGACGCTGCTGCAGGGCTATACCGGGTTCATCTACGGCGGCGGTCTGTGGGCCAAACACATCCATGACGGCATCGCCGACCGCCTGCGGGCCGGTGGGTTCGCATCGTTGAGTGACGCCATCGGCAGCGCCACCTGACCGCGAGCGTGCGCGTTTGCACGCGACACACCGTGTCAGCGCGGCATTCCACGCACGCTCGCGGCCGGCGAAACTGCTAGTTCTGCTCGTAGGTGCCGTGGATGACGGCACGGGCGATGGCCTGACCGAACAGGTTGAAGCCCAGGTAAGCCGGCGTGGCACCCTCGGGCAGCTCCAGCGACTCGACCGGCAGCGCGTGCACCGCGATGTAGTAGCGGTGCGGGCCGTGACCGGCCGGCGGCGCGGCGCCGAGGAAGCGCTTGAGGCCCGCGTCGTTGCTCAGCGTGACCGCGCCACCGGGCAGCGGATCGCCGTTGCCCGCGTCGGAGGCCAGCGACGTGATCCCGGCCGGCAGGTCGGTGACGGCCCAGTGCCAGAAGCCCGATGCCGTCGGCGCATCCGGGTCATAGACGGTCACTGCGAAGCTGCGGGTCTCCTCCGGGAATCCGGACCAGCTCAGTTGCGGCGACACGTCGGAGCCGCCGGCGCCCATGATCCCGCTGACCTGGTCGTTGCCGAGCGGCTGACCGTCGGCCACCGACTCGGACGTCAGAGTGAACGTCGGTAGCTGCGGCAGGTTGTCGTACGGGGAGGTGGGCATTGCTTCCTCTCAGCGGTGGGTTCAGCAGTGGGTCAGGAAGTTCTTCAGGACTTTCGCCCCGAACTGTAGTGCGTCCACGGGTACCCGCTCGTCGACACCATGGAACAACGCCGCGAAATCCAGGTCCGGCGGCAGTCGCAGCGGCGCGAATCCGAAGCAGCGAATTCCCAAGCGGGAGAATGCTTTCGCGTCGGTACCGCCGGACATCATGTAGGGCACGGTGCGAGCGCCGGGATCGGCCGCCAGCAGCGCGGCATTCATCGCGTCCACCAGGTCGCCGTCGAAGGTGGTCTCCACCGAGGGCAGGTCCCGTTCCCAGGTCCGGGTGACGTTCGGCCCGATCAACTCGTCGATCTCCCGCTCGAAGGCCTCCTTGCGGCCGGGCAACACCCGGCAGTCCACCATGGCCTCGGCGGTGGCGGGGATGACGTTGGCCTTATAGCCGGCCTTGAGCATGGTGGGGTTGGCGGTGTCCCGCAGCGTGGCGCCGACGATGCGGGCGATGCCACCGAGCTTGGCGATGGTGCCGTCCAAGTCCGGTGAGTCGAGGTCGAATTCGTAACCGGTCTCCTCGGACACCGCGGTGAGGAATTCCGCGACCGATGGGGCGAGCACTATCGGGAACTCGTGCTTGCCGAGCCGGGCGACCGCGTCCGCGATGGTGGTGACGGCGTTGTCGTCGTGGACCATCGAGCCGTGCCCGGCACGCCCACGTGCTTCCAGGCGCATCCAGGACAGCCCCTTTTCGGCCGTCTCGATGAGGTAGAGCCGCTTCTCGCCGCCGTCGCGGGTGGGGACGGTCAGGGAGAACCCGCCGACCTCGCCGATGGCCTCGGTGATGCCCTCGAACAGGTCGGGTCGGTTGTCGACGAGCCACTGACAGCCATAGGTGCCGCCGTGCTCCTCATCGGAGACGAACGCGAACACCAGATCCCGGGGCGGCATGATGCCCTCGCGCTTGAGATGGCGGGCGACGGCCAGGGTCATCCCGACCATGTCCTTCATGTCGACCGCGCCACGGCCCCAGACATACCCATCCTCGACTGCCCCGGAGAACGGGTGCACACTCCAGTCCGCTGGTTCGGCAGGCACCACGTCGAGGTGGCCGTGGATCAGCAGTGCGCCGCGGCTGCGGTCGGCGCCTGCGAGGCGTGCGAACACGTTGCCGCGGCCAGGGGCGCCCGCCTCGATGTACTCGGTCTCGTAGCCCACCTCTTCGAGCTGGGCGGCGACCCAGTGGGCACATTCGGCCTCACCTTTGGTGGTCTCCGGATCCCCGGTATTGGAGGTGTCGAACCTGATGAGGCTGCTGACGAGGTCCACCACTTCGTCTTCGGGTCGGGTCACGCCACCTTTCCTACCATCTGGCGTGCCACTCGGTTTGGGTCAACCAGGGGCCATCCGTTAGCCTTAAGCGCCCCATCCGGGATGGGGCCGGTCCGAGTGGCGGAATGGCAGACGCGCTAGCTTGAGGTGCTAGTGCCCTATTAACGGGCGTGGGGGTTCAAGTCCCCCCTCGGACACACATAGCGAGAGGTACCCGACCGGCGTCATTGCCGATCAGGTACCTCTTCTTTAATTCGGTGCTACCCGACATCTCCACGGTGCACATTGATGCATGCACGCTTCTTGCCCCAGATGGTGCGCACGGTGAAACACACCAGCTTGGGTCTGCCGAACACCGTCGTGGATTCGATGGTGCCCTCGGTACCTTCCGGCACCGCAGGAACATCCATGTCCTCAATCTGCCGGCAGGCGGTGACGACGTCGCCTGGATGCCAACTCATCGGTATCTCCCCTTCAATCACTGTTACGTCCTAGTAACAATCACGGCGAGCGATTTATTCACCGCCGTGGGGACCGATTGGGTTGGCGCGGTTCAGTACACGTCGCGCACGTAGCGCTTCTCGGCGACCAGCTCACGTTTGTAGTCGTGCGCCTGCTCGTCGGACAGTCCGCCGTGCTTCTTCATGATGGTCGTCAACGCGGTGTCGACGTCCTTGGCCATGTGAGTGGCGTCACCACAGACGTAGAAATGTGCGCCGTCTTCGATCCACCGCCACAGCTCGGCACCGGCGTCCAGCATCTTGTGCTGCACGTAAATCCGCTTGGCCTGGTCTCGGGAGAACGCCAGATCCAGATGGTTGAGCAGGCCATCGGCGACCATGTGCTCCAAATCGTCCCGGTAATAGAAGTTTTCGGCGCGGTGCTGATCGCCGAAGAACAACCAGTTCCGCCCCGTGTGACCGAGCGCGCGGCGCTCCTGCAGGAAGCCACGAAACGGCGCGATGCCGGTGCCCGGCCCCACCATGATCATCGGGGTCGCCGATTCCACCGGTGGCCGGAAGTTGGGTGAGCGCTGGATGAAGACGGGCGCGGCCTGCGCGCGGTCGGCCAGGTACGTCGACGCGACTCCATGCCGGTGGGCGCCGCGCACACTCTCGTAGCGCACCACCGACACCGTCAGCTGGACCTCCGTGGGGCTGACCAGCGGGCTTGAGGAGATCGAGTACTGCCGCGGGGTGAGTCGCACCAGGGCGTCCTGCCACTCCTGCGCCTCGGCGCGGACCCCGAATTCCTCGACGAGGTCGAGGCCGTTGCGTCCACCGAGCCACTTGTCCAGCTCATCTCTGGGTCCACGTAGCCGCTTGGCCGCCTTGGGCCCGTGCTCGGCAATGAAACGCAGCAGGTTGGGGGTGATCCGGCAGATGTCGTAGGAGGATGTCAGCGCGGTACGCAGATCGGTGTCGGCACCGTCGATCTCGACGACCTCATGGCCGGTCAGCCCGGTGCCGGCGAGCCAAGCCGTCACGGCCTCATCGCTATTGGTGACGAAGACGCCCAGGGAGTCGCCCGCCGCGTAGCTCGCGCCGTGTTCGGCGACATGTTCGGAGATGTCGAAACCGAACTGGCGCACCTCCTTCTGCGCCGACACCGGCGTGAGCCGGATGTTGCGGCTCAGTGGCGCCAGCAGCGGGGCGTTGCGGCTGAGCGGGGCCGGGGCGACCGGGATTGTCATCGCCGTCGCGGTCGGCGCGGACTCCGAGCCGACGAGACCGGTGACCTGGTCGGCCCAGGCGGCCCGCGGCTCGTCGTCGTACGCCTCGCATTCGACACGGTCGAGCATCCGGGTCGCACCGAGCGCGGCAAACCGCGCGTCGAGCGCCTTGGCGTGCCCGCAGAAATTGTCGTAGGCCTTGTCCCCGATCCCCAGCACGGCGTAGCGCAGCTCCGGGAGCGCCGGCGCATCGGGAGATTCCAGGCGCTGCCAGAAATCGGCACCGTTGTCCGGCGGACCGCCGTCGCCGAACGTGCTTGTCACGACGAGAATCTCGGTGGCAGCCGCAAGATCGGCGAGCGTGACGTCGTCCATCGGGATGAGGCGCGCGCCGGGCAGTCGGCCGGCCAACCCCGCCGCGAACTCCTCGGCTGTGCCGGTCTGCGAGGCCCACAACACCAGCGGCCCCGGCGCCGAAGGCTCCGCAACGGCGACCGCTCCCCCGGATCGCGAGTACATGCCGCCCAGGAGGCCGTCGATCCACAGTCGCGCCTGTGGTCGTACCGGCGCCGTCGCGGGAAGTACGGGCACGCCGGCGAAACTGTCGGTCACACCTGTGAGAAAGCCCGCGATATAGAGCTTTTCATCGTCGGTGAGCTCCACTGTCACACCTTGCAGTCCGAGCGTCTCGGCGAGCGGGTGGCCGGCCCCGGTGGGTAGCACCGGTGCGATGGGCCGCAGCGCCACCGCGCAGACCTTCAGCTCGGGCTGCAGCGAGTCGGCGTCCACCGCATCGTTGGTGAGCGCGTTGATGGTCAGATATTCGCCGTGCTCGTCGTTCCAGTGGAACGGAACCCACACATTGCCGGGTTGCACGCGGTCGGTGATCACCGGGGGCAGCACCGCGCGGCCGCGCCGAGAGGTCAGCTCCACTTGATGGTGCTCGGTGATTCCCTGGGTGGCCGCGTCGTCGGGATGGATTTCCACGAAAGGCGAACTGTTGAGTTTGTTCAGCTTGGCGACCCGACCGGTCTTGGTCATCGTGTGCCACTGGTGTTGCAGCCGGCCGGTGTTGAGCACCATCGGGTAGTCGTCGTCGGGCAGTTCACGGGCGTCCATGTGCGGCCGGGCGAAGAACACCGCCTTGCGGGACGGCGTCGCGAACGCCAACCGCGGCCGGTGTCCGTCGTCGTCGACGAAAAGTGTCTGGGATACACCATCATTGAGGTAGCGGATGGGATGCCGATCCTCGGCGTCCTCAGGCGGGCACGGCCACTGCAGGGGCGTTTCCCGCAGCCGTTCGTAGCTGGCGCCGCGCAGGTCATATCCGGTGCGCGGATTCGAGAAGCGGCGGATCTCGTCGAAGATCTCGGAGCTGGACTTGTAGTCGAAATCGTCACCGAAACCGAGCTTTTCGGCGACACCGCAGATCAACTCCCAGTCCGGGCGGGCATCGCCCAGGGCAGGCACCGACTGCTGGAGCAGCGTCAGGTTGCGCTCGGAGTTGATCATCACGGCGTCCGACTCCGCCCACAAGGCCGCGGGCAGCACGATATCGGCATACCGATTGGTTGCGGTGTCGTGATATGGATCCTGCGTGATGACGAGTTCGGCGGTCTCCAGGCCGGCGATCACGGTCTTGCGATTGGGCACCGTCGCAACCGGGTTGGTGCAGATGATCCAGCAGGCCTTGATGTCGCCGGCTGCGGCCTGCTCGAACATCGCGACGGTGCCTGGTCCGACATCACTTCGGATGGTGCCCGGATCCAGACCCCACTGGTCCTCACAGAATGCGCGGTCCTCGGCGGACAGCACAGCGCGCTGGCCGGGCAATCCGGGCCCCATGTAACCCATTTCGCGTCCGCCCATGGCGTTTGGCTGGCCGGTCAGGGACATCGGACCGCTGCCCGGACGGCAGATGGCGCCGGTGGCCAGGTGCAGATTGCAGATCGCGTTGGTGTTCCAGGTGCCGTGGGTGCTCTGGTTGAGACCCATGGTCCAGCAGGTCATCCAGTCGCCGGCTTCGGCGATCATGGCTGCGGCAGTGCGGATGTCGCCCTCGGCGATACCGGTGATCTGGGCCACCCGCTCCGGGTTGTAGTCGGCGAGGAAGGCCGGCATGGCATCCCAGCCCTGGGTGTGCTCGGCGATGAACTGTTGATCGATATCGCCGTTCTCGACCAGGACGTGCAGAAGTCCGTTGAGCAGCGCGAGATCGGTGCCGGGCTTGATCGCCAGGAACAGGTCGGCCTTTTCCGCGGTGGTGGTCCTGCGTGGATCGACCACGATGAGCTTGGCGCCGGCCTTGATCCGGTCGGCCATCCGCAGGAACAGGATCGGGTGGCAGTCGGCCATGTTCGCGCCGATGACGAAGAAGAGGTTGGCACTGTCGAAATCGGTATAGGACCCGGGCGGTCCGTCAGAGCCGAGGGACTGCTTGTAGCCGGTACCGGCGCTGGCCATGCACAGCCGCGAATTCGACTCGATGTGCACGGTTCGCAGGTAGCCCTTGGCGAGTTTGGTGGCCAGGTACTGGGCCTCGATCGACATCTGGCCGGACACGTACAGCGCGACCGAATCGGGACCGTGCTCGTCGATGATGGCCCGCAGCCGGCGGCCGGCCTCGGCGACGGCCTCGTCGACCGGGGTGGAAACAGCCTCCGCACCGCGCTCGGCACGCACCAGCGCCGTGCTCAGCCTGCCGTCGGTGGCGGCCATCAGCTCGGCGTGGGTGGCTCCCTTGGTGCACAGCCTGCCGAAGTTCGTGGGGTGCAGCTTGTCACCGCTGACCTGCGCAATCACTGGTAAACCGCTGACCGGATCGGCCTTGGTGGTGACCTCGATGCCACAGCCGACCCCGCAATACGAGCACGCGGTCCGCGTTTTCACCGACATGGAAACATCGTCTGCTGCCAGTGTTCCGGTTCCTTTGTGGTGACGTTAGCGCAAAGAAAACTCGACCTCACCGCGTGCTCAACCCCTCGGTGAGCGCGCGGTGAGGCCGAGTCGTTGCAGGTCAGGCGGTAGCAACCGATTCCGGCAGCTCGTCGGCGACCTTCGGCTTGGCCGGCGCGATGCGCAGGAACACGAACCACGTCACCACTGCGCAGATCACGTAGAACGCGAGGAAGACCCAGAAGGCATTCGTCGCCGACTTGGCGTCACTGACGTAGGAGGCCCGAAGAACGATGTTGATGAACACCCCGCCGAGCGCTCCGACGGCACCGGCGAAGCCGATCAACGCACCGGACATCTTGCGCGCCCAGGACGCCTTCTCCTCGCGGGTCCACTCGTCGTGGTCGGCCGCCTTGGCCTCGAAGATCGACGGGATCATCTTGTAGGTCGAGCCGTTGCCCAAGCCGGACAGGATGAACAGCAGGATGAAGCCGATGACGTAGGCACCCATCTGAGCGCCCGTGGGGGCGCCCTTCATGGCGTCGTCGAGCATGCCGCTGGTCACCAGGATGCCGGCCGCGAAGATCATCGCGATGAACACGTAGAGGGTGATCTTGCCGCCGCCGATGCGGTCGGCGAGCTTGCCGCCGAACGGCCGCGAGATGGACCCCAACAGCGGTCCCAGGAACGAGATCTGCGCTGCGTGCAGGGACGCCGCCGCGGCGGTGGCACCGCCGGCCAGGAAGTTGATCTGCAGCACCTGGCCGAAGGCGAAGCTGAACCCGATGAACGAGCCGAACGTCCCGATGTACAGGAAGCTCATCACCCACGAATGCTTGTAACGCATCGCCTCGACCATGGCGCCGAGGTTCGACTTCTGGTTGCGCAGGTTGTCCATGAACAACGCGGCACCGACTGCGGCACAACCGATCAGCACGAGGTAGATGGCGCATACCAGGTGCGCGGCGGTGTTGCCGATGGTCGCGATCACCAGCAGGCCGATCAGCTGGATCACCGGGACGCCGATGTTGCCGCCGCCCGCGTTCAGACCCAGCGCCCAGCCCTTGAGCCGCTGCGGGTAGAAGGCGTTGATGTTCGTCATCGACGACGCGAAGTTACCGCCGCCGAAACCGGCGAACGCCGCGATCACCAGGAAGGTGGTGTAGGTGGTGCCGGGGTTGCTCATGGCCCACCAGGTGAGCAGCGTCGGGATGAGCAGCAACAGTGCGCTGACGATCGTCCAGTTGCGGCCGCCGAAACGAGCCGGGGCGATCGTGTACGGGATCCGCATGAAGGCGCCGATGAGCGTCGGCATGGCCACCAGGTAGAACTTCCCCGCGGCGTCGATGTGGTAGACGTTCTGCGGCATGAACAGCACCATCACCGACCAGATGGACCACACCGAGAAGCCGACGTGCTCGGCGAAGATGGACCAGATGAGGTTGCGCTTCGCAACCTTCTTGCCACCCGCCTCCCAGGCGTCGACGTCCTCGGCGTCCCAGTGCTCGATGTCACGGTCGCGGGTCAACATGGTCAAGGGGGTCCTTCCCAAAGTGCGGATCGGTTGGTCAGAAAATTACGACCACGCCATTCCGCACCCGTTGCACCACCGTGTCCGGCTTGTCAACACCTACTCACATCACGAGGATCACCCGTCGTGCGCAACGGTATTCACTGCCGTTGCACTGGGGAAACCAACCGGAAACAATCGGGCCCTAGCTTCTGCTGAAGCATGAGCGATGGCAGTGCACCACGATTCCTGCAGGGCGCCTTCGCATTCGAAGGAGCCGGGCTTGACAAACCGGAGTTGATACACGATTCGCTGCGGTACGTGGTGCCGGCGGGCAGCGTCACGCAGCCCGTGTACTTCCGCGGCGGCAACTCCACCGATGAACTGATCACGGTGGTGCTGTTCCGTGACGGCGCCCCCATGCGTTACTTCCCCATCGCCGCAAAGGGTGCCACCCACGTGGCATTGCGGGTGGTGGAGGATCTGCTCGGGGACACCGTGCTCGAGCTCTACGTCGCAGCACCGGCCGGCGTGGCCGGCACCGTGGTGCTCGACCTGGGCCTGGTGGAGATCCCGTGAAGCGCAGGCTGGTCGTCGTGGGCAACGGGATGGCCGGCGTCCGCGCGATCGAGGAAATCCTGGCGCGTGGCGGCGGCGAACTCTTCGACATCACCGTTTTCGGCGACGAACCGTACGGCAATTACAACCGCATCCTGCTCTCCAATGTGCTTGCCGGCAGTGACGACTCGGCGGAGATCTACCTCAACGCGCTGGACTGGTACGCCGACAATGCGATCGACCTGCGGGCCGGGGTGCGCGTCGTGCGGCTGGACACGTTCGCGCGGCTGGTGCATGCCGATGACGGGTCGACCATCCGATACGACGATGTGATCCTCGCGACCGGAAGCCGCTCGTTCTTCCCGCCCATGACGGGTTTGTGGGCCGACAACAAGAACCTCGCTGACGGCGTCTTCGGCTTCCGCACGCTGGACGACTGCATCGGGATGATCACCGAGGCGGCCAACCGGACGAAGGCCGTCGTGATCGGTGGCGGACTGCTGGGCCTGGAAGCCGCGCGCGGGCTCCAGAACCGGGGCCTGGCCGTCGATGTCGTACACGCCGGGCCCACCCTGATGAACGCGCAGCTCGACGACGCCGCCGGCACCATCCTGCGGCGCTCCGTCGAACGGATCGGCATCTCCGTGCACACCGACAAACGCACCACGGAGGTGCTCGTCGACGAGGACGCCAAGCTGTCGGGGATCGTCTTCTCCGACGGCAGTGTCATCGACTGCGACATGTTGGTCATCGCCGCGGGTATCCGGCCCAACGTCGGACTGGCGCAGCGTGCCGGCCTGACGGTTGAGCGGGCCATCGTGGTCGACGATCACATGCGGTCCATCGACGACGGTCACGTCTACGTCGTCGGCGAATGCGCCCAGCACCGCGGCCAGGTCTACGGGCTGGTCGCGCCTCTGTGGGAGCAGGCCACCGTGCTGGCCGATCACCTCACCGGCACCGATACCACTGCGGCATACCGCGGTTCGCGCACCGCCACCAAACTCAAGGTCGCCGGCGTCGACGTGGCCTCGATGGGCATCAAAGCCCCCGAGCTGCCCGACGACGAGTTCGTGCAGTACTCCGAACCACGACACGGCGTGTACAAGACGATCGTCATCCGGGACGGGAAGCTGGTGGGCGCTACCCTGGTCGGCGATGTGTCGAAGGTGTCCTTCCTGACCCAGGCCTTCGACAGCGGCCTGCCGCTGCCCGACGAGCGCGTGTCACTGATGTTCGACATCGGCACCCCCGATGTGGCGGTGGGTGTTTCGGAACTCTCCGACGATGCGCAGGTGTGTAACTGCAACGGGGTATCCAAGGGCGCGCTGGTCTCCTGTGTACAGGCCGGTGAAACCTCCGTCTCGGGGGTGATGGCGAAGACCAAGGCCGGCAAGGGGTGTGGCTCCTGTAAGGAACTGGTCGGCCAGATCGTCGAATGGGCGGCCGGCGGTGCCGTCACCGAGGATCCGTCGGCATCGTGGTACGTGCCCGGTGTCCCCTACGACAAGCCGTCTTTGATGTCGTTGGTGCGTGAGCTGCAATTGCATTCGGTATCTTCGGTATTCGCTGCCCTGGCTCCTGATGGCCGTGTCGATGCCGGCTCGAAAATGGCACTGTCCTCGCTGCTGGAGATGATGTGGGCGGACGAATTCGTCGACGAGCAGGACGCTCGGTACATCAACGACCGGGTGCACGCCAACATCCAGCGGGACGGCACATTCTCGGTGGTCCCGCAGATGAAGGGCGGGGTGACGAATGCGGACCAATTGCGCAAAATCGCCGACGTCGCCGACAAGTACGCGATTCCGCTGATCAAGTGCACCGGTGGCCAGCGCATCGACTTGCTGGGTATCCGCAAGGAGGATCTGCCCGCGGTGTGGGCCGACTTGGACATGCCGTCGGGCTATGCCTACGGCAAGAGCTTCCGCACCGTGAAAACCTGTGTGGGCAGCGACTTCTGCCGCTACGGGGTCGGTGATTCGACGGCTTTGGGCATTGCACTGGAGGAGCGTTACCAGGGTTTGGCGAGCCCGGCGAAGATGAAGTTGGCTGTCACGGGGTGCCCGCGCAACTGTGCCGAGTCGTTGTGCAAGGACCTCGGGGTGGTCGCCGTGGACGGTGGCCGCTGGGAGATCTACGTCGGTGGCGCGGCGGGTGCGCATATCCGTAAAGGCGACCTGCTGGCGACCGTGGACTCTGCTGACACAGTGATGACGCTGACCGGCCGGTTCCTGCAGTTCTACCGCGAGGATGCGCGATGGCTGGAACGCACGTATGCCTGGGTACCGCGAGTGGGCATCGAGCACATCCGCGCCGTGGTGGTCGAAGATGCACTCGGATTGGCGGAGGGACTGGATGCGCGCATGCAGAAATCCGTTGATGCGTATCGGGATCCGTGGCTGGATGGCCGGGAACCGGTGAGCGAGGGGCAGTTCCGTTCGTCGTTGCCGTTGTTGACTCTTCCCCAGGTGCCGGTGCGATGAGCGCCTGCGCGAAGAGCCGAGGGCACCGATGAGCATTCTGGGGCCGGTCTCGCAGATCCCGGTTGGCGAGGGGCGGACGTTCGCGGTAGCAGACGCCCAGATCGCGGTGTTCCGGTTGCGGGACGGATCGTTGCGTGCGCTGGACGCGGTCTGCCCACATAAAGGTGGACCCTTGGCCGACGGGCTGGCCGACGACGGCGTGGTGGTCTGTCCGTTGCACGGCGCGACCTATGACATGTGCACAGGCGTCGAGGCAGGTGGTGGCGAACCGGTACGCAGCTATTCCGTGGTCGACGTGGACGGGCAGATTCAGATCACGACCTGAGCGGTTACGCAAGAGCGAATTGCGTTGTTGTGGATAGCTTTTGGGGCTGTGGATAACTTCTGGTCCCGTCGGTGGTGCGGCGTAGACTTCGAACATGCTTGCGAATACGGTGTCGGATCGGGAGGCGGTCACCACTGCCCTCGCCGACTACCGTGCCGCCTGCCAGAAACTGACCACGCTCGACTTCACTGCCTTCACAGTTCCGGAACTGCTTGAGATCCAATCCGAACGGGAGCACCTGGTCCGTACGACTGCATCTGTCGATCACCGCATCTTGGCTGCCTTGCAATGCCAGGTCACCGCCAAGGAGATCGGCGGGAAATCCTGGCCCGACATTCTGGCGCTGCGACTGGGCATCAGCCAAACGGCGGCGAAGGCCCGGGTGAAGGATGCTGAGCATCTGAGTCCCCGACACATCATCGGCGGGGAAACACTGCAACCCGAACTACCCGCCTGCGCTGCCGCCCTCGCCCAGGGAACCATCAACCTCGAACACACCACCATCATCCGCGACGTCTTGCGCAAGGCCGATCGCTACCTCACCGTCGCCGTGCGCGCCGAGTGGGAAGACACCCTGGTCCGCATCGCCACCACCAATCCACCCGAAACCGTCAAAGACGCCGGCGCCCACATGCTCTATCTGCTCAACCAGGACGGCAAAAGCCCCGACCTCGCGCAGCATCAACCCGGCCTGCGGCTGGGACCCCAAGACGCCGACGGCAACTACCGAGTCAGCGGCTACCTCGATGCCGAAGCCGCGGCCTACTTCAAAACCATCGAATCAGTCTGGGCCGCCCCCGGGGTCAACAATCCCGCCGACACCGAACCGATCCCCAACCCCACACCCAATCCGCTCGACCCCGAAGCCGAAGAGGAACTGCACGCCGCACAACGGTTCGCCGAAGCCGCCGCCCGTGACACCCGCAGCCCCGCCCGCCGCGCCCACGACGCCTTCAAAACCCTGTGCCGCGAAACCCTGATGTCCAAGAAACTCGGCCAACACAACGGACTACCGGTCACCGTCGTCATCACCGCCCCCCTCGCCGACCTGGAAAAGGGCGCCGGCATCGCGCACACCAACAGCGGCGTCAAACTCTCCATCCCCGACCTGATGCGCCTGGCCGCCCACGCCCACCACTACTTCCTACTATTTCGCAAACACACCGCAGAACCGTTGTATTTGGGTCGCACCAAACGCTTGGCGTCCACAGCGCAGCGCCTGGTGGCGATCGCACGCGACCGTGGCTGCACCCGACCCGGGTGCTTCGCCCCCGCCGACCACTGCCAGGCCAACCACGTCCACGACTGGGCCACCGGCGGCACAACCGATGCCGACACCATCATCCTGGGCTGCGGAC